>JAYUKI010001438.1:0-6587 GCA_043764595.1 Myxococcales bacterium | reverse complement strand
CGCAGCACGGCCTCCCGCTGACGTGGGGACATGGGAATGTCGCGCTCGCCAGCGAAGAAAATGGCCCGAAGGCGCTTCTGGATGTCCGCCCAAAAAGGCTCGAGGGCCTCTGCGGGGAGATCGGTCACGAGCAAACGCATGCCACAGCAGACGTCGTTTCCGATCGCCTGCGGAATGCACATGTTTCGTGCGCGAGCCACCGTTCCCACGGGAACAAGGGAGCCCTTGTGGAAGTCCGGAGTGAGAACGACACGGTCGATTCCGAACGGAGCATCGCCAAAGAGCGCGGTTCCGGCTTCGGAAGAGGCCCGAGCCACGTCGAGAAAGTCGAACAGTTGGTCGAAGGACTCCCGCTCGAACGGGACGTCTGGATTGGCAAAAAGACGAACGTCGAGCCCTTGGGGGTTATCGACGCGAAAACACGACGGAGCATCCACCATTGGATGCAGGAAATCGAAAGTGCCCATGGCACGCTGCTTTCAAACCGAGACGCGGGCGAGTGGACCCGGACGGGCCACGATGCACCGCTCTGAAGAGCCGGACACACGTGTCTTCGTCGGGGCAAAGCACTCCGGCCATGCCTTTCTTTCGCGTTTTCACGTGAAGAACAGCATCCGGGCCCGCAGAGAAGTAGGTGTCGACGAGACGGGGCGGTCTCGACGCAGCAGCGCGAGTCAAGGTAGCCGACCTTCTTCGACGGTCAAGGCGAGGACGAGAGAAAGTGCGCGGAGCAGGGCGCTCATCCGCGCAGACTGCACGTTCTTTGCCCTTTTGCACACGTCCGGCGTACGAGCGAAGGATGGCCCGAGTCCTCACCTCGTTGGTGCTCTTGATCGCACTCGCGGCGATTCCCGAAACGGGGATGGCACAGCCTTCGAAGGCCACCGCATCCGCGAAGCCTGGGCTCAAGTCGACCACTCCGCCCGCTCGGCACGGAACGTCGGCACGACTTGCAGCGCCGCACGCAGCTGGAGCAAGTGGAGCGACCCACGAAGCGCCCATCTTCCATGCCTCGCAGGGAAGCCTCACCGGCAAGACGACGCTGGATGCGGACCTCCAAGCCAAGATGCTCCACCTCCTCGACGAGTCACGGGCTCCGGGCGGGGCCATCGTCGTGTCGGACGTCCGCACGGGGCGCATTCTTGCCTGGGCTTCCCGCGGGCCCGGCGACTGGGTCAAAGAGGCCAGCACGTCCAGCGCGAGTGTCTTCAAGATTGCCACGACCGCCGCGCTCCTCGACCGTCGCAAAGTCTCCCTGAGCACGCGTCAGTGCTTCAGTGACACGGAGCACGGAATCGACGAGGTCGATCTCGTGGACAGTCCGCGCGACATTGGGTGTGCGCCGTTCGGCGATGCCCTCGGCCTCAGCATCAATGGCATTTTTGCCCGCCTGACCCTCAAACACCTCACGCCGTCCGAGCTACGCTCCACGGCCTCCACCATTGGCTTCGGTGGCAGGGTTCCGGCGGATGTGGACGCGCCTTTCGGAGACTTCACCATTCCCGACGATCGCCTGGGATTCGCGCGCTCGTCGGCGGGCTTTTGGAGCGCCAAGCTCTCGCCCTTGGGCGCCCTTTTTGCCATGCAGACCATTGCCAACGATGGCGAGAAGATAAAGCTCTTCGCCCACGCGGGCGAGGGGACGCCGCAGCGCGTCTCGGTGGGCCGGGCCATGACCGTCGAGACTGCCCGGGCCATGAAGCAGATGCTCGAAGTGACGACCAAGCGCGGCACGGCCGCAAAGGCCTTCCACGAGAACGGAAAGCCCGTGCTTCCGAACGTCCGCGTGGCCGGAAAAACGGGCACGCTCGTGGGCGGCCACCCGGTACGGATGGTCTCTTGGTTCGCAGGTTTTGCGCCGGTCGACCGGCCCGAGATCGCCGTCGCAGTGCTCTTGTCGAACGACGTGACTTGGTGGTCCAAGGGAAACCAGGTCGCGAGCAAGGTCTTCGAGACCTACTTCTCCGCCAAAGACGCACGCTGACGCCCCGATCGCGCCAAAACCCACCAGGGCCCTGCCATTGGTGTACTTTGGCCCCGTAGCTGCGCCAAAGACCCAAGGTCCGTGTCGGGCCATTCAGGGCTTCGTTGCGCATACCTGGAGCCCACCCAAATGCACGTTCCGCGAATCCTCGTCATCGACGACAGCGAGCTCACTCTCAGCATCACGCAACAGGTCCTCGAAGACGAAGGCTTCGACGTCGACGTGGCCGGAACCGTCGCCGAGCTCGACGCCCATAGCCTACGGTCGCCACCGGATCTCTTTCTGGTCGACGTAAAAATGCCCGAAACGCTCGGCGACGAGCTCGTTGGACGCATTCGTCGTGCGGCGACGAAACCAGTTCCCATCCTTCTTCTCTCGGGCCTTCCCGACGACGAGCTCGCCAAACGCGCGGCAGGCTCTGGAGCCACGGGGTTCATCTCGAAGCTCGCGGGCGCCGAAGCCATGGTGGCCCTCGTTCGCCATCTGATCTCGACCGACACGACCGCCTGAGCCTGGTTCCACGAGGAACGAGTCATTCCACCTGGAGGACTTTGCGCTCGCACATGGCGCCGACGTGGATCGACAACACGCTCAGATCGAGCCCAGTGAGCTCGGACAGCTCCGCGAGGGTCGACACCCCGTCGACATGAATGGCCACGAGTCGTTCTTCGAGGGTGCAGCCGCGGGCTCGCAAGTCCTTCCTCGGCACGAGGAGGCGCGGGATGTGGTGGGGCGGCCAAAAGCGCAGCTTCGTCACCAGGAATGGCTCGAATGGCGTCTTGTAGGCGCGCAGGGTCACCTCGCTCTTCAGCGGGCTGCGGTGGACGGCAGGCGCTGCCAGCGGCGGTGGCGAGGTCGCGCCTTCGGCTGAAGAGTCCGGCGTGTCGGAATTTTGACGAGTGGGGTGGGATCGCACGAGTCGGAGAGGGAGCACGAAGCAGGCCAGCCCCTAGCTCCTCGCGTGATCGAGAAAACGCTTCAAATCCCGCACCTTTTGCCCGTCACTCCCGTTGGTGGGCCCGTCGCCGGCTCGATCGGTGCCGCTGGGACCATGCACGAGGGTCGAGCGGTTCCGCTACCTCGCGAATCGAACCCAGGTGTCGGGCAGTGGTCCGCCCAGGAGCTTTTCGGCCCCCGCTCGGTCCAGGAGAGCGAACGTGAGTGTCCCGCGAAACGCCTCGGCTCCTTCTTGTGCGAGCGTTATCTGCATCTTCAAGATGCGCGGAGTGTCGCTCGTGATGGCCCCGCGGCCGTGCACGGGCACGCCTATCCGCACGGGCTTCAGGAGGCGTGCCTCGATGGCCGCGGTGAAGCCAAAACGCTCTTTGAGGCCGAGGACCACCCAAGCACCGAGCTCGTCGGCGAGGGTCATCACGAGGCCTCCGTGCATGAGACCCGGAGGGCCCTGGAACTCGGTCCCCGGAGTGAAGTCGACACACACCTCTTCGCCCTCGCGGTAGGGCTCGAGGTGAAAACCGAACGGATGCGACGGGCTGCACCCGAAACAAGGCTGGGTCGGTCCGAACGTGCCCGAGGGATCGAGCGGCACTCTGTCGGTCATGGCGAACGCGATACCGCGAGCCGACGCCCTTGAAAAGGAATGTCTCCCTGGAAATCGGACCGAAGGCGAGCTCAACCCAAGCCGGACGAGCCTGCTAAGCTCGCCCAAATGGCTTTCCGAAAGCGCTCTTTCGTCGGGTTCTTGGCGGCTTCGTGGCTCGGCCTGGGTCACGCCCGTGCGGACGAGCGGTCGCTCGAGCTCGGCAAAGGGGTAGTCCTGCCGTTCGTCCTTGTGCCCGCCGGCACGTTCAAACAAGGCTCGCCCGCCGACGAGACTGGACGCGAAGACGACGAGGTCTTGCGCGAGGTCACGCTCACGCAAGCCTATTACCTATCGAAATACCCCATTACGGTTGAGGACTTCTCGGCATTCGTGAACGACGCACACTACCGAACCGAAGCCGAAAAAGGCGACAGCGGCGGCTTCGGATGGGATGGAAAAGCCCTCGTCCAGAAGCCCGAATACACTTGGAAGAGCCCTGGATTTCCCCAAACGAACCAGCACCCGGTCGTCATCGTCACGTACGACGACGCCCTCGCGTTCGCGCGCTGGGCCGAGCAAAAATCGGGAGAGCACGTGCGGCTCCCCACCGAAGCCGAGCTCGAGCGCGCCGCGCGAGGAACCGAGACCGCGTTCGGCACGAGCCTCGCCGAAGGCCGCGGCTTCTTCAAGACCAACGCCGGCAACGGCACGCGTCCCGTGGGGGAAAAGCCTGCCAACGGACTTGGGCTCTTTGGCATCGTCGGAAACGTGAACCAGTGGACGTCCGACTTTTACGCGCCTCGAACGACGAACGAAGCCATCGATCCCGAAGTGCGCGAAGCCCCGGCCGGCAAAGCGCGCCGGGTGCTCAAAGGAGGCTCGTGGAACCGCGAGCCTCGCCGTGGCCGCCCCGCGGCGCGCTACGCGAACACGCCAGGAACACGCAATGCCGACAACGGCTTTCGCCTCGCCTTCGTGAAGTCGAACACACCCAATCTGAAAGTGGGCGCGGGCTCGCAGGGCGAAGCTCCTCTCACACTCAAGAAGCCCGACGTCGTCGAACAACCTTCGCAGGTCCCCGAGCCCCCGTCGGGCCCGTCGCTGGCGCCCATCCTGATTCCACTGGGCCTCGTCGCTGGCGCAGGCGCACTCTATTTTCTCTTCGCACCGAAGAGGTCGGGTGCAACGGGCGCTCTCGGTGGCACGTCTCCGAAGGGGGTCACGACACGCACCGAGGCGGACGGCTTCGTGATCGTCGCGGACCTTCCGTTCGGCAGTCGGGTGAAATACGAGGCCTTCGTAAAGGGGGTTCCCGTCAGCGACGTCGTGCCCATCGAGGGCCCCGAGACGTTCGTGTACACGGGCGGCGCCCCCGAGATGATTCGCATCGTCGAGGTCCTTGCCGCCGCACCGACGTACCGCGGACCACAGGGTCAAGTGAGCTCGAAGCAAGTCAAAAACAAGCCTCGTTCGTCACAGGCGCATCCTTCGCGCGATGTCCTCGTCGTGCACGAGACCCTCCATCGCGACGAATCGTCCACGACTACCGACACCTCGACACCTTTCTTCGGAAATCCAAGCGCGTATTAGTTTCATGAGACCGCGTGACGCGATCGCCATCGTCCTTTTCGGCGAGGGCACGGCCCATCTCGTCGCCCGTACACGGCGCGCCTTGGATGGGCTCGGATGGTCGGGCGCGCCGCCAACGCAAACGGCACACTTGGGTCGCACGCTTCGAGGCCTTTGCTCGCCGGTCTGGCTCTTGCGGGAAGGTTCGGTCCCAGGAGCCAGATTTGCCGGGCTCCCGAAGAGCGCCACGGGCCTTCCGGTGGTGGCCGTGGGCCGGAGTCGCGCCCTGGAGGGTGCCGTTCCGCCCGCTCTCGAGAAGCCTTTTCCAGCGGGCTCGCCCTCTCGCCTCGAGGGGGACTTCTGCGAGGGCACGTTCGCGAGCCTCTATGTCGAGGATCCTCGTGCGCTCTTCGAGGCCGCCGAAGGCTCGCTCGAGACGCTCGTTTCACGAGCGATCGACGCGCGACGCGTGCGGGCCTTCGTGCATCCACACCTCGACGTCGCTCTCGACACACGACTTCGGGTACTCGAGCTCACCACCACGCTCCACCGTGGGGGCGCCGAGCGAGTCGTGCTTTCCCTTCATCGAGAGCTCGGATCCCTCAACGCCACGAGCCTCCTCGCAACGACATCACGGCCCGTACGGAGCACGTTTCCCGACCCCGAAGGCACGGTGCACCTTCACGAAACCGGCGAGTCCGTGGCCGAGCTCGCGGCCCGTCTCGCGCCGGACGTCGTGCACGCCCACCTCATCGACGGCACACGACTCGAAGCACTCGAGCGGACCGGGATCCCCGTCGCCATTCACTTGCACAATGCACGCACAGGGTGGCCCGAAGGCACGGATGGGCGGGCGCCGGCGCTCGTCATCGCGTGTGCGCACGAGGTCGCGAAAGAGGCCGAGGCTCCGTTTCCGGGACGTGTCCGCACCGTATGGAACGGGATCGCTCCCCGGCCGTCGGAGGCGGGCGCGAGGGAGCGAATTCGCCGCGCGAGACGCGCCGAGAGCGGCACTCTCGTGGTCTTGGCCATTGCCAACGTTCGCCCGCAAAAAAACCTCCCCGAGCTCGTCTCGGTGCTCGAGGAGCTCGTCACTCGCGGGGTAGACGCGAGGCTCTGGCTCGTCGGTGAGCCTGTCGCACGCAACGAAGCTTCGCTCTCCGAGGACGCTCGGCTCGAGGCGAAGATTGAATCGAGCCCAGCCAAGGAGCGCATTCTTCGAGTAGGCCCCTCGGAGACCCCGGAGGACGAGGTCTCCGCGGCCGACGTGCTCGTCTCGGCGAGTCTCCACGAGGGGCTCTCGCTCGTGCATCTCGAGGCGCTCGCCGAGGGACTTCCCGTCGTGGCCAGGGTCGTCTCGGGGCTCGAAGAGGTCGCCGCTCGGCACCCCGCTCGCGTGACGTGCGTACCACGCGACGCCTCGGTTCGTGCCTTCGCGGACGCCGTTTCGAGAGCTCCGAAACGCCGCGCGGAGGAAGGGCTCGCTCCCGA
>JAYUKI010001437.1:0-1975 GCA_043764595.1 Myxococcales bacterium | reverse complement strand
CGGGCGATTCGACGGTGACGCCGCGGCCCATGAAGCGGAGGAGGGCGGCGGTGGTGTCGATGTCCCGGAGCTTCGGCACGTTGCGAAGGCGGCTGGCGCCGTCCGACAGCAGGGTGGCGCAAAGGATCGGGAGGGCAGCGTTCTTCGCGCCGCTTACCCGAACACGCCCGATGAGCGGCTTTTGGCTCCCGCGAACCCGAATGGCATCCATTCTTCGCTATTTGCCACGAATCGCAGCAAAAAAGAACTCCAACGACCGAAACCACCCCAAGGCATGGAGCGTAGAGGAAGAACGAGGCCACCCGAGAAGCCACTGCTCTCCTCCTCCTCTCCTCACGCAAGGTGTCTTCTCGGGTGCAACCTCGGACCGTTTTCGGTGAAGCCAAGCGGCGCCTTGCGCTCTTGCGCCTCCCGCTCCTGCGCTCCCCGCTCTTGCGCCTCCCGCTCTTGCGCTCTGCGCCTCCCGCCCTTGCGCTCTGCGCCTCCCGCTCAAAAAGCGTCGCGAGCTCCCCCGCGACGCCCGAGCCGTCTCACCTCACGTAAGTTTCCGGAGCCCCGCGCCCACCCGTCGCGCGCACGACACGACGTCCGCCGGAACCCCCGCGACGTACCCAAACGCCCCCGCGACGGCCAAACACGCCTCGACTTCCCGAAGCGACCCAAGGGCCGTCCGATACCGTTCGCGCCGAATCCCGCCCACGGATCCCGAGCCTTCTCCCATGTTCAACACGACGCTCGCCGCCGCACGCCGCAGTTGCCTTCCCAAGTCCCGATCCGCCTTTTCAATCTCGCCAATGGGCTCTCGCAGGCCTCGACTCATCTCCACCGCGAGCTCTTGAATCTTCAACATGGCATTCGCTCCTCCACGCGCCGCACCGAGCGGGCGTGGCCCCCTCGCCCGCCATCGAGCGGAGGCGGTGTCAAGGGCGCGAAGCGGCGCCGAAGGCGCGAACCCTTGATGCCGCCGAGCACGATGGCAAACTGGGAAAGCCCGGAAGAGAGAGGTACACGGGATACGCAAGGGTTTCTGGAGGGGCCGTGGATATGGAGGGGAATCGTCCACCGTCCTGGTTCGTGGTCCGATCGTGGCCTATCCGTGGGCGCGGCTCCTCGCGAAATACACGCGCATTGCGGCGAGCCTTTGGCGCGTCTCGCGCGCGAAGAACCACGCCATCACCGGCTCGAGGAGCCACGCGAGCCAGCGCGGGCGCGCGGTGAAGTTGTACGTGTAGGTCAGTGTCGACTGCCCTTCTCCCGCCGGTTCGTGCCGTATCGAAGCGGCCCAGGTCTCGAAGAAGGGCGGCCGATTCACGAGCTTGACGGCGGCCACGTTCGGGCGGTCGAACGACACGTACACCGTCGTGAGCGCGAACCGCGAGAGCCAGCCGCGGCCGACGCACGTCGCGGTGGCGCCTTTGGCGGCGACCTTCGCGCCATCCTCGAGGTACGCCTCGGAGAGCAGCGTGTCCCACGCGAGGCGGAGATCGTAGTCGTGGGTGAGATCGAACGCCTCCTCGCACGAAGCCGGGAGCGTCTCGGTGGTGGTTCCGCGCATGGCGCCCTCGATGAGAGCAGGAAACGCCCGAGAGCACCGCGCGAAGGTTCGGCAGGTCCGGCGCTTCGGGGATCACGAAGCGCGTCACGTCCACCGCCGCCGTCCCGTCCGAGAAGGGCTTCTTGATCGTTTTATCGACCGTCGTCAGCGTCCTCCTAGCTGTGCCACGGACAACACGCGAGCTTGGGCGATGGGATTGTTCACCTTTTTGGTCGTGAAGAACGACACCAGAGCCGTGGCATACGAGCTTGGCATAGTGGCTGCCGAGATTGTGCCTACATGGAGGCGATCGCTGAACACTACGGTTCCTACGTATGCCCTCGGCGACCTCGCAGCGAATGCCCGGGTGTTCTGAACCGGGCTGTCGAAGTCACCGAACATGCCTAGCATCGGGAAAGCAAATGACTCGAGCGGGACTGG
>JAYUKI010001436.1:0-6612 GCA_043764595.1 Myxococcales bacterium | reverse complement strand
TACGCACGTGCTCAACCGGGCGGGCTCGGCGTGCGAAGCCCACTCATCGTGGGACGCGGGACGGTTCGGGGAAGCAGGTAGGCCGCGGGCCCACACCGCCGGGCGCCAGGCGGTGCATTTTGGAACTGTGCCAAGGGGCGCACGTGGGCGCGACAGCGGGGCGTAACGGCCAAGTGGTGGAAACTGCTTGGGTGGTCGTGTGGGGCCTACGTGAATTCCATGAGGCTCCGGGGATCCACTTGCGCCACCGGTGGCGCGCCAACTTTGGCGTAGCACGCCACGAGTGGCGTGATTTGGCGTGACGAAAATCTGTGCGAGAGGCGCGAAGAGTCGTTGACACGAGTGGTTCGTGGGCGGTTCACTTGACGGTGGGCGGATGGTGCGGGCGCGGTGAAGTCGGGATTAGCCCGTTTGGTGGAAGAGCTCGCGGGCTCGGTTTATTTGGTTGGCGCGGGTTCGGCGGACCAGCCGAGGATGGAATGGGGCGGTTCGGTGGCGTCGTCGAAAGGACTTGCGTTTTTCGCGTCACAACCAACAAAAATACAGGCTCTCTCGAGCCACCTAGAGTGGATCCGGGGAGAGAGGGACCTGAAATGACAAGCTGAAGACCACTCACGGAACCGCCGCTTGGATCTGTCTCAGTTGGCCAGGCACATTGCATGAACGTCAGGGAGAGATCCTCAAGCACCTTTCCCGCGGCGACGCCAAGTCAGCGAAGATCGTGCAAGGCACTTCGCCAGACGGTGCGCCGACGTCCTTTCTCTTCATCAGGAACCACCGGTGACGATTCCGCCAAACGAGTTGGCCCCTTTCGGAATATCGCGAAAACACTGGTGCCCAGGTCCGACCGGTCTTTTGGCTTGCGTGGAATTGGGCCCCTGGTTCTAGGCGAATGTGGCTGGAGCATGATGTGCGAGTAAGGAGATCTAGGATGCGTTCTTTTGTCTATCTGAGCCTTCTTTTAATCCTGCTCGTTGGATGCTCGAAAAACATCGTAATCCGTAGAAGCCCTGGCGCCTCCACGGGCGTGATGGGTCCACACCAGCGCTGCGAGCGAGACGAGAGACCCTGTAAGCCAGACGGAGCGTTCGACACCTCCCGATTCAATCACTCGGGTACCACCTATTTCGCGATGCCGGAGTGTCGCTACGGGATTGATAGGATCCTCGTCGAAAACTCGGATTCGAGCGATGCCGTCGTGATCGCCGAGTGCGCCGGTCCTCCGCAGGCTACCACCGGCACACCCACATCGACGACGACGGTCCCGACCTCCGGAATCCCTACCACAATGCCCGACGGTGGCACTTCACCGTAGAGGAGCGAGCCATGCGCACTATCCCGCCGCTTCCGTTCACCTCCGTCGCCACGCTCTCAACGTGGTCGAACTTCCACCACACGATCGTGAACCGATCTATTCCCGCCTACGTCACGCCAGGGACCGTGGCACCGCCTCCGGGGACGACCTCCGAGAGAGCGGACACCCAGGCCCTCAACGCGCTACTGACCTATTGCCTAGCTTCGCCGGTCGAGCGCCTCTGCACCATCGGCTCCCGGTGGTCACTATCGAACATCCTCGATCCGGGGAACGTCCTCCTTGACCCCGGCACGTGGAATCAGCTCGCGGCCGTCAACGAAGCCTGGGTGACGCCTGCATATCGTTCGGGGGCCGCGCCTGGCACGGTCCCAATCATTGCACAGGGGGGGGCGACGATTCGCCTCATTAACAACTTCCTTGGCGACTACGGGCTCGCGCTCAAGACGACGGGCGCGAGCGATGGTCATCGCATCGCAGGCTGCATCGCGACGGGCACCCATGGTTCGCATCTAAACGTGGGCGCGGTGCACGACACGGTGCTCGGCATCTACATCGTGACGGGGCCGAACCAAGCAGTCCTCCTCCAACCGACGCAACGCAGCTTCACCGCCGACCTGACGAAGTGGTTCAGCGACGCCACTGGCTTCGCCACCCAAGACCTTCCGGCGGACGAGACGTTCAACGCAGCCAAGGTCGCCCTGGGCGGGCTGGGTTTCGTCCACTCCGTCATCATCGAGGCTGAACCGCTATACCAACTCGGTGGTGAGTGCGTCGGCCGGCCCCTCGAGGATCCTGCGATCTGGCGGGCCATCAGCACACTCGACACGTCCGGGCTAAATCCGATGCCGAACCCGGACTTCTTCTCAGTGATCTTCAGTCCGTACGCGAACGACGGCGCGAACGGCGCCTTTGCTACGATGCTCTGGAAGCGAAAGCCGAACTCGGCGTTCGTACCGTCGCCGCCGGTGCCGTCGTCGATCTCGTCCGATACGTCGAGGCTCCTCTCGTCGCTGATTCCCCTCATTGATGCTGGTCTGGTCGGACAGATCGTCGGGAAAATTGTCGCGGCCCAAACGGAGGGCCAATACCCCCCACGTCAGGTGCAACCGGTATTCCCTGGCACCTACTTCGGCCCGACGAATCTTCCGGAAGGCAACGGGCGAAGCTCCGAGGTTGTCGTTCCGCATTCCCACGCAGAGGTCGCCGTGCGGACCGTTATCGATACACTGCGCGCGCAGGCGAAGGTGGACAAGCATCTCCTTGGCGCCATCGGAGTGCGCTTCATTCCCAAGACGACCGCTCTGCTTGGGCCAAACCTCGCGACGATGAACACGTACATCGAGTTTCCGAGCCTCGCCAGCGCCGACATCAGCGCGATCTACGCGGCAGTGTGGAAGGCGCTTGGAGAGAAGAACATCCCGTTTACGTGCCATTGGGGGCAGGAGTACGGCATGGATAGCGCGAGCGTGCTGAAGTACTTTGGCGTCGATCGCGTCGCGCGTTGGAAGGCAGCGCGTGTGACGCTGTTGCCGACGCCCGAGGCGCGCGGCGTGTTTACCAATCCGATGATAGAGAAGCTCGGACTTGGCTGACGGATGGCCTGGCTCCGCGGCCCAGACGGCTTGAAGACACCCACCGATCTCCCGGCCCCGCCAAACCCCTCGCCCTGACCACCCAACGCAACCCACCAAGCCGCGACGCAATCTCCTACGCCTGCGTACACTGATCCGCATACCGCGACGCCAGCGCCCCCTTGCAAACCAGCTTGGAGAACATCCCGAAGTTCGCCATGGCCTCCGCCTTGCGCGGCGGAGTCATACTCGCGTACGCGGCACCAACCCCGAAGAACACAATCTGCTGCCCGCGCTCCGTGCACGCGCCGCACGCGTGTTTTGCCTCTTCAATACCGCGCGAGCGCGCCGCTTACGTCGCGCTTGGTCTCGGCGATCTGTCCGAGCAGCATCAAGAGCGTGAAGGTGCCCCCGTCGTGGGTGAGGTGGAGCCGTTCGGTGAGGGTCTTTTCGGCTTGGGGCACGAACCCTCGGCGAAGATAAAGATCGGCGAGGCTCAGGTACCCTGCGCTTCGATCCGGCCCAATGCGCGCCGCATGGTCCCAATGCTTTTCGCACGACCGAAGTGAACGCGGCCGTCGGGAAGTACGAGCATGCCATTGTGCGCCGTTGCACAACGCGCGTTCTTTCCCGGGTCTGGTGGTGGCCCCGAACGTCGCTGGTCTCGCTCGTCTCGCTCGTCTCGCTCGTCTCGCCCGTCTCCTGTGCGGGGAGCGTGCCGCAGGCGCGGATCGACCTCCGCGCAAGCGAGCACCGCGCGTCACGCGCCGGCGCGTGCGTGGGGCACGTGAGCGGCGAGGGTTGACCCGCTGGCCGCGCCGACCTGTATGAGCGCGCTCCCGTCGGACCACGCCGCCGACCATGGGTACGTCGGAACGGCGCGTCCACCTCGAACGCCCGAGCAGTGGCCGGTCGTCATTCGCGCTACCGTACCGGGCCGTGAGCGTCCAAGAGGTCTATGCCGTCCGCGTGGAGGGTTTCGCGGACGGCTTCGCAGCAGCCGAGCGACTGGCGTCCCGCACTGGGGCCATCCTGCGTTGGGCCGCGCTCTGGCTCGATCCCGCGGAACCTTCTCTGCGCAGAAGGCACTCCGAGCTCGTGGCCCACTTCGGATCGCGCCTCGCGGTGCTGGCCGCCTCCGAGATCGAGACGCTCGTCGTGTGCCTCGTGACCCACGCCTCGTCCGACGTTCGGCACCTCGTCGCCCACGCCGCGAACCAGGCCGTGGTCGTGCACTTCTCGCCGGCGATGTACCTGGGCGAGGAGGGCCCCGAAGCCCCGTGGATATCCTTCTCCGACAGTGCGGGCCATGTCCGGGACGACGCGCGCGTCTACCGCATCGAGCTCGTTTGCGACGCCGTTCCCCTCACGACGTCGGGAGATCGCCCGTGCGACACGGGCTTTTCCTACGGTCCGCAGGAGGCCTCAGGATGGGACCTCCGGCTCGTCGTGATTCGCGACCATATGCCTCGAGCCGAGCTCGTCCGCTGGCTCTCGGAAGCCATGGGCGTCCCCACGGCTTCCATTCGGCCCATCACGTAGGGAGAGCGTCGACGTTCGGCCGACGACGCATCTGCGGGACCCTGGGGAGAATTATCGGTCGGCCTCGCATCGCCCACACCGCAAGCACGCCTCTCTATCGGTTCGGCAGTCCCCACACACGCTCTCACGACACTCCTTCAATGTCTTGACGATGACGAAAGACGCAATCCCACAATGCGCGATGGCCGCTTTCCTCGATATGAACGGTCCACCGCCTTTGTTCGCGCAGATGTAGCGCAGCGAATGGGGTGAAGACGTCAGCGCTTCGGCAGACTCCCCGTCGACCTCCTGCTCGCCATCTTGCGCCGGGTCGCTCGACGCACAAGCCGCGAGCATGCAGCCCAACAAAGCGGCGGACGCAATGGCGGACCTGAGACCATTTCGTTCGATGGAAGCGGACTGGAAGACCCGACTCATAGGAAGACTCCTGGAGGGCGCTTAGCGCAGGCGCGGTGCTCTACGGGGAGATAGCCTGCGAAATACGATGTGGGTTCGGGCTCACCCCGGATAGGGGGGGCGCGGACCGGCGGGCTTGCACAGCCCAGAGGCCACAGCCGCATCTTCGAGGTCGATGCAGTTCTTGAGTCGATCAGAGTGGTACCGGAGACGCTCCGCGTGCGCCCTGTCCGGCTGGCCATTGAAACACTGGTTTACGATATTGATGCGCGCCTCGAGGCACCACGCCGTGGCCGTGGCCCGCTTGGAGAGCTCGGAGCACCTAAGCCCGGCCGAGCACGCGAGCGTGTTGTCGTTGCCGTTCGGATTGCCACCTTTGCAGTACTTCGTGACCTTGGCCTGCATGAAGGCCACGGTCTTACCGTTCTTGCATTTCGCGTCCCCCTTGACCGCCTCTTCGCTCTCACCTTCGGCAGGTTCACCTTCCGGCGTTTGTCCGTCGGTCAATTGGTCCGGTGTGCCCGGTGCATCCTGCTCGGACAAGCATCCGGTGGTGAGCGGTATCATCGCGAGGGCGAGGCCATAGACCATGAAGGAGATCGGCTTGCGCATGTTCGTACCTTTTCCTGGCTTGTGGGGGCGCATATGGCTTTTGCATACACTGGACCAACGTTCGCACGCGCCCTCGCAGCCCGTGATCTGGCCTGAAATGACGGCATTTGACCCCATCTGCCCACCGCGCCACCGGCTCGCCGGGTGGCCCAAACCGTTCCCCTTACGCGACGCGCTTACCCAGGGCCCGCGCCCGTGTTGGCGCTCACGCTGCGCATGAGATAGCGCGGCGGTTCCCCGCTGGAATGAGGAGAACCCAAAGCGCCGTCTGCAGAAAGAGCCGTCAGCGCCGCCGCTCGCGAAACCGCCTTTTCTTCATCGACGGATTCTACAATTCGACTCGGCTGCCGACGCGTACGACGAATGGCTCGGCATCGAGACCTGAAGCGACCTAACGCACCCCACCAAGCCGCGACGCAATCTCATACGCCTGCGTACACTGATCCGCATACCGCGACGCCAGCGCCCCCTTGCAAACCAGCTTGGAGAACATCCCCAAATTCGCCATGGCCTCCGCCTTGCGCGGCGGAGTCGCACTCGCGTAGGCGGCACCAAGCTCGAAGAACACAACCTGCTGCCCGCGCTCCGTGCACGCGCCGCACGCGTGTTTGGCCTCTTCAAACCGCGCGAGCGCGCCGGTCGCGTCGTGTTTGGTCTCGGCGATATGGCCGATGAGCATCAAGAGCGTGAAGGTGCCCCCGTCGTGGGTGAGGCGGAGCCCTTCGGTGAGTGTCTTTTCGGCTTGGGGCACGAACGCTAGGCGCAGATAAAGATCGGCGAGGCTCAGGTACCCTGCGCTTCGATCCGGCCCAATGCGCACCGCACGATCATAATGCTTTAGCGCGCCCCTCTCTTCGTCCAGGTGGAGAAGCACGTCGCCGAGCTCGAGGTGAGCGTCGGCGTCCCCGTCGTCGAGCGCGAGCGCCCCTTCCAGCGCGGTACGCGCCTCGGCCCAGCTTCCGCCCTCCTTTGCCGCCAACCGCGCGAGAGCGATTCCTCGCGTCGAGGCATAATTGGCAAACGTGGGCGCCAGCTTCATGGCCCTCTCGGTGACACGGACCACGCTTTGCCACGCCTCTTTTCTCACGTAGGCGAGGGCGAGCTTGTAGAGAATGCGATGCTGAAGCGGCGCGAGCACAATGGCACGCTCGTACTTCCCGATGGCCGCGTCCACGT
>JAYUKI010001435.1:0-1981 GCA_043764595.1 Myxococcales bacterium | reverse complement strand
CCATTTTGCGGGGACCATAGACCAGCTCGCGAGGCCTCGGGAGCGTCTTTGCCCGTCCTTCGCGTGGAGATGGTCCGTCCACCGCATCGCCGAAGACGAGGCCCGGACATGTCTGGTAGAAGACGGGGCCGTCCCATGTACTTTCAAGAGCTCGTCCTCACGCTGCAAGACTTCTGGGTAAAGCGCGGCTGCATGCTGGTGCAGCCGTACAACTCGGAGGTTGGCGCCGGCACGTTCAACCCGAACACGTTCCTCCGCGCCATCGGGCCCGAGCCCTACGCGGTGGCCTTCTGCGAGCCCTCCCGAAGGCCGTCGGACGGACGCTACGGGGACAACCCGAACCGCCTGCAGCAGTTCCACCAGTTCCAAGTCATCTTGAAGCCCGCCCCGATCGACATCCAAGATCAGTACGTGGAGTCTCTGAAGGCGCTTGGAACGAAGGCCCTCGACCACGACGTGCGCTTCGTGGAAGACGACTGGGAATCCCCCACCCTCGGCGCGTGGGGGCTTGGCTGGCAAGTGTGGCTGGATGGCCTCGAGATCAGCCAATTTACGTACTTTCAGCAAATTGGCGGACTCGACTGCAAGCCCGTCTCGGGCGAGCTTACCTACGGCCTCGAGCGCATTTGCATGTACCTCCAGGACGTCGACTCAATCTACCAAGTGGCCTATGCGCCGGGCATCACCTATGGCGAGTTCGCCAAGCGCGCCGAGTGGGAGTGGAGCACCTACAACTTCGAAGAAGCCGACACGGCCGCCCACTTCGCTTCGTTCGACCACTACGAAAAAGAAGCCAAGCGGCTCCTTGCTCGTGATGCCGATCCCCTGAAGAAGCTCGTCTTGCCGGCGTACGACTTCGTCGTGAAGGCCGCTCACCAGTTCAACGTCCTCGACGCGCGTGGCGCGATTGGCGTCACGGAGCGAGCACGTTTCATCGGTCGTGTTCGTGGGCTCGCGAAGGCCGTTGCCGAGGCCTACCTGGCCCAGCGCGAGGCCCTCGGCTTCCCACTCTTGAAGAAAGACGCCATCCCCGCCCTCGCCGCCGAAGCTTCGGCCACGGCGTAGACTTCTTCTTTGCCGTGCCCTGGCGCGCCGGGGAGGTCGTTTCGGCCTCCCTTTCGCGCCGGCGCTTCCGCGGTTTCGGGGCTATTTTGCGCCCGAGAATGGCTTCGACACGACCTTGTCGCTGCCTTCGGTGATCTCGAGGAGGGTGTTCGCGCGAAGTCCCTTGTCGAGCTTTTGCACGGTCTTCTGGCCGTTTGGCCAGCGCACGGTCACCTCCGAGATCGTGCAGGCGTCACCGAGACCGAAGGTGAGCACGGTGTCGTTTTGGAGGCCGAAGTGCCCGAAACCCCCGGACACTTCTTGGCTCTGCGTGCCATTCGGGGTCTTTACGGTGACCCGCGCGCCAATGCCCGTGCGGTTGCTCTTTCCAGCGCCGCCGCCGACGAGCTTGATCCGAACGAGGTTTCGTTTGTCGCCAATGACGTTTCGGTAGACCTTCACGAAGCCCTTTTCGGGGCACTTGGCGTCGCCACTGCAGCGCGCCACGCTCGTGGACACGACGAGGTCGAGGTCCCCGTCCCCGTCGAGGTCTGCTGCCGACACGCCCACGGCGTGGTAGTGGTCGACCCCGACCGACCGCGCGATTTCACGGAACTTTCCATCCGGTTCTTGGTGAAAAAGCAGCCCGTACGTTTCCGGGTAGTCGGACGAGCCGATGAACACGTCCTTTTTGCCATCGCCGTCGTAGTCGAAGATCGAAGCCACGATGTCCCCCTCGTTCCAATCGGAGATCGTGTGCTCTCGACCGAGGCCACTTTCCGTATTGGGAACGCGCGCGTACTTGCCAGTTCCGTCGTTTTTCAAGAGCTGGGAGCCGTCCGACGATTCGCCGATGTGCCAGTGCTTGATCTCGGCGTTGAAGGCGTCCATGTCGCCGTCTTCGTCCACGTCGGCGCACACGGTGGTGAACGTATTT
>JAYUKI010001434.1:0-6622 GCA_043764595.1 Myxococcales bacterium | reverse complement strand
ATCTTTCGCCGCCAGTAAGGAAGCTTTGACGTGAATCAGCTCATCGAGCGCGTGAAGAGTGCAATGGTCGGCCTCGGCGCCGGCTGGCTTTTGGTCCTCATGCTCGTCCTCAGCGTCGTGTCGCTCGCCGTCATGCTGGAGCGCGCATTTCTCTACTGGTCGCTTCGTGACGACATCCCGGCACTCATGAAGGACCTCGCCCGGCTCCTCCGTGCAGGCGACCTCGAGGGCGCACGACGCAGACTCGAGGCGTCTCCAAGCGCCGAAGCCGCAGTCGTGGTCGCTGGCGTGGTCGAGGCCGAGCTCGGAGCCGAAAGCGCCGAAGAGGCCATGGCCGGTGCGGGCGCCCTTCAACGAATCAAACTGGAGAAGCGCCTCGCCTTCCTCGGCACCCTCGGAAACAACGCTCCATTCATTGGTCTGCTCGGGACCGTCATCGGGATCGTCGGCGCGTTCGACGAGCTCGGCAAAGTGAAAGCTGCGGCTCCTGGTGCAGCCGGAGCTGTCGCGGGCGCCGCCCCCACGGCAGCCGTCGCTCCCGAAGCCGTCATGACGAACATCGCCGAGGCGCTCGTCGCCACGGCCGTGGGCCTCCTGGTCGCCATTCCCGCCGTCGCAGCCTTCAACGCCTTCCAGCGCATCGTGAAAGCCACCCTGGCGAACACGGATGCCATGAGCTCGCTCGTGCTCGCCCACTTGAAGGCCGACCCGGCCGCTCTTGCCGAGCTGGCGAAGGCTCCCGCCAAAGTGAAGAGCACACGCAAAGACGAGCCTGAGGCCAAGGCCGCCAAGGCGGACGACAAGTCGGACAAAAAGAAGAAGGCGGACACCGCCGAGGAAGACGACTGATGGCCGGCGGAGCACAAGATTCCGACGAGGCGATCAACGGCATCAACGTCACGCCGCTCGTCGACATCATGTTGGTTTTGCTCATCATTTTCATGGTGACGGCAAAGCTCATCGTGTCGCAGTCCAATGTCCCGCTCGACTTGCCGAAGGCCACGAGCGGACGGAGCGACATCCAGGTCGTCTTCAGCGTGATTCTCGCCGCGGACGGCACGACGCAGGTCGATTCGAAGCCCGTCGCGAACGACGACGCGATTCTACCCCTTGCTGCAGAAGCAGCTCAAAAGACGCCCGACCTTCGCGCGGTCATCAAAGCCGACAGCGCCGTGCCCCACGGTCGTGTCATCCACGTGCTCGATCTTTTGAAGAACGCGAAGGTCTCGAAGATCGCCTTCGGAGTCACGCCCGTAGCTTCGGGTGCCCCCGCTCCTCCTCTCGTCCCTGCTCCCCAGAAGTAGCCCACCATGCAGCACGCCTACCGCAGCCCTGGTCGACCCGAGCTCCCGTCCCGCCCCTTGGCGCTCGACGGAGTCCTTGGACTCGACGCGCGTGGGGCGGCGGTCTGGATTTTCGCGGGTATTGCTGTCTTCATTCACCTTCTTTTGCCCTGGATCGTTCGCTTCGTGACGATCCTCATGGCGCTCGTAGGCCTGCTTTTCGCGAAGATCCTTCCGGACCACCAGGCCAAGGCACCGCCCGTGACCTTCGAGGTCGAAGTGGAGGCTCCCCCGGTCAAAGATCTCCCGAAGGAAGAGCCCAAAGAAGAGCCCAAACCCGAAGTGAAAGAGGCTCCGAAAGACCTCAAAGTCGAGCCGCCAAAAGAGGCTCCCGTCGCAGCCGCAGCGGCCGCAGGCGCAGTGCTCACCCAGGAGACCAAGCCGGACGAGCCGGTCGACCTCACGAACTCTTTCGTTACGGGCTCGGGCACCGCGTACGCGGGTGGGACGACCATGGCGGCAGGAACGGCCACTCAAGCGGTTCGCGCGCCTGTTGCATCGCCCACCGGCGTGGTCGGCGGTACGGGTACGGGAGCTCCAGCTCCAGTCCAAACCGGCCCGGATCGCTCGCGCTCGGCCGGCCTTGGGGGCTCGAAGAGCTGGAACGACTGTCCTTTCCCCCCCGAAGCGGACGTAGACAACATCGACCAAGCCGCCGTTTTGGTTCAGGTTTCCGTGGCCCCCGACGGACGGCCTGCCACCGTGAAAATCGTCTCGGATCCCGGCCACGGCTTCGGGCGCGCCGCACGCTCGTGCGCGATGCAGCGCAGCTACCAGACGGCCCTCGACCGCGAGGGAAAGCCCGTCGGAGGCATTTTCACGGCAAACGTAACGTTCGCCAGGTGATGTGGAACGAGGCGGGAGCGAGGTGAGGCCGTGAGCGAAGCGCCGAAGGACCCACGCACCGAGCTTCGATCGATCGCGGCAAGCCTTCGTGCCTACCTCGAGTGGCAAGGGGACAGTGGAGCCTACGGTGTGCCACGCGGGGAACGTTCGGCCGCGCGCCCTCGTCCCCAACTTGCGCCCGACGCGCCTGCCCCTGCTCCCCCTGCCGTCGTGACCGCGCCAACCGCGCGAGAGCTCCGAACCGTGGAGCCGTCATCCACCGAGCCGGCCCGCGCGCGCGAAGAGCCTCGGGCGTTCGTGATTCCCGAATCACGTGCGCCCGAACCAAGTGCCGCGCCTCGGTCACAAGCCGTGGAGGTGCCCGCGCGCGCGTCAACTGGAGAGGCGCGGTCCCTCCCCGTCTTGCGGGACACGGTGGCATCGTGTGTCGCGTGTCGTCTGTCCGAGACGCGGACGAACACGGTGTTTTCGCGAGGGAACCCCGAGGCAGCCATCGTCTTCGTCGGAGAGGCCCCGGGCGCCGAAGAAGACGCGAAGGGCATTCCGTTCGTCGGACGAGCGGGCCAGCTCCTCGACAAGATGATCGTCGCGATGGGGCTCGATCCGGAGCGCGACGTCTATGTCTGCAACATCGTCAAGTGCCGACCACCGGAGAACCGACGGCCCGAGCCCGACGAGCTTGCCGCGTGTTTCCCGTTCTTGGACGAACAGCTCGCGAACGTGAAACCAAAAGTCATGGTCGCGATGGGGAACACGGCGGTCGCCGCACTCTTCGACACCAAGATGGGCATCACGCGCGTTCGAGGCCAGTGGAAGCTCTACAAGGGACGCATTCCCACCATGCCCACCTACCACCCGAGCTACCTCTTGCGGGACTCGCCCCAGCAGGCCGAAGCCAAGCGCCAGTGCTGGGACGATCTGCAGGCCGTCATGAAAGAGCTCGGGCTCACACGCAAGCCGAAGGCGTGATCCCCCGGCGCGATCCCCCGGCAGTGGTCATGAGCGCGGGTCACGACGGCGTGCCGAGCAAAACGTGCTCGCTGCCGTGCTCGCTTCGTAGAGGAACGGCTCGTTCGCAAGCTTCACGTGACTCAGTCGCGTGCGGGAGGGTCGAGGGGCAACCGAGACTGAAAATCGGCGGCCCGGTACGTGAGAACGAGAGTGTCGCGATGCCCGCCGGGCTTGTCGAGGAGGATTGGAGTGGTCTCGTGGATGACGCGCGGATCGTCGAGCAGCAGCGCCGACCAACGCGCCCTCAAGGAGAAGCGAACGCCGTTCGGACCATCCGCGTCGAACACGCGGGTCTCGCCCCCTCGCACGCCTTGCCGATCGACCAAGACGACCGCGACGAAGTCGACCCCGTCACGATGTGCACCTTCCGGAGTGGGACGCCCAACGCCTTCGCGCGGATCGATTCGAAACGCGTGGGCCTCGACGAACCACTGGGTCTCGGTCCGGACCTCGGCGAACAAGAGGCCCAAGCCGCGGACGAGAGACAGAAACGCGGGCGCCGTGGCGAGGTTCGGATCAAGGGGCGAAAACCAGCGTTCCATGCCGCCATGAAGGGCGTTGTAGGTCACGGGCTGGTAGTGCGCACGGTGTGGGGTCAAGAGCACCTCGCCGCGTTCCACGTCGTCGACGAAACAAGAGTGGCGGCGGAATCGGTAGGCACCACCATCGCGCAGGTGCGCGTCCGGAGGCAAATCGTCCCAAAAGCGCTCGAGGCCATCGAGCGTCCGGAGCGAAATCTCGGCGGCGTGCGCGACCGTTTCGGGACCGAGCACGGCAAACCCCGTGTCGCCAAGCGCGGCAACGACGTCGGTACGGGAGACAGGAGCACGGAGCTCGAGAGGGGAAGACATACGGGGACGGCCTAGAGCGACGACCAGGTTTTCGGACCGAGGGTTCGCTGGGTTAGCAAGCATCGCTAGAAGCGACGACGACGGAGACGACCCTTGGAAGTCCCCGACGGGGGGCTCTCGTATCCGAGGAGGAGCGACGACGCAAGGCGCCGCTAAACCGGCGAAAGCCGACGGGATTCAACTGTTCGGCTCTCTAGTCGCGGTCGCGACCGAAAGACAAAAGGAGACGAGCGGCGATCTTGGATGCCGCTCAGGACCGCTCAGCCCTTTTTTACCATCCCGGAACCATCCACGACGTACCGTTCCGGAAGGGCCTTGCGGACGCTGTCGCGTTGGTCGTCCGGGATGACCGCGCCGAGTTGGATGAGGCCCTCGCAGATCTTGTTCTTCACACGCACGCTCTCTTCTTCGAGAAGCTGCACGATGAGCGGATCGCCCGCTGCCGAATCCCCCTGTGCGAGGGCTGCGATGACGGCGTTGAGCCGAGCGGTCTCGTTCGAGTCGGCGATGAATCGGGTGATCGCGGCGAGAATTTTCTCGTGCTTGTGCTCTTGGAGCTCTTCCAAGATTTGAAGCTTGGGATCGATGAACTTCGCGTACTCAGTGTCCCACTTGGAGAGCCAAGTGAGAAGCTCCTCGACGTAGGCGTCTTCTTCGACGAGCTCCTTCAAGAGACGCATGGGCCACGACACGCTCTCGGCCTTGGCCGCGAACGCGCGAATGGGATCCACCGCGCCCCGGCCTGCCGCGAGAATTCCTCTCGCGGCAAGGTCCTTCTCTTCTTGGTCGGTGATCGACGGGTCGATGACGAACGTGAACCGACGCAGGAGAGCTTCGGCGGCCTCTGGAGTGCCCATGTTGGCGAGCTCGGTGAGGGCCTCTTGGCGATCGTAGTTCTGCGCGCGCTTGCTGCCGGCCGCCTCCGCCCACTTCGCCGCCGGAGACGACTTCTTGGTGGAACCCTTGTCTTTTTTGAAGAAGTCGAAAAAGCCCATGTCGATGCGTGTCGTTTCTTTGGATGCCGGCGGCGGTCTTGACCAAAAAGGCAAGACGGGACGAGGCGTTATCGGCGGCGGACGCCTAAGGGATACTGCTCGGCGACAACAGTTCGTTCGCCGCGCCCAATGTCAAGAGAGGGGAACCGCAAGGAGCTGAACTTCCTTGTCGGCGCGCTTCACTTGGTAGCGCACTGCGCGTCCGTGCTTCTGGGTGGCCTCGGCCTCCATGCTTTGGATGCGCGACCGGAACGTCGGCTCGGTGATGTGGTCCGTGGCTTCGCCGAGGGCCTTTTTCGCGGCGATGTACTCACTGTAGAGGCGCTGGTAGTAGACCTCGGCGGCTTCGTTCTTGAGCGCGGCCACGTCCGCACCGGCTTCGACCTCGGCTGCGGGTTGATAGCTGCGAGCGGATGGCGGGTGCGAAAGCCTGCCGTCTTCGTCGCTGTTGTCCTCTTCGACTCCCATGAGGGCGTTCAAGAGTTGGTCGATGCGGAAAGCGAGACCTCCGAGCTCCTCGTGCTCCATGTTGAAGCGCTTGTCGCTCTGGCCATTCACGATGGCGAGGAGCCCCTCTTCGAGCGTGTTGATCGGCGTCGAGATGTAGGTGCCAAGGAACCCGCCGCCGACCACGACCAGCACGAGGCCTAGAAGCGTTGCGCCAAGGACGGGCCACGCGAGCCCAGCGGGAGCCTCGATCAGCGTGGCGGTGCCAATCGTGAGCGCAGCCACGTGCTTGCCGTCGCCAAATCCGTCGAGAGGACTGGCCGCAAAAACCGACCCGTTGCCTGCGCCGCTTGCAGCGTGACCACTGCCGATGGCGGTCTTCACCTCATCGGTGGCTTCCTGTTCGAGGGCTTTGGCAGCGTCGTTGCTCGCGGCGGCGATCTTGGTCTCTTTGCCGTCGCTCACATAGATGGCGAGACCGCCACCCGAGGTGAGGTCGTTCACCCGGCTCATGGCGTCGTTGAGACCCATGCCCAAGACGAGGAGAGCGGTCGCCTTGCCACTGGCATCCCTCACCGGCGTGTAGCTGACGACGTATTGGTCCGTCTTGCGACCGACCCACACGTCCGACCCGCCAGCGCCCTTCGCGATGGACGCCTTGACGAGCGGGTACGCCGAGCCAACATCGTCCCCTCGTTCGAGAGGAGAGCCGTTCCGGCCCACGATCTTCCCGTTCGCGTCGATGAACGCGACGAGCGACGGAGAGGTCGAGAAGACCGACTTCGCGGCACCGGCGACGCTGTCGCAGAACGCCGTGGCGGCGTCCCCTTTGGCTCCGTCGGAGGCTTTGTTGAAAACTTCGAGGGCCGCGGGCTCGGTAGCCTTTTGAGCCAACCATCGCTCGATGCGAAGGCCGTCCAGTTGGAGGCGCGCCGACACGGCCTGCGCATCGCGCTCCGTATGGGTCTTGATGCGCTCCGGGTTGGTCGCCGCCGCCAACGTAGACTGGCGGACAATCACGAACGAGAGGAGGCCGACGATGAGTACGATGGCGGCGTTTACGGCGATGATCTTGTTGCGCATTCGGCCTCGCTTGGGGAGGTGCGGGAAGGTGGGACGTCCGTCCCGA
>JAYUKI010001433.1:0-1985 GCA_043764595.1 Myxococcales bacterium | reverse complement strand
CTCAGCGTCAGGTCCGAATCCTCCAGCAGTTTACTCTCGGAAAGACGGGCGACTACGTGACATGGCTCTCGAACCTCGACCGAAAGATAAAGCTCAAGATCGGCGAGCAGCAGCAGCAGAAGAAGTGATCGCGCCCTCGCAGACCGAGCGGACGAGGCTCGTGTTCGGAAGAGCCGCGGTTGCATGTGGAGTGCATGCATTCATCTCCCTGGGCACAATCGGTTGTGCCGGCTCGTCGGTGCAGGCCGAGGCCATCAAGGCCGACGTCGCCACGTACAATCGCGAGCACACGGTCGACAAGCTTGTCGACCGCGGCCGCGGTTTTGCGGCCGTGGGCGACTACCTACGCGCCGAGGAATACCTCGCGGACGCCATGAATCAGGGCGCGAATCCCAAAAAGATCATGCCCCTCTTGCTCGAGGTCTGCATCAAGGAGGGGCGCTACCGCCTCGCCGCGCAATACGCCAAGGACTACCTCGTCGCCCATCCGAACGACGTGCCCGTCCGCCTCGTGTTGGCCTCGCTCTATTCTGCCACCGCGGAAAACAAGCTCGCCAAGGCCGAGTTCGAGCGTGTCCTCGACGCGCGCCCCAACGATGCACAAGCTCACTATGCGCTTGCCGTCCTTCTTCGCGATGCCGAACAAGACGTGGTCGGCGCGGACCAACACTTCCGTGAGTACCTTCGGCTCGATCCGAAGGGCCGGCACGTCGAAGAAGCGCGATCGTCGGTCCTTCACCGCGTGACCGAGGCTCCATGATCTCCAAAGAAATCTTCGAAGAAACGCTGCTTCAGTTCCTCGCGCCGATAAGGCCTCTGCTCGACGATCCGGGTGTCAGCGACATCATGATCAACGGACCGAATCAGATTTACTACGAGAAGAAGGGCAACCTTTTCCTCGCGGACTCGAAGTTCGAGAGCGTCGAGCATCTCACCGCGGCCCTTCGAAACGCCGCCCAGTACGTCGGCAAGCACATCGACGAAGAGCGCCCGATTCTCGAGGGTCGCCTGCCGGACGGGTCGCGTATCGAGGCCGTGTTGCCACCCGCCGCCCCGGACGGCCCATGCGTGTCGATTCGACGCTTCTTCAAAGAAACGCTCACCGTCCAGAGGCTCATCGGCTTCGGCGCCATGACCGAAGAGGTGGCCCAATCGCTTAAGGCCTTCGTCGCGTCCAAGCTCAACATCCTCATCGCCGGCGGCACGGGCTCTGGAAAAACCTCGATGTTGAACGCGCTTTCGTCGTTCATTCCGGACGGCGAGCGGGTCGTCATCATCGAAGACTCCCGCGAGCTCCAGCTCCAAAGGGACCACGTCTGCCAGCTCGAGGCGCGTCCCGCGGACCCGAAAGGCCGCGGCGAGGTGAAAATCCGCGACCTCTTCAAGGCCACCCTCCGCCTTCGCCCCGACCGCATCGTCGTCGGGGAAATCCGCGGTGGGGAAGCCCTCGACCTCATCCAAGCGATGACGTCGGGCCACGGCGGATGCCTCTCCACGCTCCACGCCACCTACCCCCGCGACACCATCTCGCGTCTCGAGACCATGGCCATGATGAGCGACCTAGGAATGCCGCTCCAAGCGCTGCGCATTCAGCTCGCCTCCGCCGTGAACTTGATCTGCCAGGTGTCCCGCCTGCAGGATGGAAGTCGCAAGATCACGCACATCAGCGAGGTCTTGGGCTATGATGTAAACTCCAGTACCTATCAGATGCAGGACATTTTCGTGCGCGAGTACACGGGCTTCGACCCGTCCGGCAAGATCGAAAGCACGATCGGGCCGACGGGAATCATGCCCCGCTGCATCGAGCAGCTCCACGAGCACGGCATGGATCTTCCGGCTTCCGTTTACGAGGCGGCGCAACGCCGACGTTAATCGTCCATGGGAACTCACGTCATCGAGATCGTCGGCGGAATCGGAGAACCCGGTTTCGTTCCGCTCACGATGGGGAAAGAGTCCCCGACGCTGAGCATCGGTCGGCGCGCTCA
>JAYUKI010001432.1:0-6630 GCA_043764595.1 Myxococcales bacterium | reverse complement strand
GCTTTGCGCGCACCAGTTGCGGCGGAGGACGGAGTCCTCCGATGACAAGTCAGTCTAAATCAGCGGGACTTGATCGAAGATCATGACCGCTGATTTAGACGTCGCGACCCGCGGCATCTCGCGATGGGATCGGCGCACTCGTTCGAGCGTCGACAAGCGAATGGCTGGCTCCAGACGGATGTTCATGAAGAGAGGCTTCCCCTTGGGTCGAGATCGCTCCTGGAGGGTCCCATGAGAGCCCATGTAGACGAGTCGAGTGCGGTCGCTCGAAGCTTTGCCATTGCCGAGGACTCGCCTTCGATCCGAGGTCGTCCGCACGCGCACACGCGTCACCAGCTCCTCTATGCGTCCCGAGGCGTGCTCACACTGCTCACGGACGAGAGCTCGTGGCTCTTGCCACCGGAGCGGGCGGCGTTCCTTCCCGCCGGGCTCGTGCATCGGGTGCGGTCGGAGGGGCCCAGTTCCTTGCGAACGCTGTACCTCGACCCTTCCCTCTCGGGGGTGCCCCATGGCCTTCGGGTCTTCGAACTGCCTGCCTTGGGTCGTGAGCTCGTTCTCTTCGCGATGAGGTACGCGGCGGACGTCCCACTCGACACACGTGGAGTATGCACGTTTTCGCTCGTCGCAGAGCTCACGGGGTTGTGGGCGGAGAGTCCCTGTCCGTTCGATCTGCCGAGCGGAGAGACTCCGGAGATTCGTCGGGCCGTCGCCACGGTCCGTTCGGATCTGTCCGTCGACCTCTCGGCGGACGACGTAGCCCGGGTGGCAGGGCTCTCGGTGCGCTCGCTTCACCGCAAGTTGGTCCTCGAGACAGGACTTGGCTTTCGCGACTACTTGCAGCGCGCGCGTGTGCTTGCCGCGATGGCCGCCCTTGCGGAGCCCCACGTGCGAGTGAGCGACGTCGCGCCGCGCGTGGGGTTCGAGAGTCTCGGGGCGTTCGCGCGGGCGTTCCGAAAGGTCGTGGGCGAGTCGCCCTCCGAGTTTCGCGAGCGTCTGAAAGGAGGCGCGAACGCTCCGATCGAAGTGGCACGCCATGCGGGTACATAGGCGCCACTGCCGCACGGCATCGAGCGGTGCCCTCGTTCCGGGCGAGAGCGGCGTCTTCGTTCGAAAGTCGTCGTAGTCTCGTGGGATGGCGTCGTCCAAATCATCGGAGAGTGTGCTCATTTGCCCACAAGGCCCCCGGATCGGACTTGGAACGAAAGAGAGCGATTCGTTCCGAAGTCGTTGGGCGAATTCTTCGAAAAGTCGCGGCGATAGTCTGGCACAAAGACTGCTCTAGAGCACCTCATGACGACGATTCGACTGCGAGTGCTCGGAGCGACCCTAGCCACTCTGCTCGCCTTCGGGGCTGGATGCTCGGCGGAGGTTGGAGAAGAGGCGGCTTCGGGGGACAGCGAAGAGGCCATACGCGATGCGGCCGGAAACGAGGTCGTGACGGCCACGCAGGACACCTTTCTCAAAGTCTCGGTCGCGGATTCCGGGAGTCTTGCGGCGGCCGACAAGTGCCGTATTCCCGCAGGCACCCAAGTCTCGCTTCGAGCTCCTGCGGCTTCCGGCGCCCACGTCGAGGGGCGGCTCGTGTCGGCACATGGGTGCGGCGGAAAGTTCGGCGGCGGGGCGCAAATCTTCGTCTTCAAGGCGCACTTCTCGGGCTGGTCATCTGCCCCGCCGGCACCCACGCCTCAAGGAGGAGCGTGGTCATGGATGCTCGCGCGCGACTTCGGCCTTCGTGACGACGGGTTTGGCGGTGGCACTTTCGGAGCAGGCCGGAACGGCAATGCAGGTGGCCACTCGGGCGTGGACTTCTTGGCTCCCGTCGGCACCGAGCTCCGCGCCGTCTGCGATGCGTCCCGCGTATTCGCCCAGTCCGTAAGTGGGTATGGAAATACGGTCATTCTCGTCTGTCCGCTGCCCGCGTCCGTCACCGGGGGGGCAACGGTGTGGGCCTCCATTCTCTACGGACATCTTTCGGGCTTCTCGGTGTCGGACGGCGGGAGCGTACGGAAGGGAGCGGCCATCGGTCGGGTTGGGAAGACTGGAAATGCGTCTTCCGCCGGTATAAACGCTCACGTCCACTTCGAGATCGCCTTGCATTCGTCGGAGTCTCGGGCCCGCTCGGAGAGCCATGCCTCGAGCGATCACTCCGCGACCTCGGGAAGCTCTGCGGCCATCGCCGCGATCCAGCGAGCTTGCACCACGCCGCTTGGATTCCGGACGTTGGGCGGTCCGCTCTCGAAGGGACGTCGCATCGATCCATACGTGCTCGTGACTTGCCTCGCGAAAAAGCCAACGCTCGAGCGCCCCGTGGCGTCGCTCCAAGCGGATTTCGATCCGTGGTCCGAGGCGTACTCGGCCACGGGGTTCGACGTCGATGTCGGGCGGTAAGCGCTCCGACTATTTCGTCGGAAACTGAATAGGCAACGTGATGCCCTTTCGCTTGCACTGCGTGGCGTCGGCGAAGGGCGTCTCCTGGACGGCTTTGACCATGCACTTGGCGACGGCGTCCGGCAAAGTGACGTCTTGAGTTTTTACGGCGCCGAGCTTCCCGAACGCGTCGACGTTGATGACGATGCGAATGCCGCCTTCGAGTACGGGGTTTTGCTTCTTCCCCTCGCGGTAGCACTCTTTGATTTTCGGTCGGGCCTTCTGCTCGAATGCAGCCGCCACCTTGGTGCATCCCTCGTCTTCCTCCATCGTGATCGCGCCGGCCTTCGGGGTGGTCGCGCTTGGCTCGGGAGTCGGGGGCGTGGGGGCCGATGCCGATGCCGCCGGCAAGGCGCTGCTCGACGAGGCCGGGGGAGCCTCCGCGTCGCCCGGCGAAAGCGCGTCGGGAACCTTCGGAGCGGAGCACGCGCTGAGCCCCGCAACTGTTCCAAATACGCAAAAAAAGGCCACGCCCGTCTTCATCCGGTCACGATCGCACAGATCGAGCCGCTTCGGCAAAGGCGAGGTAGGCTGGAGAGATGCGCCTAACGAAGCTCCATGCGATCCGTGGTGGGGTCGTCTCGTTCGTCTGCCTCTGCGCGGCGTCGTGCGCAGATGCCGATCCCAGTACGGACCCCCAAATGGCGGACGGCGGCGTGTTGGCGGACGGCGCACTCGTTTCGCCATTGCCCACCGCGCCTACCTCCGCACAAGCGACCGATGGGGCTGCCCCACCGCCTCCAGGCCCGCCCGTACCCCTCGGGCAATCGCAACAGGGTGAGGCGACCTACTACGCCGCGGACGGTAGTGGCAATTGCAGTTTCGAGGCGTCTCCGTCGGACCTCCTGGTCTCGGCGCTGAACCTCACCGACTACGCAGGCAGCGCAACGTGCGGCGCTTGCCTCGAAGTGAAGGGGCCGAGCGGCACGGTGAACGTGCGCGTCGTCGATAGTTGTCCTGGGTGCAAAAAGGGAGACGTGGACCTCAGCAAGCAGGCTTTCGAGAAGATTGCCGCTCTCTCCAAGGGCCGAGTGCCCATTACGTGGAGCATCGTTACGTGTCCCGTCCAGGGGCCGGTGGTGTACCGAATCAAAGAAGGAAGCTCGAAGTTTTACACTGCGATTCAGGTGCGAAACCACAAAGTTCCCGTAGCTAAGCTCGAATACGAAAAGGCCGGCGTGTTCGTCGACGTACCACGCAAGACGTACAATTACTTCGTGGCGGAAAAAGGCGTGGGTGACCAGCCCAACGGCCTCAAGGTCCGGGTCACGGCAAGCAATGGCGCCACGTTGATCGACACACTCCCGGGAACCATCACGCCGGCCTCTTCGGTCCCCGGAAAAGCGCAGTTCCCGTGACACCTCGCGAGGTTGCTTCACGCGCTCAAGGCGTCGGCGTTTCTGGGGCCACGGTCGTCGAGCCCGCGCCGTAAAACACGGGGTCGGAGGGCGCTCCGTCGCGCACCGGACCGCCGTCGATGCGCTTCACGAGCGTGGCTTTGGCGGTGCGGGGATCGATTTGGAGAATCTCTCCGGGCGTGGTGAATGCGAAAATGCGTCCGCCCCAATAGCCGAGCCCGAAGAGATTGTCGTAGCCCGTACTCCCAACGAACGAGACACGCCTTCCGGTTTTTGGATCGAACCGAACGAAGGCGTCGCCGGCATCCGCTGGCGTACCCGGAACGGTGGCCGTGAGGAACATGCCATTCGCACCGGCGAAGATGAGGTCTCCGGAAGCGGAATAGGGCGCACTCGCATCGGGAGGGTTGAGAGTGCCAACCTTGGTGACCGCACCCGTTCGGACGTCGATGCGTAGGTACGTTTCGTCGTCGTAGCCCACGAGCGCATCGTTCGCGGGATCCAACGTTCCGCGCGGCACGAAGGCCAGAAGCACGGGGTATTCGACGCCCGAGCCTTGCCGAACGACGGTGCATGTGCCGGACAGCGGATCGATCTTCACGAATCGATCGAGAGCCGTGGCTCCAAAGATATTCGAATCACGGTCCACCGCGATGTCGAGCATGAAGTCGTCCTGCGGAAGGCAAGAGAACGGGCCCACCGGACGCAGAAGCTTCGAGTAAGGATCGTAGAGTTGAAGGGCGCGCCCGGTCTGCGTGAAGATCGTGCCTCGGATCCCGCTATCCGGTGGTGGCGGTAGCGCGCCGTCCGGCGGGTCCGGAGGCGCAGAATCGGGCTTTGCGGCGTCGTCGTCCTTCAGAATGAGCGGCGCAGGCGCGAGCTTGGGATCGCCCGAGCAGGCGGCAAACGAAACGAAGGAGGAAAGGACCAGCATTGGCGCGACAAAAGACGCCACCGCGATGGCAACCTTCGAAGCTTTGGCGGTGGGCATCGGTCAGCGCGTGGGGGCGACGGTGGTCGACCCTGCTCCGTAGAACACGCCTTGGTTCGAGCGCGTGCCGGCATCGACGGGAATGGCCGTGGCCGAGCCCGTCTGAGGGTCGATCGCGATGGCTTCGCCCTTCGAAGTGAACCCATAGGCCGTTCCTGCCCAGTATCCCATGCCCCATATGTTGGTGCGGCTGGTCGAGCCACTCGACACGGCGATGCGCTGGCCCGTCTTCGGATCGAAACGTACGAGCACGTCCCCGCCGTCCACGGTCACGCCATTTCGGCGGGTCTTTGCGCTGAGGTATGTGCGATCTGCACCTACCGAGACGATGTCCCCCGAAGATTCGTACGTGGTCGAGGCGTCGCCGGGGTTCAAGGAGCCGATGGTCGTCAGCTTTCCCGTGGCCACGTCGATACGCACGTATTGGTCGTCGAAGTAGCCTACGAGTGCGTCGTTCGCCGGATCGAGGGTTCCGCGCGGCACGAACGAGAGCGAGTTCGGGTAGCCCTGGAAGTCGGACGTCGCCACGATCGTGCAATTGGCCGTGAGCGGGTCAATCTTGATGAACTTCTTGTCCAGCGTGGTGCCGTAGATCTCACCGTCGCGGTTTACCGCGATGTCGCCGACCTCAGAGAAGTCCGCGTCGGTCAGACAGGGGAAATCACCGATTCTTTTGAGTGTTTTCCCGTAGGGCTCGAAGAGAAAAAGCGTGCGTCCCGTGTGCACGTAGATGATGCCCTTCGGAGGACCCGCGTCCGTCGGAGGGGGTAGCTCGGCATCGTTGTCCACCATGGGCGGAGCGCTGTCGCGTCCGCCGGCGTCGTCGTCCGCGAGGACGAGAGGCGGCGGCTTCTGGACGTTGTTCGACGAACATCCGGCACCGCCGAGGACGGCAGCGGAGGCAAGGGTCAAAGGGAAAGCGAGGAGAAGAAATGCGAAGCGGAGTCGCATGATTTCCTGAAGGATACCTTAGCGCCGCCTCGCACGCACGCCTTGCCCGGTCGGAAGGCAGTATTCTCAGTGAGGCGGGACGAGGGCGAGCTGGATATCCGCGGTGGTGGTGGCATCCACTGGGCCGACGGTTTGGTTGGCGAGAGCGCCTTGGAAGCAGCGTGGCAGGTCGGGTAGCGAGGCGCTGAGGGGGCTCGGAACGACGACCACGGAGATCACCCGACCCTTGTCGTCGAGCGAGAGGGCGATCGAGAGGGTCCCGCCACGGGAGAGCTGGGTAGCTTTGAGGGCCGCTCTGTAGCAGTTCGAGAGTGTCGGAGCTGCGCGGGCCATGAATGCGGTCACCGACGACTGCGCGCCCGCACTCGTACCAATGTGGCCGATTCGTACGAACGCGGTGTCCGTATTCAGAGGCGCAACAGGTGGATCGACGGTGGCCGAAGGGGGGATGGCCGTCGCACTCGGCGCGGGCTTTTGCAGACTCGAGGGAGGAAGCGGTGGCAGCTTCTTGCCAGAAGCGAGCGGCGCGTGGTGCGTGGTGCCGGTGGGCTTCGCGGAGCTCTCCGGGGTGACACTGGGAGTAGGCGCGGCTGTTCCAAGGTTCGCCGAGGGGAGTAGCCCGGGAGTCGCCGAGGCGATGGGCCCGGGCGGACCGCCTGCGAGCCGAGTGACCACGGCGACCAGTCCGCCGAGTAAGATGCTCGCCAGCAAAACGAGCAGCAAGATGGCCAGTGCAGTCCGCCGCGGCTTCTTCTTGGGAGGTGCTTGGTCTTCGGGTCGGGGCTGGGGAGCGAGCACGGGCTCGCCTTGCACGAGTGTTGGACGCGACCCGAAGTCGGCTTCGCCCACCGCGCGAAGCTGGTTCACCGAGGACGTGGAGGCCGCGGCGACGGCGATGTTCGA
>JAYUKI010001431.1:0-24603 GCA_043764595.1 Myxococcales bacterium | reverse complement strand
AGGCCCTACGTCCCTGGCTCGCCGCGCACCCCCGCGGCACTGTCGTGGAGCTCGCGTGCGGGCTCGAAACGCAGTTTCAGCGCTGCGACGACGGTGAGGTTCGCTGGCTCTGCGTCGACGTCGCCGAGGCGATCGATGTTCGCGAGCGATTCCTTCCCGCTACGCCGCGGTGCCGCCACTTGCGAAAGAGCGCCCTCGACCTCTCGTGGATGGAGGATGTCGACCCTTCCCACGGGGTCTTCGTGACTGCGCAGGGCTTGCTCATGTACTTCGAGGAGAAGGACGTTCGTCGGCTCGTAGTAGCCGTGCTCGAACGCCTTCCCGGAGCCGAAATGATGTTCGACACGATACCTCGATGGTTCTCGAAGAGGACCATCAAGGGCTTCGCGAAGACAACCCACTACACCGCGCCGCCGATGCCATGGGGCGTGGGCCGTGACGAGATCGAGCCGCTCCTTCGCAGTTGGAGCGATCACGTCGCGACGGTGACGACCGTTCCCTACGGGGCCCTCCGCGGCCCGCTTTCGGTGTGTCTGCGTCTGTTCTCACGGGTTCCGTTTCTGCGAAGCATGCCTCCCGCGATCGTCCGGGTTCGTACTAACGCGGCTCGCGACAGTGGGCGAACAGGGAGCTAGCCATGACTCAGCAGGACCATGGCAAGCAAGCGCGGGGAACCCTCGCCGCACAGCGTCGTCGCATCTGGCAACTCGAGGCCGGAAGGCATTGCTCCGTGCTCGGCACGTGCCTCTCGCTCAAAGACCTTCATGTCATCGCGCGGCGAGCGCGCTACCAGATCGACCCAACTACGTCGGCGTACGTGCTCCACTCGTGGTTCGTCGACATGGTGGCTCAGCCGAACGACCTCGCGAAGCTCGTCGACAAAGAGCTCGAGAAGCAACACGGAAGAGCCGCCGACATCGTTCGGCGCGCTTGCTCCGAGGAGGAGATCGAAGCTCGCTGGAAGGAAGTTGCCGCGCGTGGACAAGTCGCTGGTGCGTATTGGGGCGCGATGAGCCACCCGCTTTGCTCGGAGGAGCTTCAGTGGCGGGTGTTCGGAGAGATCCACATGCTCTCTCACTTGGTCGGCTCTTCACGACGATCCGACTTGGCTCGGGTACACGACCTCGAAGTCAACTGCGCAACGGGCGACGCCAAGCTCGCCCAACTCAAGCACGACCACCGAGTCGTGTTGAAAGAGCGGAAGCGCATCGAAGACGACCTTCTTTCCACGAAGCGCGACGTAGAGCTCTCCGCGCGACGCCTGACTTGCGCATCTCCGACCTCGAGTCCCAAGCCCTCGTCGGCGAGCTACGGACACGCAACGAGGACCTCGCGCAGCAGCTCCGGGAGGCGCGCGCGCGTGCGAGCGTGGCGGAGGCTTCCCTGTCCGACTGCCAGGCGCTGAACGAAGCCTTGCGCGACGTCGGAGAGCGGGCCGCCGATCACGTGCGCGAGCTGACGGCGGAGAACGAAGCGCTCGAGAGCGAGCTCACCACGAGCATGGCTTGCCCGTTCATCGACGAGACGGGTACCGACACGGCGGAGCTCGCCGCCAGGGCACTCTCCGGGAAGCGAATCCTTTGCGTCGGCGGTCGCACCAACCTCGTTCAGCACTACCGCGCCCTGGTCGAGCGCCACGGCGGCGAGCTCTTGCACCACGACGGCGGCCTCGAAGAGTCGCTCGACGCGGTCACGCGTGCAATGACCACGGTCGATGCTGTGTTGTGTCCAATCGACCGCGTCAGCCACGCCGCGACCCTCAAGGTTAAGAGGGCGTGCAAGCACCTCGCGAAAGAATTCATCGTCCTTCGCAGCTCGGGCCTTTCGTCGTTCGCGCGGGTCATACGCACGATCGCCCACGCAAGCGTGGTCTCGCAGGCCGGCGAGGGCTGACAGTCCGTGCGGGTCGACGACAGCTATCCCCGCCCGGGCCGGTCGTCGGAAAGCCCACGACATAAGACTAGCATTTTCAACCGCATAGAGAGCACTCGGATGGCCGAGCTTGACAGACCACCATGACGTCTGGTGGCGTATCGCACGACGCGCAGGCGGGCTGTCGCGTGTGCGATCGACAATAAGGCCAAAGGCAGCCAGGCGCTGCTTGTGGGAGGGTTCCGAATGGCGGAAAAGAAAGACGCATCAGACAAGAAGAAGTCGGGTTCGGCGCGTGAAGATTCCGGAGAAAAGAAGACCGTGAAGCGTACGGGTACGGGTACGGCGACCGCCACCAATATTGCCGTCGAGCGACCAAGCGCAGTGGCCCCCGCAGCAGAAGCCTTCGAGCTGCTGTCGGCGCGCTACGCGGCGCTCGATCCGAAAGCTCTGAAGACGATCAACATCGATGTTCCGCGCGCGGTGTCCTTCGTGCTCGGCGCGATCCCCGCGATCGAAGCCCTGATTCCACAAATGGAACGAGTCTTCAAGAATCCGCCCGTCGCGGTCGTCAAGAATCTCCGCAACCTCGCGCTCGGAGCTTGGTACGCCCACCTGCTCGACACTCCGCAAGCGAGCGACGGCGCAAAAGCCAAGTTGCTGGAGGATGGTTCGGCGCTTCGCACCAAGCTCTCACGCGGCGCAGACGCACTCGTCGACGCGGGGCTCTTCTCGGCTGAGCCGGTCGCCGCCATTCAGGCCGGCAGCGGCAACATCGACAAGGCGAACGACCTCGTCGCATGGGCCGCGATGTACACCGCGAAGTGGGATCAGATCGCGGGTCGCACGGCGATCACCGCCGCCCAGGTAGACGAGGCCGCAAGGCTCGGCCCGGCGCTGCTCGTCGCCCTCTCCGACCGCCCTCTCGATCGCGGCACCGCCGCGGCCGACGCGCGCGCTCGGTCGTTTACCCTCCTCGACGACGGCTACGACGAGGTGCGCAGCGTGGTCCACCACCTGCGATGGATGCAGGAGGATGCCGATTCGATCGCACCCTCGCTTTACACGAAAGGCAAGAAGAAGAAGGTCGTGGACGAACGCGACGCGGAAGAAGACCACGACGTAGAGCCGACGCCGACAGGCGGGACGCCGACGAGCTGAGCGAGCGGCGCGACAGTCGACGAAGAGCCGCGCGATCCCGTGCGGCTTTTCTCGTTTTGCGAGGTCGCTTCGTCGAGGGTGCGCTCCTCGCCGCGCAGCCGCCAGTCGTTACCCTCGACCGCCGCGAGGTGCCGAGTGCGTCGAGAACTATCGCCGGCGCACACGCTCTCCACTGGGCAGCCGTGCCAGAGTGAGAAGGACCACGAAAAATGTGCAGCGATCGGCGAGAGCGATCCCGTGGCCCTCAAATTCAGCCAAGTGGCTCCCGACGCCGCGGCCCCCGCAGCCGTCAAGACGGTCACGCCAAATCGGGCTTCACCGCGCCATGCTCTTTGCTCATGTAGCTTGGGCCCAAGCAAAACGGCGACGTACGCCCACGTGACGGATTTCGGTTCTACGGACCCGCTCAGAAATAACTTGCCCATATCGGCGAGGAGCACGCGTCGGAGGCAAGGCGGGGGGACGACGACTACTGCTGTATTTTGAGGAGCCGCAACGCCGCATCCGGCGCGCGGGACGGGCGAGATGGGTAAGTCAATTTTGAGCGGGTCCTAAGGATGTGAACCGGTGGAGCGCTCAGGCGTCGTGCGCGGTGCGCGACGCGGCGGATCGAGCGGCGGAGGACGAAGACGGGTGAGATCACGGCCCACGAGCCGTGAGAGCGCCGCGCGGACCGGATCGACGAGGCCGGACACCACCGTGCGCTCGTGGTTGCGCTCGGAGCGCACGAGGCCGATCCGCGGCGGCTTCTCGTGGGTCGCGATGCGAAGGGTGCCGAACGCGAGATCCCAGATCGCGAGCGCAGAGCCGTAATTGCTTGCCACCTTTGCGAACTTTGCGTGGTGGACCTGGTGCTGGGCGGGGCTCACGAACACACGCTCGATCGGCCCGGGCCACGTCACGAACGCATGCGAATGGCGTAGGCTCGCCCCGGCCATCGTCCAGAGGAAACCTATCGCGTCGACGCCGAGGATCTCGATCGCGCGCAGCGTGCCGGGGTAGAGCCACACGAAGACGCCCGTTATGAGGCCGGTGGTCAGCATACCGCGCGCTTGGTTCAAGGCGCTCTCGATGGGGTGCACACGATAGAGCGTGAGGGGCGTGAGCACCTCGGCGGAGTGGTGCACCTTGTGGATCTCCCAGAGCGCGGGTATGGCGTGCATAGCGCGGTGGGCCATGTAACGGGTGAGATCGTCGGCGACAAAGAGGGCGACGGTGAAGGCGACGAAGAGCCAAGTGCGATCGACCGGAGCGTCGAGCACAGACCGACCCGCGTGCTCCACCGCGAAGCCCGCGATCGCCATCGAGACGCCGAGCGCGCCGATCCGAAGCGGCCACACCAGCACCGAGTGAACGAGCCCGCGCATCACGCACCACGCGACGTCGAAGCGCGACGACGCGTGGAAAAAGAGCTTTCGCGGGAAGAGCCACCGCCCGAGCGACGCACACGCCGCGCGCCTCCGCGCGAAGAGCCACGCGAGCGTGACGAACCCCACCGAGCAGGCGAGGTACGGCAGGTGAACACGATGGCTCGGTCCGAACAGCGCGACGAATGGCTCGATCAGGGATTCCAGAAGTGGCGGCACGCAGATCCTCTAGCCGACGAGCGCACCATCCGCACCCCGTACGAGGCCGACGAGCAAAGTCACGCTGCTCGCCCTCGCCGCGTCTTCGCGATGCGCAAGCGTCCTCGGCCCGACGTCAGAGGGGCTGGCGATTCTCGTCGAGAACGAGACTGGCCTACCGCCCGGAGCCGACTCCTGTCGGTGCGGATGTCCGACGCCCCTTGGAAGTCCCTGACAAGGGGCGACGGCCAGGCGAAGGAATCGGCGAAGAGCGCCAGGCCTCCTCAGTCGTTGTCGCCTTCGACCCGCTTCGGGAGCTCGAGATCGAACGCCGAGAGCACCTCGACCTTGAGCACGTCGGACATCTTGCGGAGCGCGTCGTGGAGCGCGATCACCTGGTTCGGCTCGCGGGCGATCGCGTCCTCGAGGGATGCGCTCGTGATCGCGCCGGCAGCTCTTCTTGCCTCTTCCGAGGCCGCGCGCATGTCGCTCGTTACGGTCTTTGCGCCTAGACCCTCGAGCAAATCGTCGAGCGCGATTCCGGCCCCTCCCTCGCCGCAGCCGAAGAAGATCTGCGAGAACGCCTCGAGGTTGGCCCTGATCCAGGGCATATCGAGCTTCGCGTACATGGACTCGACCTGCTTCGCGCACGCGGCGCCGGTGCAGCCAGACTTGGCAAGCGGTCGCCCGAGCTTTTGATCCTTCAAATCGGACTCGAGATAAAAGAGCGCATCGACGATCGCGTTGATGGCGATTTGTTGCGACCCGAAGTGCCGACTCCCTGCGCCAGCCGTCGCGAGCTCGCCAGAGAAGTCGCCGCCCGCAGGGTCCCACTTTCGTGCGACACCTTCGAGCCGAGCGCTTACGTCCTTCGCGACGACAGCGAGGTACTCGCGACGACGGGCCTCGCGCTCGGCCTCGGCCAGGGAGGCCCACGTGCCTTGGGCGTTGATGATCGACTTTGGGGCGCACGCGTTTTCTGCGACCGTGCGGTAGACGAGCAACTCGGCCGCGCCGAGTCCACGCTCCGCGACGAGCGACCGCGCGACGAAGTCGCCGACCACGTAGCCCCTCGCGACGAGCGCCTCGTCGACGAGGCAGGGGTTTAGCGCGGGCCACGCGTAGACGTGGGGGCGCGTGTCTTCACCGCCGGGTGAGGTCTTCGGGCCGTACGGTCCGAGGCGCACGACCTCCGCTTTTTGCACTGAAATCATGAGCGCAGCATAGGCGAAGCGCGTGGCGTCGCGGGTGGTGTCGCTCGGCGCGGCCACGGAGGCGGAGCACGCCGCATCGAAGGCCCTCGCGGAGACCGCGGCCTCACGCGCGATTGCGTAGGTACACGCCGCAATCGACGCGAGCACGTCGGCGCGCGTGAACTTGCCAACCTCCGTCTCGTAGACCGTCGCGTCGCCGGTCGGCTTCGGCGTCGCACTCTTCGCGGTCGTGCATGAGACGACCGCCACGAGGCCACCGGCCACGACGAACGGCACGAAGGCAAACAACCGCGGAACCGCGCGACACCACCCTCGCGTGCCGCGCGCCCGGCCGAGCGAATCAGAGGCGTTCACTGGGCGTTGCGGCCGCGCATCTCAACGCCGTAGGCCGTGAACTCGGCCGTCTCCGCGGTGCCGTCGGGGTTCTTGTTCGTGACCGTCGCGCCCTCTTCTTCCATATGGGCGACTTCTTCGGCCGTCATCGTGCGAACCTTCAGCGTGCCTTCCATCTTCACGCGGGCGCCGCGCGAGTTGAGCGGCACAAAGAACTTGTAGTTGCGGAACCGGACCGTGAGCGAGATGGCAGCCCGATCGCTCTCGGGTCGCACAGCCATCCAGCAGCCGCGCTTGAGACAGTTCTGCCGCACCACACCGGAGGTGGTCACCTTCTTCCCGACGTAGTCCTTCGGCTTGGCGAGCAGTTCCTCGAACGAAACCTCACTCGACCCGGTGAGCTCGGCGCCGAAGAGCTCGAACGGCTCAGCGAGCGTCTCTGTGGGGGTTTCCGTGGGGGTCGTCCCAGGAGGGGCCTTGGCGCTGCCCTCTCCCGTCGGCTGCGGCTCGGCCGCTGAGGCACAGGCGAAGACGACGAGCGGAAGAACTAGCGTTGCGATCTTGTTGCGATGGAGCATGTCCGGGACCATACGATCTTGAAAATCATTTTCAAGAAGATTCACAGAGCTGCGTTTGCTATCGAGAGCAGGGATGGGAAACCGCATCGTCCTCGTAGGGGCAGCCTCGTTGGTCGTATGCGTCGCCTCGTGCTCTTCCACGACGACCGCTCCTCAGGACGGCGGGGGCGACGGAGGCGCGCGCGGGATAGACCCATTTTGCCGAACCAGGCCGCGCCTCTCGTTCTGCGAGGACTTTGACCAGAAGGCCCTCCCCGGAGCGTTCGATACGATCGAAGGGGACGCGACGCTCTTCTCCGTCGCGCCGCGAAAGGACGCGCCTTCCGAGCCGAACGTCGCCGTCCTTGCGCCAAGAGAAGGGAGCACCGACGCCCGATTCGTGACGCTCGCAAAAGAAGGGCTCAAGTACAACTTGTTCTTCCTGGCGCAGCTCTTCCCCGGGCACGGTCGCGTCGACCTCGCGGGGGTCGAGGACGGGACGTACAAGCTCGTGATCGGCCTCGACGCCACGGACACGTGGTATGTCGAAGAGACCCAAGACGTAGGATCCGGTCCCACCCTCCGCGTGCGCGAAACGAAGGTCACCGTTGACCCGAACGATCTCACCGCAGTGCGCCTCGACGTCTACGTCGACGGCCCGGGCTCGGGGCACATGCGCTTCCGGTCCGGCGACGACGTGGTCTACGAGAACGAGCCGCTCACGTTCTCGTCCGGAAAGTCGACCCTCACGCCGAAGGTGTTCGTCGGCGCGAAGAAGCGCGACGGCGCCGCGACCATGCTCGTGCTCGACAGCGTAACGCTCGGCGAGGACTGAGCCTCTCGCCTGAGAAGCGCCGGACTTTCACGTGCATAGCGAACGTGAGCGAGGCATCGTCTGCGACGCTCGCGGCTCCACCCGAAAACGACGACCTATTGAACGAACCGATCCCGCGCTGCACGTTCCGAAAAGACGCTCTCCGTCAGCTATTGAAAATGATTTTCATTTCCGCTATCAAGACGAGTGCCGAGGCTTTTGGAGGACCCAATATGACGTTTTTTTCCCGTTTGCTTCCCGCTTTCATCATTGGCGTGGTCGTCGTCGCGTGCTCGTCCACGAGCACTCCCGCAACCGACGGCGGAACAACGAGTGACCCGCTCGAAGGGGAAGTGGTGAAGGGCTATGCTGCCCTTGTGCACGAAAGCTACGGAGCCTCGGCCACGGCAGCCAAGGCCATGCGGACCGCAATCGACGCCTTCGCCGCAGCCCCCTCTCAAGCCACTTTGAATGCTGCAAGAAAGGCATGGATTGAAGCACGACCGGCCTACATCCAAACCGAAGCGTTCCGCTTTTATGGCGGCCCCATAGACGCCGACGACGGCCCAGAAGGGGCATTGAATGCCTGGCCCCTCGACGAAGCCTACATCGACTACGTCGACGGCAACGACACCGCGGGCATCGTGAATGACAGCGCCAAGTATCCGGAAATCACCAAAGACCTCCTTCTGTCGCTCAACGAAAAAGGCGGAGAGAAGAACATCTCGACCGGATTCCACGCCATCGAGTTCCTGCTGTGGGGTCAAGACAAGGACATCGCCGGCCCTGGAAATCGTCCCTTTACCGACTACCTCGAGCAGGCGGGCACTGCAAAGAACCAGGGACGCCGAAAGGCTTACTTGAAAGCCTGCGCCGAGCTCGTCGTCGAACAATTGGAAGGCCTCGAAAAGGCCTGGCGGGTCGAAGATGCGTCGTCGTACGCGGGAAAACTAGTCGCCGGTGACCCGAAAGCGGCGCTCGGCAACATCCTTAAGGGAGTGGGTGCTCTCGGAGGAGTGGAGCTTTCGCGTGAGCGCATGAACACTCCGTACGAAACCAAAGACCCCGAGGAAGAGCACTCGTGTTTCAGTGACACCACGGTCCCCATCGACCACTTGAACGACGTCGCTTCGATCGAAAATGTGTACTACGGAAGGGTCGGCCAGAAGACCTATACGGGGATTGGCGCGCTCGTCGCGAAGAAGGACGCGGCCTTGGATACCAAGATGCGGGCCGTGCTCCAAAAGTCCCGCGACTCCGTAGCAGCCATTCCGGCGCCTTTCGATCAGGCCATTCTCGGCGCCGACAGTGCGCCTGGACGCGTAAAACTGAAAGCTGCCATCGACGCCACGAAGGAGATCGGCGCGGTCACGGTCGATATTGCCACGGCTCTCGGCGTGAAGATCAACCTCGAGGAAGAATGACGGCGATTCCCCGCGCGTACGCGAGACGGCCCCCCCTTCGCGGCCTCGTCGTGGGGATTCTTCCTTTCGCACTTGCCCTCTCCTTCGGCTGTCTCGCTAGCGCGTGCAGCGATGTCGACCTGGTTGCTCCCGCAGACGAAGACCTGGGCCGGGAGCTCCTCGGGGGAGAGGGTACCGTATTCGATGCCACCGGGAATGCGTTCGCCTATCCGCTCCGCAATCTCTCGAGTGCCCACCGCGACACCTTCGCGGTGGGTGATCACCTGTTCAATCGCGGGTGGGTGCAGCCAGGCTTCCCATCGAGCTCGGACAACGTGGGACTCGGTCCAACATACAATGCGACGTCCTGCTCGGCGTGCCACTTCAAAGACGGACGCGGGGCACCACCGGAGGGCGACGAGCCGTTCGTCGGCCTCCTGGTGCGTCTGTCCGTGCCTGGAGTGGACGAACACGGCGGACCAACTCCGGAACCAACTTACGGGGGGCAGTTCAACCATCTTGCCATTCCGGGAGTGCCCAGTGAGGGGAGGTCGTTCGTACACTATGCCGAGGAACCCGGAGCCTATGCCGACGGCGAGCCGTTTTCCCTTCGACGTCCGACCTACACGTTCGCCGAGCTCGGTTTCGGTCCATTTTCGGCCTCCACGATGCTCTCGCCGCGCGTGGCCCCCGGCACCTACGGACTGGGCCTTCTCGAAGCGGTCGGCGAAGCGACGCTCGTTTCACTCGGCGACGAAAACGACTCCAATCACGATGGAGTCTCGGGCAGGCCGAACTACGTATGGAACGCTCGTGCCGGAGAGCCCACGATCGGCCGCTTTGGCTGGAAGGCCAATCAGCCCACGATCGAGCAGCAAACCGCAGGCGCATTCCTTGGAGACGTTGGAGCGACGTCTTCCCTTGCGCCAACCGAGAATTGTCCCAAAGCGCAGCGAGCGTGCCGAGAGACGCCGAGTGGCCGAAAAGACGCGTACGAGGTCGGCGACAAGACGCTCGCCGCCGTCACGGCGTATGGACTGACGCTCGCCGTGCCGGCACGGCGTGGAATGGACGATGCGGTAGCCCTCCGCGGAGAAAAGCTCTTCATGAGCATCGGTTGCGCCTCGTGCCATACCCCCAAAATGGCCACGGACGAGTTTCCAGGCTATCCAGAGCTCTCCCATCAGACGATTCGCCCCTACACGGATTTGCTGCTCCACGACATGGGGGAGGCGCTCGCGGATGGACGTCCCGACTACCTCGCGTCGGGCAACGAATGGCGCACGAGTCCGCTTTGGGGCATCGGGCTCGTCAAGACGGTGAACAAGCATCAGCTGCTTCTCCACGACGGAAGGGCGCGTGGGCTCGCAGAAGCCATCCTCTGGCACGGAGGCGAGAGCACTGCATCTCGAGAGGCCTTTCGAGCACTTTCGAAGGGCGATCGACTGGCGCTCGTTCGGTTCCTCGAGTCTTTGTAATATGCACCATTCGAGCGCCTCCACTGCGTATGGCCTCGCCATCGGGGCCTTGTTCCTTTCGGCGTGTGCAGCCACGAGCGAGCCCGCCACTTCGTCGACTCCGGCGGGTGGCGACACGACCGTCTTCGACGACTCACGGGATGCCTTCTCCTACTCGGCTCGAAACCTTGGCCCGAGCGAGCGAGACACGTTCCTTGCGGGCAAGAGCCTTTTCCAACGGGCGTGGGTCCGAGCCCCTGCATCCACGGAAGGCGGGGATGGTCTCGGCCCTACGTACACGGCGACTTCGTGTGGTGCGTGCCACGTTCGCGCGGGTCGTGGTGCCGTCCCGGATGGCCCGCGCGATCGCGCGATGGGCCTCGTCGTCCGACTCGATTGGAAAGAAGGCAGTCGCGGCACGGGACTCCTCGAGCCCGCGTACGGAGCTGTGCTTCAGCCATACGCAATCGATGGCATTCCGAACGAGGGCAACGTGGAAATAAGCTATTCGAGGACAACCTACGATTTCGCGGATGGCGAGCACGTGGAGCTCCGAAGGCCGACGGCAACCGTCCGCGAGCTCGCCTTCGGTCCACTTCGCTCCGACACGGAGCTCGACCTCCGAGTCGCTCCACAGCTTGTTGGGCTGGGGCTGCTCGAAGCCATTCCAGAGCTCGACGTCCGAAAGCGGGCCGATCCGGACGACCGCGACGGAGACGGCATTCGGGGAAGAGTGAGCGAGCTACCCGGACCCGACAAACCCATCGGTCGTTTCGGATGGCGCGCATCGTTTGCGACCGTCGAAGACGTGGTCGCAGCGGCCCTTTTGGAGGACATCGGGCTCACCTCGAGCCACCGTCCGTCGGAAAACTGCCCAGCACCGCAACGGTCTTGTCGAGAGGCGCAAAGCGGAGGTGCCCCCGAAATCTCGGACGACAAGCTCGCGCGGGTGGCCTTCTTTGCCCGTACGCTGGCCGTCCCGGCGCGAAGGCGCGATGGCGACTCCCAGACCGCGCGTGGCGAGGCACTCTTTTCGGGCATCGGGTGCGCAAGCTGCCATGTACCGACCGGGGTGACGGGCGAAAGTTCCATTCCGGCGCTCTCCCGGCAAACGATTGCATCTTACACCGACCTCCTGATGCATCGCCTGGAGACAGGCGATGGGTCTCGTGGTGAGAGTGATATCCGCACACCTCCGCTCTGGGGCTTGGGGCTCCATACCGTCGTCAATGGTCATGCGTTCCTTCTCCACGACGGGCGCGCACGCTCCCCACAAGAGGCCATTCTTTGGCACGGCGGAGAGGGCGCGCGCTCGAGATCGGCCTATTCCGCCCTGGACGCCGCCGACCGTGCTTCGTTGATTCGTTTTTTGGAGTCCCTTTGATGAATCCACTCAAAATAGTGCGCTGGATCCTACCGAGCTTGGCGGTCGCATTGGGCACCCTCGCGGCCTGCGAGTCCCCCGAGACTAGTGCCCAGGATCCGAGGCCGGTCCTTGCCGCGCTTGTGGGCAACGTCGTGTTGCCGACCTACCAGGCGCTCGACGAACGCGCCGAGATTCTCCGAGTCTCGGCGACCGAGCTCGCCATGGCACCGAGCGAGGCGTCGCTCGCCAAGACGCGGGACGCCTTCGTTGCGACGCGGGCCGCATGGAAGAAGAGCGAGGCCTTCCGCGTCGGCCCTCCCGAAGTGACCCGAATCGGCGCTGCGATCGACTATTGGCCGGCCAGCGCAGATGCGATCGGCCGTGCCGTTGCAAGCCCCACTTCACGAACCAAGGAAGGAGTCGATGCTCTCGGCGCGAATGCCAAAGGTTTCATGGCGCTCGAATTTCTCCTCTTCGATTCCGCGTCGAGCCACGCCACGGTGTTGCCCGCGCTCACTACCGGACCGGACGCCGAGGCGCGCCGCTCGTACGTGCGTGCCCTGGCCGAATCGCTGAGAGGCGAATCGCGGAAGCTTCTCGCGTTGTGGTCTCCGAGTGGGCAAAACCTCTCGGCGGAGCTCGCCGAAGGGCGAGGCTTCTTCGTGAGCGGAAAGGTGGCCGTGGACCAGATCGTGAGGCAGCTCGTCTTCACGTCGATTGCCATCGAAAGCACGCGCCTAGGGAAGCCCCTTGGCCGCCAGAATGGGGGCACCATCGTTCCTTCACTCGAAGAGAGCCCGCGCAGCGACGGTTCGCTCCGCGACCTCGAATCGGCGCTCGCGGGCATCCGCGCGATCTACCGGGGCGAAGGCCTCGACGATGAAGCCGGTATCGACGACCTCGTGCGTGCGAAGAGCCCGGCCATCGACCAGCACGTCGTCCGCGAGCTCGATTCGGCACGGGCTGCCCTCCTCGCCATTCCACCTCCCCTGCGGGTGGCGCTGCGCGACGCCCCCGCTTCCGTAACGGCGGCGTTCGACGCCTCACGCAAGCTGAAGTCGACCCTTGCGACCGAGCTCGTCAGTGCCCTAGGCGTGACCCTCACCTTCAGCGACTCGGACGGGGACTGACCATGACCGTCGAAGCTCCTTCGACCTTCGCCCCTCCGACGCGATGGCCCGAACGGCTGCGCGCCCATTCGCAAGAGCTCGTTCGCCATCTCGAACAGCCGGTGGACGGAGCGTCGCTCGCGCTATTCCGCGTTGGATTCGGTCTCTTCGTGGCCATCGCGGCGACGCGCTTCTTCCTTCACGATTGGGTCGCCAAATACTACGAGACCCCCAAGGTATTCTTCTCCTATTGGGGACTCTCGTACGTCAAGCCGCTCCCCTACCCCGGAATGTCCGTCGTCTACGCGCTGCTCGGGGTGTTCGGACTGTGCCTTGCCTGGGGACGTGCCCATCGCCTCTTCGGCGCACTCACGTTCGTGGCCTTCACGTATGCCCACGCGTGCGACGTGACGAACTACTTGAACCACTACTACTTCGTCAGCTTGATGGCCCTCCTTGTCGCGGTGGCTCCGGTGGGTGCAACGGGCATAGGCCTAGGGCCGGGCAACGTGCGGAGGCTCTGGCTTTGGCTCTTCCGTTTCCAGGTGGCTTGCGTATACCTCGGAGGTGGGCTTGCAAAGCTCAGAGCGGACTGGCTCTTTCACGCCCAGCCGCTCGGCATATGGCTCTCGTCCAACTCCGAGATATTTCTCCTTGGTCGACTTTTCGCGCTCAAGAACACGGCATACGCGATGAGCTGGGCCGGCGCGGCCTACGATCTCTCGATTCCATTTTTGCTACTCGGGAGGCGCACGAGGCCTTTTGCGTACCTGGCTGTCGTCGTCTTTCACTTGCTCACGGCAAGGCTCTTTCAGATTGGCCTCTTCCCGTGGATCATGATGTTCGCCTCGTTGCTTTTCCTGGCACCGAGCTACCCAAGGAGACTCCCCTTGTTGGGTCGCTTCTTCGGGGATCCGGACGCGGGTCTTTCGTTGCCGAAGCACCCGCGGTTCCCCATGTTGGGCGGAGCCACGCTTCTCGTTTACGTGGCGATCCAGATTGCGCTCCCTCTTCGGCACCTTGCCTATCCCGGGAATCTCCTTTGGACCGAGGACGGATTCCGTTTCTCCTGGCACGTGATGTTGATGGAGAAAAATGGCTCTCTCGAGCTCTCCGTTCGCGTACCGGGAACCGGGCTCGTGCATACCGTCGAACCGCACGACTACCTCACCCCACAACAGGCAAAACAGATGTCGACCCAGCCCGACCTGATTCTCGCGTTCGCCCACGTCGTTCGGGACGACTTCGCACGAAGAGGCGTTCCCGGGGTGGAGGTCTACGCAAGCCATTCGGACGTTTCCCTCAACGGACGCGCACCGGTCCCGCTGGTCGATCCGCACGTCGATCTGGCGAAGGTGGAGGACGGACTCGGACCGAAGACGTTTCTCCTTCCGGCGCCTACGTCGAAGCCACTTCTTTGATCTCGTGTGCGCCTAGCGCACCGACGACGTGGACCGGCTCGTGCCCCAGCCAAGTCCTTTGTCGACGAGCAAAAACTCGGCTCGCACGCACGATGGCCTCGTGGAGCTCCGTTTCGGGGAGAGCTCCATCGACGTGGGCCAGCGTCTCCTTGTAGCCGACCGAGCCCATCGCTCTCGCGCCTCGAAGTCCGTCGCGAACCAGGCCTCGCACCTCTTCGACGAGACCGTCGTCCAGGAAGCCTCGCACGCGTGCTTGAATTCGCGCGGTTAGCTCTTCTTTTCCGCGCTCCGGCGTGACGAGGAGCGCATCGTGACGGGCTTCACGAAAACCATGGGCTGCCTGGAGGTCGGAGAGGCGCTTGCCCGAGACCTCGAACACTTCCAATGCACGTCCCACGCGAAGCGTGTCGTTCGGATGGAGGCGCTCGGCCATCACGGGATCGACTGCGCGGAGCATGGCGTGCAGCGCATCCCGGCCCTCGGCCAAAGCGATGGCCCGGTGACGCGCGCGCACCGCTTCGTCGGCCGGGGGTGCGTCGGACAGTCCCGAAACGAGGGCCTTCACCCACAAAAACGTGCCGCCACAGACCACCGCAGTGCGACCGCGGGCGCGAATGTCGGAAATGGCGTGGTCGGCCATCGTGACGAAACGCGCGGCGTCGAAAGGCTCGAGGGGATCGGCGACGTCGACGAGATGATGCCACACGCGCGCGCGCTCTTCGGCCGAGGGCTTTCCCGAAGCTTTGTCGAAGCGACGGTAGATTTGCACGCTGTCGGCGCTGACGATTTCGCCCCCGAGTGCCTCGGCGACGGCGATGGCGAGGGCCGTCTTTCCGGAGGCTGTCGGACCGACGACACAAACGACCGTCGGCGATTTTCGCCCACGAACGAGGTCCAACACGGCGTCGACTTGGGCCTTCGACTCAGCGTCCGACACGGCGCTCGAGCTCCTCGAAGGAAAGACGCGTGACCACGGGCCGGCCGTGCGGACAGTGTCCGGAGAAGTCGACTTCGTCGAGCCCGGAAAGCAGCGCGCGCACCTCTTGTGGCTCGACGATGTCGCCCGCACGCACAGATCCGTGGCACGCCATCGTGGCCAGTACGAGATCGACTCGTGCCCCAAAGGGTCGGCCCGACGTGCGTGCGAGCTCCGACGCGAGGTCCGTGACGAGCTCGGACGCAGTGGCTCGTCCGCGGGCGAGCAGACTCGGGACGGCGTGCACGGCCACGGCACGTTCGCCTGCTGCGCGTACCTCGAAACCGAGAGCGAGAACCTCGTCCTCCACCTCTTGGAAGAACGCGGCGGCATGCTCCCCCACCATGACGATTTCGGGAGCAAGAAGCCGCTGGGAGGCTACGCGTTTCGATTTGTATGCAGTTTGCAAACGATGGAACGTCACGCGTTCGGCGGCCGCGTGCTGGTCGAGCACGTAGATTCCGTCGTCTCCTTCGCACAGGAGAAACGTCGCACGCACTTGGGACAGGAAGCGAAGGCGTCCGTAGAAGCCTGCATCCGCCGAGGCAAAGAGAGAGCGCGAGAGGTCTTCGGTGGGCCGCTCGGGAAAGAGGAGGCTCGTCGGCGCCGCCTGCTCGGAGCCCGCCTCGGACCTCGCGTAGGGAAGGCCGACTCCTTCGTGAAGCACATGCGCCGCGCGCGCCGGCCATTCGGCGTCGGACGGGCCGGTCTTCCCGAACGTGTCGGGACGAGGCGATGTGTCCGCGCGTGGAGTGAACGGCTCGGTCCCTTTTGCGGCGAGCGAACCGAAGGCCGAGCCGTGCGAGGGGCGTCCGAGCCCTAGTGCCGGGACGGAAAACGCCCTCCCGAGCCCCTCGTTGAGCACGCGAATGACTGCGCCTTGGAGCTCTCGCGCATCGTGGAAACGGACTTCGGCCTTCTGCGGGTGCACGTTCACGTCGACCCGCTCCGGCGGCATATCGATGTAGAGTACACCTATCGGATAACGACCCGGCTCGAGGACCGATCCGTACGCCTGCGCGACCACCCGCGCGAGCGCGCGGTCCTTCACCGGCCGATCGTTCACGACGATTTCGAGCCCAGTCGCGCCGCTTCTCGCCCTCTCCGGCGCGGAGAGAAACGCCGTGATGCGGTACGGTCCTCGCTCGCCCCGAACCTCCCGGAGCTCTTCGCCGCCAATCACTTGGGCCACGCGCTCTTCACGCGACTTCGCGCGGAGGTAGTCGCGGGCTACCTTTCCGTCGCGGACGAGGCGGAAGGCCACGTCGGGCCGCGTGAGCGCCGCATCCGCCACGACGCTGCCGACGTGAGCGCTCTCGGTGGCAGGCGCCTTGAGGAACTTGCGGCGCGCGGGCACGTTGTAGAAAAGGTCGGCCACTTCGATCCGAGTTCCTTCGGGGGCTCCGAACGGGCCGCGCTCGGGTTCGCCGCCACCAAGGACTCGCACACGAAACCCCTCGGGTTTTCCGCGCGCACGCGTCACGATCGTGACTTTGGCCACCGACGCGATGCTCGGCAACGCTTCGCCGCGAAACCCGAACGAGCCCAGATGCTCGAGGTCCTCGATGCGCGAAATCTTGCTCGTGGCGTGACGCTCGAGCGCCATCTCGGCATCCGCCGGAATCATCCCCTCGCCATCGTCGATCACGGCGATGCGGCCGAGCCCACCTTGCTCGATCTCGATGGTGACACGGGTCGCCCGCGCATCCACGGAGTTCTCGACGAGCTCCTTGACCACGCTGGCAGGCCGCTCCACCACCTCGCCCGCGGCGATCTGGTTGGCGAGGGCGTCGGGCAGCTTCTTCACCCGACGCTCGTCGGGCGCGTCGCTCACGTGGCCCACCCGGTCTCCGATCACTCTTCCGCGCTCGCCGGCTCCAAAAGCTCGCGGGCTCGAGGACGTGTGAGCGCGAAGACGACCAAGAGGGCGAGCAGAGTACGGACCCCAAGAGCCGCGGGGGAGAGGAACGTCAAGAAGGCCCGTGTAATGCGCTCTTGGTGGTCGCGCTCTTCGCGGCTGGGGAACGGCTTCGGCGCGTTTCCCATCATGTTCGCCACGTACACCTCACGCTCGGCCCAGCGAACTTCCTTCGTGGCCACGAATGTGACGAGGGCGATGGCGGCTTGAACCGAGACGACCTGCACGAGGGCGCTCCGACCGCCGGGCTTGCCTGCGAGGCCACGAGCCGCGAGAGAAAGCAACGCTGCTCCAAGGACGAAGGCCGCCACTCCCAATGGAAACGACTGTTTCTTGCTGGCGTCGCGCGCCATCATCCAGCGATCCGTTGCTCCGTCGAGCCGCGGGCGCTCGCTCTCGTCCTTCAGAGGGGCGTTGTAGCGGGCGACGGCTGGGTCCGAATGGTAGTAGGCGATGGTGTCGCAACCGCCGACCCAACCGCCCGTCCCGAGCGCAAAACAAAGGGCAAGCGCTGCCAGGAGATAGAGCGGTCGTTTCTTCGGGGTACTCGCCTCGGCCAGGTTCACCCCTTCGACGTAGCACGCAAGGGCACGAATTTCCCGTGAAACGCCGAAATCTGCACGCGCGCTGAAATTTCGGGGGCCCCACCGTCGACTTCCCTTGCGATGCTCGCCGCATTGCTCAAAACGGCCCACACGCTCGTGCGTACGACGCCCGCGCCTGGGAACGCCGACCCTGCCTTCGAAGGCGAGATCGCGGCCCTGAGGCCGTTGGTGCGCGCCGTGGTGGCGGCCGTCCTTCGTGAGCCGCACGATCACCCCGACGTCGAGGACGTCACCCAAGAGGCGCTCCGTCGCGCCGTCGAGGGTGCGGCCACGGGGAAATCCAGGCCCGACGGACCTGCCCGACCTTGGCTTCTCGGGGTCGCCCGGCACGTCGCCCTCGACACGATTCGCGCCCGCCGACGCGAGCGCGCGCGCTTCGACGATGGCTCCGTTCCGGACGCGCCGGAGAGCCAAACGAGCCTGCTCGTCGAGCGACTCGCCGATCCCGCCGAAGGAGCGGTCGCGTCGCTCCTCGAGGCCGAGCGGCGCGACCGCGTTTGCCGTGCCCTCGCCCGGCTCCCCGAAGGACCGCGCGCGGCGCTCGAGCTCTTCCACGGAGAAGGTCTCGCGTACGCCGCCATCGCAAAGCGCCTCGATGTCCCGGTAGGGACGGTCGCCACGTGGGTCACGCGTGGGCGCAAGACCATCGCCGAAGTATTGGCCGAAGAAGACACGCAGAACCCGATGCCGACGAGGACTGGGTCATGACCCTCGAAATGCTGCCCGAAGACCTGCTCTACGCCGAAGACGGCCACGCGAGTGACGTCGTGTTGACCTGCCTCGCGGACGGCGAGCACGCCATCGTTCCACAACCCCTGCGGGCCCACGTCGTGGCTTGCCCAACGTGCCAAGGGCACCTCGGAAACGCAGCGCTGCTCTCGCTGCGGGCCCAAGAAGACGTGCTCGTCCACCTTCGGAAGAAGGCCGAAGACGCCGCGCGCGAATCACGCGCCACACACTCGCCGTACCTCGCTCTGGCGCTGGGTCTCGCGCTCGCCGTCGTGGGCGCGCTGCCACGCCTTGCCAGGCTCCCCGAGGACCTCGCTTCGGGAACGAAGAGCGTCACCGAAGACGCGCCTTCGTTCCTCCGCCTTGCCCACCACGGCATCCTCGCGCTCCGACAAAACGAGATGCGTGGAGCCCTCGTCTCGATCGCCGCGGGCCTGCTGCTCGTCGCCATTGCCGCCGTCGTCGCCCGACGCGCGAGTCGCTCGGCCCAAACTTAAGACCCTCGTTGCATCACCGATTTCATAGGGAAAAACCAATGGTTGCACGTAGCTCCTCCCACCCCATTTCGCCTCGAAACGGCCACGGGCCTCTCGTCGCCGCGGTCGTGGCCTTCATTTGCATGATGCACGCATGGGTCGGTTCCGCCCAGGCGAGCGTGAAGAAAGAAGGTTCGTGGCCCGCCGACGAGAAGGCCGTTTCGTTCCAGTACGAGGGAGCGCGAATCGGCGGTCTCGAGAAGCTCGCCGAACAAGCGGGCTGGTCGCTCGTCCTCTCGGACAAGGCCGCGCTCGCCTCGCCGCGCACCGTGTCCGTCGGACTGAAAGGACAGTCGCCCGCCGACGTGCTCGACGCGCTGCTCGACGATGGTGAATTCGTCGCGATCCGCAAGGGCACGCTCGTTCGGGTCGAGCTCCTCGACGCTGGCGCAAAGGACGTTTCCTCGAGCAGCGACGCGACGCCCGCCCTGGTGGCCACGAGCTCGCGAAGCACGGACGATACGGACGACGACGACGCCGAGGACCTCAAGGTCATGGGCGGACACGGGCAGCTCGACAAGGGCCATACCGTCCGGAACCTGACCGTGATGGGAGGCTCGTGCGACGTGTACGGCCGAGTGACTGGCGACGTCAGCGTGATGGGCGGACGCGTGACGCTGCACGAAGGGTCGGTCGTCGAGCATGACGTCACGACGATGGGCGGGCACGTCGAAATCGAGCGCGGAGCCACCGTACGAGGACGCTACGCCACGCTCGGAGGCAGCATCCACCGCGAGGACGGCGCGATCGTCTCCGGACACGTCGAAGGTTCCGGCATGGGAAAAAGCGCGAGCAAGCGGTCCGAGGAGCCGAAGTCCTTCCTCCACCGAGTCGGCGATGCCGTCTCCAACACGGCCATCCTCTTCGTGCTCGGCGTCATGTTTCTGGCGATCGCGCCGCAGCGGATGGAGATGCTTCGCGTCGAGGTGGCACGCGCACCGATGCGTCAGGTCGGTCTCGGTATCGTCGGCTTCGTCGGATTCCTCGTGGCCATCGTCGTTCTCTGCGTCACGGTGATTGGCATTCCCGTCGCATTCATTGCCGGGTTCTTGGGTCTCGTGGGCCTCTACGCGGGCATGGTGGCAGGGCTCACCGTGATTGGCGCAGCCCTCGTCCGGCACAAGAGCGAGAACCCCTACGTGCACCTCGCGGTGGGATGCTTCGTGTTCTTCGTGGTGTACCCACTCCCGTTCATCGGTCCCCCCCTCACGTTCTCGCTCCTGCTTTTGGGCGTCGGCGTGCTGGTATCGACGCGATTCGCAGGGTTTTTCCCTACGAAGAAGAAGGCCTACGCCGTGGACGCGAGCGGGGAGAGCCCCTACCGCTGACGGTGGAATCGGCGATGTGACGGGCCGGCGCGCGAATTCCTTTCGCGCGCCGCAGCTTTTTGTAACCTCGTTCTCCAATGAGCATGCCTGAAGAAAAAGGCGCTACCGAATCCCGTAGCGCGTCCCCCAAGGCCAAGACCGCCCACACCACGGCCACCCAAAAGGCCAAGACCAAGACCAAGGCCAAGACCAAAGCCAAGATCAAAGCCAAGACCAAAGCCAAGACCTCCAAGAAGAAGACGAAAGCCGGGCGACCCAAGTCCGACGCACTCGTGCAAAAGAAGGGGAAACGCGATCTCACCCGGGAGGAGTTCGATGCGCGCGAAGCCGAGGTCCGCAAGGCTTTGCTCGACGCCCAGTTCGCCCTGATCGAAGGGAAACCCAAGGCCGTACTCGTCTTGGTCAACGGTCTCTCCGGTTCGGGACGCGGCGAAACGGTGAACTTGCTCGGCGAGTGGATGGACCCGAGGCACGTGCGCACGTACGCCTTTGGCAAGCCGATCGAAGAAGAGAACGAGCTACCGTACTCGTTCCGATTCTTGCGCGACATTCCGCGGCGCGGACAGGTCGGCATCTTCTTCTCGAACTGGTACGAAGAGCTGCTTGCTGCGGCTGCAAAAGGCAAAAAGGTCGACGTTTCCCACGCGCTCAACATCGAAGCCTTGCTCGTCGAGAACGGCGTCCACATCGTGAAGCTCTTCTTCGATCTCGACCGGAAGGCGCAAAGGAAGCGCTTCGAGGAGCTCGAAGGCGACAAAGACACTCGGTGGCGCGTGACCCGCGAGGACTGGGCTGCGAACGATGCCCACGCCAAGATCCACGCGGGCGCGATGCGCGTCCTCCACGCCACGAGCACCCCAAAGGCTCCATGGCAAATCATCGACGGATCGACACCTCGCGCGGCGGGCATCGAAGCGGGTCGGGCCCTCACGAGCGCGATTCTCTCGAGCCTCGCCGAGAAGCCGGAAAAAAAGACCAAGCTTGCCCTGCCCGCTCCACTCCCGAAGCAGAGGCTCGCGCCCACTCCTCGGATCGAGGATCTTCCGCATGACGAGACGCTCGACGACGACATCTACGGGAAGCGACTCGAGCGCGCCCAGAGACGACTCGCGCTGCTTACGCGCCACAAAGGGTTCCCGACCCATGGCGTGTGCGTCGCATTCGAGGGGGTCGACGCGGCAGGAAAAGGCGGGGCCATCCGACGCATCACGCGCGCCTTGGATGCGCGCCACTACGAGGTGGTGCCCATCGCAGCGCCGAGCGAAGAGGAGCGCGAATATCCCTACCTTTGGCGTTTCTATCGGAAGCTCCCGCGGCACGGGCGGTTCACCATTTTCGATCGCTCGTGGTACGGGCGCGTGCTCGTCGAGCGTGTCGAAGGCTTCGCGTCACCCGCCGAGATCGCGCGGGCGTACCAGGAGATCGTGCGCTTCGAGGACGAGATCCGGGACCGCGGTATTGCCGTCGTAAAGCTCTGGCTCGCGATCGACAAAGACGAGCAACATCGGAGATTTACCGAACGGCAGCGCCTCGACTTCAAGCGCTACAAGATCACGAACGAAGACTTCCGCAACCGGGAAAAGTGGGACCACTACGTCGAGGCCGCGAACGACATGTTCGAGCGGACGAGCACCAAGGAATCCCCATGGTGCGTCGTCTCGGCGAACGACAAGCGGCACGCGCGGGTGGCCGTGCTCGAGCACCTGGGCGACCGTCTCGCCGAGCTCCTCGACTGACATGCCCGAGGGCGACTCCATCTTCCGCGTGGCGGCTCGCCTTCGCATCGCCGTCTCGGGACGTGCGGTGTCGGGGGCAGAGTCGCGCGCGACGGGCTCGTTTGCACCGCTCGTGGGCGACACGTTGACCTCGATCGAGACGCACGGAAAGAATCTGTTTTTCATGTTCGCTTCGGGCCTGGTCGTGCATTCGCATTTGCGCATGCACGGCTCGTGGCGCGTCGTCGTCCACGAAGAGCAGCGCGTCCCCCTTCAGTTCCGCGCGCTCCTCACGTTCGGCGATCGTTCGATCGTGTGCGTGGGAGCTCCCATCGTGCGCCTTCTTTCGGCCCGGGAAGCGGCACGTGCTCGCGCGTCGCATGCGATAGGCCCCGATCCACTGCACGATACGTTCGACGTCGCCACAGTGGTCCGTGTTCTCCAAAAGCACGCGGCGCCCATCGGCGAGGTCTTGCTCGATCAGCGGGTGATCGCGGGAGTAGGCAACGTCTTGAAGTCGGAGACTCTGTTCGTTGCGCGACAGGACCCGTTCGCGTCGTGTGCATCATGCACCGAAGAGGTACTGGTGCGCGTCGTAGAAACGGCGCGCGATCTGCTCCGCGCTTCGGTCGCCAAGAAAGGAAGCGCGTCGATTCACGACGATGCGGCCCCATTTCGCGAAAAGATGCGCGTCACGAAGGGTGGCTTCGACCCATGGCTCGGCCCCTCCCCGAGCCAAACGAGCTGGGTGTACCAAAGGGCTGGCGAGCCTTGTCATTCCTGCAAAATGCCTATCGGCATGCGCCACCAGGGAAACCCACCGCGCTCGACGTACTTTTGCCCGGGCTGCCAAGGATCGCTGGATTCCCCTACGCATCCCCCTACTTCGGTGCCATTTCCAGGGCCCTTCGGGCGACGACGGCGCAGCATTTGAGTCGAGGCTCGGGGTCCCTGCTCGGATCGAAGGTTCCCGCATGCAGGAAGCGTAGACTCCCGTTTGCGGTTGGAATGGCGGAGAGTCGCGCCTATCCACCCAATACTGGCGTTCGTATCCTCGTAGACGGGACGGCTTTGTGTCGCAGCACGACGTCGACGAGCGTCGCGGATCGTTGGGGATGCCCGGCTCGGTGTCGTCGACGAGCACTTCGACCAGTCATCGACCTATCGCGTAGACCTTGCCGTCCTCGGACGGGACGAGCAGCGTGCCGTCACGAAGCAGAGTGAGCGGACCGTCGACGTCGCCGCCGGTCTTGAAGTCGAGGACAAGATCGCCATTCGTGGCGACTCCGTAGACGTGGTCGTCCTGAGTGCCGAAGTACAATGTGCCGATAGCGTCCTCGAGGGGGCCACCATGGATGCCGAGCTCTTTGGCACCCGTTCCTTGAATGGGGAAGGCGCCGAGGAGTCGATCTTGCCGCAGACGAACGAGCTTGGGTGCCGGACCATAAGTGCCAACGACGACGTCGCCGTTCCGGGCAATCGAGAGGGGACCTCGGACGTATCCGCCGACCGCTACCCTACCGAGCACACCGCCGTCCCGAGCGAGACGAACCACTTCGCCGGCATCCGTTCCGACGAAGACGACTCCGTCGTCGCCGATGGCCGGTGCACCATCCACGTCGGACCCGAGCGACGTGCGGTACACGAGCTCCGCCGTCGCGGCCCGCACGCCATAGACGTGGTCGTCTTGCGAGCCGAACACGACGAGATCGTCGACTCCGAGCTTTGCCGGATCGGACGAGAGCAGCGCGGGTGCGGTATACACCTTCTTTTTTGCATCGAATTTGTGTGTCACGTTTCCGCGAGGGTCCACCCAGACGACGCGTTTTCCAGCGGCCACGACGACTTCGCCATTCGGAAGCAGGAGTGGCGCGACATCCACCTCGTCGGCGAGGTCGATCGAGAATTTCACTTTGCCTTCGGGGCCGATCGCAAAGAGCCATCCCGAGTCGCTGCCGACGTAGACGGTGCCATCGGCGGCGACGGCGGGAGACACGTAGCTCCGCGCTTTCCGTCCTTTGTCGTCCTTTCCCAGTGCCACGCGGAAGTGCTCGCGACCGTCGCGGAAGAGGGCGACGAGGTCTCCTGCCAACGTGCTGACGTAGAGCTGCGACTCGTCGGGGGCAGTGGCTACTTCGGTCGCGACGGCACCGCCCACGTCGGCCGCGAAGATCACGTGAGGGCGGTCGGAGGGCGGCGCTGAGCCCGACGTTGGCGCGGAAGGTTCGGGGCCCACGCCGGCCGCGCCCGCACGCACCGCACGTGGGCCTACGGCCCACGCGCGATGCGTGCGCCGCGGGCCACCATGGGGCGTGCGTCCAACATGGGAACCACGCCCCGCGACTCCCGCGGGCGATAAAGGCCCCGCGACTCCCGCGGGCGATAAAGGCCCCGCGACCGCGACCGCGGGCCCCACGAGGCGCGGGAGGCTCGGCGGCCTCACCGCTGGCAACGCCAGCGGTGAGGTCGTCGAGCCTTCGGGGGGCCCGTGGGGATCGTGGGCGTCGCGGGTCCCGAGCGAGCC
>JAYUKI010001430.1:0-6644 GCA_043764595.1 Myxococcales bacterium | reverse complement strand
TGGAAGCCGAAGGCAAGCTCGACGCCGAGCAGCTCGCCGTACACCTCCGCCACGCCGGTGACGTCCAACAAGCGGCCTACTATGCCGAGCTTGCGGGCCGCGTGGCGTTCGACGCCCTCGGTTTTCGGAAGGCCGCCGAGCTCTTCGCCGACGCGATCGATCTCGTCGGGAAAGACACGCGAAAAGCGCGGCTCCTTCGCGCTCGACTCGCCCTCTCGCTTCGAAATTCCGGAAGGGCCAAAGCCGCCGCCGACGAGCTTCTAACGCTCGCCGCCGACGAAGACGAGCAGAGCTTCGAGCGTCGCTGCGAAGCGGCCGAGTTGCTCCTCCGAAGCGGTCACGTCGACGAAGGAAGCCGCGTAGTGGAACGCGTGCTCTCGGACGCTGGCGAAACGGTCCCGGTGAACGACCAGCGGGCATGGCTCGCTCTCCTCTACCGCAGCGTCCGTTTGCGTGTGCGTGGCATGAAATGGAAGTCGCGGCCGGCGGCGCAAGTCACCCCGCGCGTCCTCCGATCCATCGACTCGCTTTGGTCGTTCAGTGTCGGACTCGGGCCGGTCGACCAACTCCGCGCGTATGCCTGCGCCGCGGAGCACACGTTGCGCGCGCTTTCCGCCGGGGAGCCCGTGCGAGTGGCCAAGGCATTCGCCATGGAGACACTGACGGCCGCTGCCCAAGGCCATGGACACCTGGCCGAACGGCACGCTGAGGAGGCTCGCCGCATTCTTGCGACGGTCGGCGACGCCGCGTCTTCGCTCGCGATCGTTCCCGCCTCGAACGCGCTTTCGCTCATGATGCGCGGAAAGTGGCCCGAAGCGCTCTCGGCCGCGGTTTCGGCGCAGTCGTGGATTCGAGCCAAAACCACGGGAGCCTGGGGTGAGCTGGCGTTTGCCGAAGAGGCCGAGCTTTGGAGCTTGGCGCAAACAGGCGACTTCGAGACGCTTGTTTCGCGTCAGGAATCGGTCGTGCACCGGGCACACGAACAGCAGGACCTCTACGCAGGATTCGCGGCTCGCTCGGGCCTCGCAAACCTCGCGTACCTTGCGCTCGACGCGCCAAAACGGGCCCTGTCCGAGACTCAAAATGCGCTCTCGCTGTGGTCGACCCGAGGCGTTCACCTCCAACACATCTTCGATACGTTCGCGCGTGCGCAGGCGCACTTGTATGCAGGTGAGGTCGGTCTTGCGGCGGACGCCCTGTCGGACATGGAGGCGCGCCGCAAGGGCCGCCGAATTCTCGTTCCGGAGCCCCTCACTTCGCTCTTGGCCGACCTCGAGGGCCGCATCGCACTGGCGCGAGCATTCGACCTCGGTATCTCGGCAGATGTCGTCGTTCGACGGTCGCTTCGTACCCTCGAGCACGGAAAACAGGCATGGACGATCGGGCTCGGGCTGCTTCTGTCCGCAGGTCTGGCGCACGCCTCCGGCGACCTGGATCGCGCCTCCGATTATGCATCCTCGGCAGGTCTCCGGCTCAGAACCTCCGGCATGGTGTATCTTGCGAAGTTGGCTGCGATCTACACGCGTCGCCTCGAGGGCGAGCGGGCACCTTCCGATCTTCCGACCGGAAAGAGCAGCGTCCGAGATCCGCGCGCCTTCGCGCGAACCTTCGTTCCAGGGTTTTCTTCGAGGGGGGTTGGCATTTTCGAGCAGAATCGACAGGAAAAACGATGAAGTCACAGACTCTTTCCTCGACCAGCCTCGGCGCCGATTGGGCAATACGCCTCGGCCGGTCCGAGGGCGCGCTTCGCCATACCGTCGCCGTGGACGGTCCGCTCGAGCCCGGCTTGGCGCTCTACGAAGCGTTGGCTCGCGGGCGCGCCAACGGCGCTCGCACCGTGGTGGCGCCTGCGTCGCCAGAGAAGACCGATCTGGCTCGATCCCTTGGTTTGGCTCCCCTGTCCGACACTCCCTCCGGGACGGCGTATTTCGCTGGGGTGATCGAAGACGTCCTTCATCGCGCGTTCGTGCTCGCGTCGACCAACGACCGCGCGAGGATGCGCGAGGGCTTCCCGAAGCAAATCGAAGATCGTCTCGCTCGCCACGTCGCGTCGTTCTACGAAGGCGCCTGGGCGCGTGCCGTGCTCACTCGGAAGCTCTCGGTCCGTCAGTACGTCATCACCTTGCAGAACATGCACCAATACGTGCGGTTCACGACGCGTCTTCTGGGCCGCGCCGTCGCTTGCAGCGCGACGACCCCGCTCCGCGCCCACTTCGCGAAGCACCTCGCCGGAGAGGTCAACCACGAGATTCTGATCGAGCGCGACCTCGAGAAGCTTGGCGAGTCCGTTGCGTACCTTCGGGACGATCGCTACGCCAATCCTGCGACGCGCGCGTTCATGGTGCTCGAACAATCGATGGTGTCGTTCGAATGCGATCCGGTGCTGTTCGCGGCGTGTCCCCTAGCCGCGGAGGGAATCACGGCGCACATGGACCGCGCATTCTTGGAGGCCCTGCGCGACAACGTCGGCCGCGGGAATGCGGAGCTTGCCAAGAGAGCCACGGTGTTCTTTGCCTCACACATCGAGACCGATGGAGGTGACGACGGTCACTGGGCATTCACGATGGGTCTCCTCAAAGAGAACCTGCCAGATGAGCGCAAGTTGGGAGAATTCCTAACGATTCTCGAGCTCGCGGCCCAGTCCTTTACGGACGGGTTCAATGCGAACGTTGACGACTATGGCCTCTTCTCGCTCCCCGGATGAACGACTCGGAGCGAAACGTGGCTGCGACGTCCATCCGTAGTGAGGGGTTCTTGCTGCGCGCGGGGCCTATGCGTCCGTACGCGACCCTGTCGACAGAAACGACTACCCTTTCGGTGCGCCTGGCGCGAATCGGCACTGGAGTCATCGAGATCGCTGCCGAGAGCGTGGGACTCGAGGGGCTCGATGGCAAAACCGCCGAGCTCGAGGTTGCCGAGCTTTTCGATCCCGTCCCCGGCACGCTCTTCGTCGTCGACGATGCCACGGCGGTGCTCGTCCTCTCCGCGCCACGCAGGTCCACCGCTCGCCAGCTGTTCGAGTTGGTTGCTGGTGGAGACACGGCACCGCAGTCAATCATGCCTGCCGAGAGCATTCGTGATCCGCAGCGCACCCTATCCATTACCCGCGCCCTCATAGTGAATGGGACCCGAGGTCGGATTCGCGCGCAAGGACGAGACTTCGTCGTGCGCCCTCTGCGCATCGAAGGCGCTCACATCGTATGGGACATTCTCGAGCATGGTGGAGTCCCCACTTCACCCCTCGTGGTGGAATGCTCTGGCTACGGCGCAAGCTATTCTCTATCCGTCCTCCTTGCGGGGACTTGGTCGAACCCGCTCGTGACGACCCTCGCGCGCGTCGTGCATCGAACACGCCTTCGTCGCATGCCGCGTACGGCCGCTCCCGACGAACTAGTGGTTCGCTTCGTCCACCCGACATTCGGCGGCTTGATCGAACGGCGGCTTGGGGATCTTTCGGAGGACGGACTGGGATTTCACGGAGTGGGCCACGAAGATCTCTTGTGCCCTGGGCTCGAGATTCCCGACGTGGAGGTCGTTCGCGCCGGGTCAGTCGTCGCAAACCTCCGTGCAACCGTACGCAGTGTGACCCATGGCGGAGAGCGGGTTGGGCTCGCCCTCTCTCCGGCGGACGACGTCGCCCGCGCTTGGGGGCGCCTCGTGCGAGAGCTTCTACACGAACGAACCCGCTCTACCGGGTACACGGCACAAGCACTGTGGGAGCTGTACGAGTCGTCGGGCTATCTGAACCTTTCTGGTCGTTCTCCCTCGGATTTTGCCGACTTGCGCGCATCGTTCGGCGACGCTACCGAACGCCTCCTTCGTGCCCCCGAGGTGGGCTACCACGTCGTGTGGCCATCCGAGCGTGGACTCGATGCGTCGGTTGCCAACGTGCTCGTCTACTCGCGGGCACATCTCGGATTCCAAATGGCCAAGCGTCCAGGCAAAGCCCTCGGGACTGCCGTCGGAAAAGAGATCCTCAGGGACATTCATTGGCACACGCTCGAAGAGGCCCTCGCCTCGTCACAAAGCGACTGGTGGATTGGTTACGTGCAGCCGACGACGCGCTTTTCGAACCTACTTTACTGTGAGTTTCAGGCTCGCTTCCGTGATCCGGAGCGCGAATGCGTGGTGCTGATTCATCCAGCGAAGGTGGACGTAGCCGCACCGTTCGAGTCGTCCGAAGAAGGCAGCTCGATTGGTCCGGCGACCCCAGAGGAGCTCGCCGCGACGTGTGCGGCCATCCAGCGGACTCGTCCGCGGCCGTATTGGGAGAGCCAAGACTTCACCCGAGAGCGCTTCGGCCTCACTACGCTCAAGGCAAAATGGAACCGGGTCGGGCTCGAACGAGAGCGCGTGCTCCTCGTGGCTCGTGGGCCCGACGGAGTTGCCGAAGCCGCGCTCATCGCCGATCTCGCGCATCCGGGTCTTCACCTCTACGGCTTGATGGACATTGCGCGCGTCGTCCCGCTCGTGCCTTCGGGCGAGCGACATACGTCACGGCTCATCGATGCGGCGAAGGGCGTTTATGCGTCCTTCGGCCGCAAGAGCTTCGTCTATTTCCACGAAGGCGAAAGCGAGCTTCCGCAGCGCACCGACCTTGCCTCCATGGGTACGGCCAGCTTGTGCGTCATCTCGATGGAGCTCATTCCCGACCTTTTGGATCACCTCTTCGAGCACATGTCGTGGGATCCGAGCCTGTCGATGCCGCCTCCGGCCCCCTGAGCCACTTCCGGTCAACTTGCAGCGGAATCGGGTTGTGCCGTCGCACTTCGGGAGGGTTTTCCCGCGCACGCACAGGACTTGTTGCGGAATACGTCGAGCTTCTCGAGGCGCCTCAGGGCGTCCTCGGGAGCGCGTGGAGAGCAGGCCGTAACCGTTCCGCGCGCGTCGTGCTCGAATGCGCAACAGGCCTCGAAGATGCGGCGCAGCTCGGCGCGCCCACGACGGACGCGCGCTTTCATGGCCGTGAGGCTCACTCCGGCAAGCTCGGCTGCCTTTGCGTGGGAGAGCCCCTCGAGCTCGGTCATCACGAGGGCCTCTCGCGTGGGGGATGGCAAGAGTGCGACGAATGGCGCGACATAGCTCGCGACGAGCGCTTCCACGCTCGCGTCGTACGGCTCGGGCGCGTCGGTGGCGACCTCCTCCGCCACGGGAGCCATTGTGGGACGACGACGGAGGTGATCGACCAGCGTGTTTCGGGCAATGGTGTAGACGAAGGGGCCGAAGGCAGCGCCGTCGCGCAGGCGGTCTCCGTCCGTGTACAGGCGCAAGAGCACGTCCTGCAGAACGTCGTCCGCATCGACGCCAGGGATTCCGCGCGTGCGGCGCACGAGCCAGGGACGCAGGGTGTCCACGAGCCCAGCCCATGCGCCGCGCGCTTCGGGAGAAATCATGCCTCGTTCACGCAGCATGAAGGTGCGCAACAGCTCTTCGTAGACGCGCCCGAAGTCGAGTCCGAAGGTTTCGTGGCCTCGATCGTGGCCGAGGCCACGTACTCTTCCGCTCCGGTGCCTGGGAACCAATTGCGAATGAACTCCCGGCTCTCCGGCCTTGGGGTGACCGCGATGTTCGTGAACCCCGCTTCGGCGAGCCATCGTTCGATTGCGCCGACCTCGGCAGCTCCGACGACGCATCCCGCGTAGAGCTCCGCCTGCTCTCGAAGCTCGGCGGGAAGGGCCTTGAGTGAGATCACGTCGGAGATGGCAAGGCGACCTCCTGGTGCGAGCACGCGGAACGCTTCCCCAAAAACTCTGGGTTTGTCTGGCGAGAGATTGAGCACGCAGTTCGACAGAATGGCGTCGATCGTGTTCGAGTCGACCGGAAGGTGCTCGATTTCGCCGAGGCGGAACTCGACGTTGGTGGTGCCGACGGCCGCCGCGTTTTTTCGTGCCTTCGCGATCATTTCGGCCGTCATGTCGACGCCAATCACTTGGCCTTTCGAGCCCACGCGCTTGGCCGCGAGGAAGGCATCGAACCCTGCGCCGCTGCCCAGGTCGAGCACGCGCTCCCCCTCTCGGAGGTTTGCTATCGCTTGGGGATTGCCACACCCAAGTCCGAGGTTCGCCCCTTCGGGGACCGCCGAGAGATCTTCGGCCGAGTACCCGAGGGCCAAGCTGGCCGAAGGAATGGCTCCGCAGCAGCCGGGGACACACGCGGCGTCTTTGGCGACCGCTCCATATTGTTTTCTCACTTCGGCGCGCACTTCGTCGTTCGTCTTCGTCGGCGTCATGGTGACCTGCCTTTCACTTTGGAGGACGCGTTCGTCCTGCCTAGGACGCTGGAAATCGAACGAGGGAACGTCGATTGTTTCGTGGCGCCACTCCACTTCGAGCTCAGAGCCCCTCTTTTCCTATGCGATTCGCGGGGTTCTGGGGATCGCGCGCGACCTTCGCATCCCGTGAGCGGCGCTCGCTGTAGCGGTCGACGAGCCAATCGGACTTGTCGCGGAGGAGCACCGTGAACTTGAAGAGCTCCTCCATCACGTCGACCACGCGATCGCGGTAGGGAGAGTCTTTCATGGTCCCGTCTTCGTGGAACTCGTCGTAGGCCTTCGCGACCGAGCTCTGGTTCGGGATGGTGATCATCCGCATCCACCGGCCGAGCAACCGGAGCGTGTTCACCGCATTGAACGACTGCGAGCCTCC
>JAYUKI010001429.1:0-1992 GCA_043764595.1 Myxococcales bacterium | reverse complement strand
CCGAGCCCCGCTTTTTTCCGCGCACGCGCTGGGTCGACGAGATCGTGCATCGGTACGTGTTCGAGCGTTCGGTCTGCGACAAACATGGGAGCCAGGCCTCGCGGTTTTTGGAAACCGAGCTCGTGAAGGAAGTGTACTTTTTGGGCAAAGAAGCCCTCGAAAACCACACGCGGGCGTCGGTGGTGCAGGAGGACCTTCCGCTCGTGGCCAAGGTGCGCGCGTACATCGACGCGCACCTCTTCGAGGACGTGTCCGTGGGCGTCTTGTGCGAGCGCTTCGGGGCGAGCGAGTCGACCTTGCTGCGCACGTTTCGTCGTGAGATCGGGACGACCCCTGCAGACTACACGCGCGGGCGAAGGCTCGACGAGGCGCGCCTCTTGCTCGAGGGAGGCTCGTACTCGGCCAGCGAAGTGGCCGTGCACGTGGGCTATGCGAGCCTTCCCGCGTTCACCGTCGCGTTCACGCGGAAGTTCGGCCACGCGCCCTCGTCGGTCCGCAAAGCGCGAGGGGCCAGCGTTTTGCCGCCCCACGGGGAGCCTCCCATACGCCGAAAACGCGAAAGGGTTTGACGGTTTCGCGAAAGCCCCGGGGCCCTTCGTGGCGTAACGTATCCGCCATGCAAGAGCGTCCCGAGATCCGCGGCATGGTTCGATCGGCCTTGGCGCCGGCGCTTCTCGCGCCGGCCATTCTCGTGCTATTCGCGCTTACGGCCGCGGCCTCGTCGGCGTGCGGTGCCACGTCGCCCGGCGGGCAGGGGGCCGACACGCCCGAGCCTTCGACGATTCGTCCGGTCACGTCGCCCAGCGGCACGATCGACGGCGGCTCGGCGGATGGTGCGGCGCCGCGCCCGCGGTCCACCGAAGGACCTGGCGCGCACCTTACGGACAAGGGCGTTCTCTTTCGCGTCTGGGCGCCGAATGCGGCTTCCGCGTGGGTCTCGGGCGACTTTGCCCCGGCACGCGTGCCTCTCGTCTCCGAGCCGGGCGGGTTCTTTTTCGCCGAAGTACCCGGCGCGAAGGCCGGTGCAAAATACACGTTCGTCCTCGCGCCGCGCGAGGGCCAAGGCGAGCTCGAGCGGCTCGATCCGTACTGCCGTGAGCGCACCGAAAGCCGCGTCGCTTGTCGGGTGACCGACCCCTTCGCGTTCGCCTGGAAGGACCAGACGTTTGCGCGTCCCAAGCGCGAAAAGCAGATCGTGTACGAGATGCACATTGGGAGCTTCTCGGTCGATCCGGCGAAGAACCACGGCACGTTTGCCTCGGCCAAAGCGCGCCTCGGCGAGCTTGCCGACTTGGGCGTCAACGTGATCGAGCTCATGCCGGTATTCGACTTCGGTGGAAACGCCGACGGCTGGGGGTACAACCCTCACCTTCATTTTGCGACGAAGACCTCGTACGGCACTCCCGAAGAGCTCCGCTCGTTCGTGGACGAAGCACACCAAAAGGGAATCGCCGTTTGGATCGACGCGGTGGTGAATCACCACGATGGCTACAGCCAGGCACCCCTTCGGTGCTTCGACGGCAATTGCCCGAACAAGACCGCCGGTATCTACTACTTTGGCCCGGGGGCCTACGCGAGCACGCCGTGGGGGCCACGTCCGAACTTCGTCGAGCCGGCCGTCAAACGAATGCTCTTGGATGCCACCACCGCCTGGATAGACGAGTTTCACGGCGACGGCTTTCGTTGGGACTCGACCTCGAACATTCGCGCTATCGACGGACAGGGCACTACGCCGGGCGGGAAAGAGCTCTTGGTGGAGCAAAACCGCATTGCGAAATCGCGCGGGGCGACGAGCACGGCCGAAGATTTGAAGGGCTTCGCGGACCTTACGCAAGCCATCGACAAGGGCGGTTTTGGCTTCGACGCCCAGTGGGACGGCTTCGGATACGACGTGGCGCGTGTCGTCGAGGGCTTCGAGGACGACGCCTGTGACCTAGGGGCTATCTCCAACGCGTACACCGGTGGATACAACGGAGATCCGTTCTCCCGTGT
>JAYUKI010001428.1:0-1994 GCA_043764595.1 Myxococcales bacterium | reverse complement strand
TTCGCGAGGGTCTTCGTGGCTTGGGCCGCGTAGCGAACGTCTTCGTCGTTCTTCTTGGGCTCGTAGTCTTTGAGAGCCTTCGCGAGCGCGGGCGCCGTGCGCGGATCGTTCGTGTCGGCGAGGAACTTGATGAGGTCTTTGCGGGTCTTTTCGTCCGCCACGGTACCGCCCGTGTACTGCTTCGTGAGGGGCTCGACGATGTCGTCGAGGAGCGCCTTCACCTTGGGATCTTCCCGGTTCTTGCCCGCGTTCGAGAGCGAGTCCTCGAAGAACTGACGGAGACGCAAGACGGCGGCGCCGCGCTGGGCCGGGTCATCGAGGCGCTTCACCCAGGTTTTGGGGTCATTTTCGTCGGCGCAAGCGGTGAGCATCGTGCCCGCGGCGAACGTCAGCGCGGCTCCACCCAGCAACGGGAGGGCCATCGAAGCAGCCGCCACGAACGTGAGCGACCTGACCTGCCAGAGCGACTTAACGTGCCTCTTCATGACCTGCTCTCCTCCCGAAATTTGGCGTAACGATCCGCGGGCCAAAGCCCGGAAAAACACGCCCGAGATATCGCTCGGAGTGGGCATAGTGTCAACGGCGCTTCACGGGCTACGATGTGCGATAGGGTAGGGGAGCCCCTCCGGGGCCCGCGCCATCGCCTGACGGCCCAGCTCAGCCGATGATCATCGACTCGGAGAGGAGCTTGCCTTCTTTGAAGCGGCGAAGGTTCCACCGATCGAAGAGGGGCGTGCTCTTGCCGGTGACGATGTGCTCGGCGATGCGCTTGCCCATGACGGGAGCCATCATGAAGCCGTGCCCCATGAAGCCCGACGCTTGGTAAAATCCGTCGATTTCGTCGATTTCGCCGACGATCGGGTTCTGGTCGGGGGTGAGATCGTAGCAGCCGGCCCATTGGCGCAGCACCTTGACGTGCCCCAGGATCGGGCACGCGCGCGTAAGCGACCTTGCGTAGAGCCCCAGGAACGAAAACGAGCTTCGCTGATCGATGCCGTCCGGAACGCGCTCTTGGCCGATGCCCCCGACGATTTCGCCGCGTGTGGACTGGCTGAAATAGAGACCGTCGGTGAGGTCGGCAACGAGCGGACGAAGCCAGGGCTTCAGTGGCTCGGTCGAGCAGATCTCGTGACGGTGCGGGTGGTTCGGCAGCGAAACGCCGAGCATCTTCGCGATGCTCGGAGACCACGCGCCGCACGCGTTCACGACCTTCCTCGTGCGCACGAAAGCACGGCCGGTTTCCTGGCCTTCCGCGTCTTTGGCGAGCGTGCGCAGGTGAACGCCGGTGATGGCGGAGCCTTCGGTCTCGAAGCCGCACGCTTCGGTGAACGTGGCGACTTCGACGCCGCGTTTTTCCGCCGCCGTGGCGAAGCCCCACACGAAGGGCCAGGGAAATACCACGCCGTCGTCGGGGTTGTAGCTCGCCGCGACGATGCCGTCCGTGTCGAGCTCGGGGACGATCTTTTTCGCTTCCGCAGGCGTGAGCATGCGGGTCGGTAGGCCGCACTCGTTCTGGACCTTCGAGCTCGCTTCCAGGGCGCGTCGCTTCTCTTCCGAGCGCACGATGAAGAGGTAGCCGCCTTGCCGAAGCCAGACGTTGATCTTCATTTCGTTCGCGAAATCCTGGCACATGCGGATGCTCTCCTGCATGAGCCGCACGTTGGCTTCGCTCGACCACTGGGCGCGTACTCCGCCGCCGTTGCGTCCGCTCGCGCCGCCGCACAAGTAGCCCTTGTCGACCACGAGCACGTTGGTCGTGCCGAGCTTCGCGAGGTGGTACGCGATCGAGAGGCCCATGATGCCCGCGCCGAGAATGACGACGTCGGCGTGGTCTCTCACGGGAACGATCCCAGCTTCGCCAGAGCCTCGGCGTGGAGACGAGGGCTCGCCGCGAGGACTCCGTCCATGTTCTGGAGCGTAGGCCTCCGGTAGTCGATGTCGCGCCCGCGCGCGTCCGTCATGAGCCCGCCTGCGGCGCGCACGATGGCCTCCGG
>JAYUKI010001427.1:0-1996 GCA_043764595.1 Myxococcales bacterium | reverse complement strand
GGCGCTCGTGGTCACGGCGGGCAACCGGTCTGCCGCCATGGGCGGTTTCCGAATGTTTTCGGAGACCAGTACGATCGAGTACACGCTGCATCGCGAGGTCGCAGGTGAGCGCGTTCCCGTTCCGGGCGGAGAATGGAACGCGAAGGATGCCTCTGGCACGTTGCGCCACTTCTCGTGGAAAGACCGCGTGAAGCAGCGCGAGCTCGCGACCTTCGGGGTGACCCTCGTCGCCTCGTACGGGGTGGACACCCAAACAAAGCGACTCGCGGCCGCGCTGGACGACGTCTTCCTCACGGCCTCGGCGGACGCCGAGACGACGCGCCTCGTGCTCGTCGTCGTGACCCGAAAGAACGGCCATACCGCCGAAACGACCTCGATCGAGAGCTTCGCCCGCACCGTGCGAGGGACCCCGCGATGAATGGGTCCGGCTCCGCTTGGAAAAGGGCGAGAGATGGCGTTCGTGGAGCGCTCTCCGTTCTGGACGGCACGGTGGATGGCACCTTCCTCGGGCCGCTTCGCGTCACGCTCGGCATCTTGCTGTTTTGGCAGGCGCTCGTCTCGGCACAGGATCTCGTGGTTTTTGGCTATTTCGGCGACGCCTTCCACATGAGCCTCTTGCCGGAGCGCCTCGTCGCGACGAAGCCCGTGTATACCGTTCTCGTGGCCGCGAGGTGCGTGCTCGCCGCACTCGTCGTGATTGGCGTGCGCCCCAGGGCAACACTTCTCGGGAGTGGAATGGCACTCCTCTACACGCTCTTTTCGAACACGCTCGAGTTTCACCACAACCGCTACTCGCTCGCGCTCTACGCCATTCTTTTGTCGCTCACTCCGTGCGACAGGTCTTTCCTCCTGCTCGCCGACGAAACGGTCGTCCCGAATCGTGTGGGCCGAGACTTCGGGGTCCTCCTCTGCCAAATCCAAGTAGGCATCGTGTACCTCGCGTCGGGCGGCTCGAAGCTCTTCGACGTGGACTGGCGCGGAGGAACGGTGCTCCACGAGCGTTTTGTCCTGTTCGGACCCGAGGCAGAATCCCACGGAGTACCCCACGCGATCCTGGCGATTCTCGCGACCCCACTCGCGTCGAGTATCCTGGCCAAGCTCGCCATTTTTACGGAGCTCTCACTCCCCTTCTTTCTCTTTTCGCGGCGAACGCGGGCTCAGGCGCTCTACGGCGGGCTGCTCTTCCACGGGCTGATCCAATTGACGAGCCGGGTCGAGATCTTCAGTGTCCTTGCGATTGCCATGTACGCCGTTTTTGTCACGGGGGACGTTCGCGCGCGGGCGTTTCGCTACGATCCGACGAATTCATTGGCCCGCACGCTTGCCATCGTCGTGCGCGCGACGGATTGGTTCGCACGCTTCGAGGTCAAGCCCTGGGAGCCGGACGGCCTCGCGCGAAGCCACAGCATCGTCGTCGTTCGCAGGGATGGGTCCAGGGCCACGAGGCTGGCCGCCGTTGCCATGGTCGCCCGGGCCATACCGCTCTTCTTTTTCGCGTGGGCTCCACTTGCTTTGGCCACGAGCTTCACCAAAGGCGGAGACGTTGGCGCGGATGTCTAGAGCACCACCAAGGACGTACGTTCAGGGCTTCTTGAGCCTCCTGGCTGCACCGAAATCGATACCCGGGCTCCCGAAGGATGCGGGCAAGACCACGTCCGGCATGCGCCCCCCCTGTGCACGAACCTCGCCCACCACCCCGACGCGCAACGTTCGAGTGAGCGTCCGAATGGGCACGTCGCCCATGCGTGGGGGGTGAAGAACAACCTCGCGAGCACGACCTGGCTCGGAGGCTTGAGTCAGCCCGACGAGTGAGCCGAAGGAACCCGGTCCAACCGGCCTGACGACATCGAGTGCGATGCAAAAGAGCCTCGAGCTTCGCTTTTGGGCGAGCTCTTCCGCGGGAACGGGCTTCACCGTCAGCTCGTGTCCGGGGCGCGACAGTATGCCTACGATGGCCTTCGCCAGCTCGACCATGTAGGGCGCGTCTTCCCGAACC
>JAYUKI010001426.1:0-6665 GCA_043764595.1 Myxococcales bacterium | reverse complement strand
ATGATCAACTTCGGCCTCGAAGGGGTCGAGTTCATCGTGGTCAATACCGACGTCCAGGCGCTCAACGCCAACGCGGCTCCCACCAAGCTCACGATTGGGCAGAACATCACGAAGGGCCTCGGCGCCGGAGCGGATCCGGAGCGTGGTCGCAAAGCGGCGCTCGAAGATGTGCAGCGCATCAAAGAGCTCATTGCCGGCGCCGACATGGTGTTCATCACGGCGGGAATGGGCGGCGGCACCGGCACCGGTGCAGCCCCCATTATCGCCCAAATCGCTCGTGAAGAGGGCGCGCTCACGGTTGGCGTCGTGACGAAGCCGTTCCTCTTCGAGGGGCGTCAGCGTTCGCGTCGTGCGGAGCAGGGTTTGGCGCAGCTCTCCGAGCACGTCGATACGCTCATCACGATCCCGAACCAGAAGCTTCTCATGATCGGCGACGAGGACCTTACGTTCATCGACGCCTGCCGCAAGGCGGACGAAGTCCTCTATCAAGCCGTGAAGGGCATCAGCGATCTGATTACCCAGAGTGGCATCGTCAACGTCGACTTTGCCGACGTCAAAACGGTCATGAGCAACATGGGCCGGGCGCTCATGGGCACTGGAATCGCAAAAGGCCAGAATCGCGCGCGGATGGCGGCCGAAATGGCCATTTCCTCGCCACTGCTCGACGAAATTTCGGTCGACGGCGCTACCGGAGTCCTCATCAACGTGGTGGGGGGCTCGGACCTGAAGATGCGCGAAATCCAAGAGGCGGCTTCGCTCATCCAGGAGCAGGCGCACGAGGACGCGAACATCATCTTTGGAGCTAGCATCGACGAGACTCTGGGCGAAAACCTGAAGGTCACCGTGATTGCGACCGGCTTCGATTCGGTCGAGCGCGAGCGTGAAGTCGAATCGCAGAGCCGGGTCGCAAGCCAGCCTCCGCAGACGGTTTCGTCGTACCAACAGCGCTCGACTTCGTCTTTCGCGCCCGCCCCGCGCTCGCAGGCCTCGGACATGATCCCTGCGCTTTCGACCCGCAGGACGGCCCCCGTCTCTCGCGAGGTTCTGCCAGAGTCTCGCTATCAGCCTGCTTCGCAGCCGCGTCTCGCCGTTCGCGAACGAGCGCCCGCGTCGAGCAGCTTCCCGGCCTTCGACAACGACTGGGACGTCCCGGCGTTCCAGCGCAAGGGCCAGTAGTCGCGAACCTTGGTTTGGTCCGCGATTCCATGACGATTGCGACCTCCAGACAGCAGACCTAGAGCTCCGAACGGCTTCCTTCGGCGATTTGACACGAGAAAGCGAGGCATCTCGACCCGGGGCCTCCGCCTCGCTATTCTCATGCTCGATGCGCGAGCCCTCGCCCTATCGTGAATCGGGAGAGAAGTTGGCCGTGCTCTCGCAAGAAGAGCGCGGGCGTATCATCGACGCCATGATGAGCGAGCGTGACGCACGCGCCACCGAACGTGCCCGAACGCAGCTTGGCCGCCATCAGTGGACCTCCAAGGTCTCGCTCGGGTTCACGTCGGTGGTCGTCGCTTTTTTGGCGGCGGCAAATGAACCCCGTCTCGTGCCTGCGATGGCCATGGTCACCGTCCTTGGGATAGCGAGCGCAATTCTCGTGAGAGCGAGTCTGCGTTCACGCTGAGGGAGCGGCTCGCTTGTGCTCGGACATGGCGAGGTTTTGGCCGAACATTACCGTTGGGCTCGAACGTCAGACATGAACGATCGCCGTACCGAGCGCCGCAGCTTCGCGAAGGACCGTCGAGAGTCCCTCTTCTTCGGATGCGAAGGCCAGTGCGTCCGCTGCGGCGATCCACGCCAGCGCCTCGGGGTGCGTCGTCTTGCCGACGAAGCGCGTGGGCACGGACAAGTCCCGGGCGAGCCGCGTCAGCCGTCCTAGCTCGGGACCATCGCCGACTACCACGAGCTCGGCGAGCTCTCCCGTCCTGCGGCGCTCGGCCACGTGGAGGAGCACGCGATCTACTCGCTTTTTCTGCACCAAACGGCCCACACTCACGTAGAGGGGCCCGACGGTGGTTCGCCGCTCGGCGATGTCCCGCGCGTCCAGAACGGGGAGGTCGAGTGGCGGGGGCACCACCGTGGCGACGCGCCCGAGCTTCGCAGCCGTGGCGTGAGTAAGTCGCTTGCTCAGCGATTCGAGGAGCGAGTCCGACACGAAGCGCCAGACGTCCGCGCGGTCCGCCAATGCCGCGACGGCCGCCTCTCGGAGGGGACCTGGCATTCCGGCGAGCAGGCGCACGTCTCCGCCGTGGGAGACGATCTCCAGCGGGGATCGGCAGGACATCGCAATCGGCAGCGCCGAGGGCAAAGCCCAATGTGCGATGACGCGATCGAAACCCCCACGTTCGACCAAGATACGTGCATGGTGCACAAAGCGTGCGGCCGAGAAGACGCGCAGGGGAAAGGCGCGCACACGAGCGACCACTCCGGGCCAACCGAAGGCACCCCCGGGTCTTGGGGAGATCACCTCGACGTCGTGCCCTTCGTTCCTTCGTGCCGTGACCTCGGCAAGGACGAAGTGTCCGCTCGGATCACCGAGCGATTCTGGGTAGCTCGTTGTGACGACGGCGATACGCAAGACTGCGGAGTCCATAGCCAAAAACGTCACGAGGGACCAACGAAAAAGGACAAGACCGGCGCGCCCCAGTGAGCACCCGACCGTCGGGCGAAAAGCGAGGGAGCGGAAGGGCACCGGTTCGTCGCCGCGAAGCGCGCGGATTGCGCGGCGTTCTGCTAGAGATGCACCATGACGGCGCACGAAAAAGGGGTCAAAATCGAAGGGCGAATCCTCTATGTCACGGAGGATGCGTCGTTGCTCGCCGCGCAGCTCGGCGGCAAGAACCTCCCCTACGACCCCGAGCGCCCGCTCGTGTCCAACATCTCGACCGACGAGCTTACGCCCGGTTGGGTTTGTTATTACTACGACGAGACTCTCGGGCGCTATTGCCTGCTCGGCCTCCGCGGGGGGGGCGTCCAGAAGGACTCCATCAAAAACGGAGGCTTCGGCGTCATCGTGAGCGGCATCTCGAAGGGGTGCGGCTCGAGCCGCGAGACGGCCCCATACAGCGAGCTCGTGTGTGGCGTGCGGCTCGTGGTGGCCAAGAGCATCGAGAAGATCTACCGCCAGAACGCGCAGAACATCGGTCTCCTGACGAGCACCGACTTCGGTCTCATTCCTCGCATCGAGCGCGGCGAGACCATCCCGATGAGCGAGTTCACGAAGGGCCTCGACGCCATCAGCGCGGGCATCGTGGAGCACGGCGGGCTCTTCGCCTACAACCGCGCGCGTCTCGCCGGCGACGTGTCTCCGCCCACCATCGAAACACCCGCGCGCCCGCTCACTCTTTGCGAGAAAATCTTGGCTGCCCACGTCATCGTCGACGCGAAAGCCGGCAAAATCGGCGTTCCAGCCGTCGTTCCGGGCGACGCCTTCTTCGCCCGCGCGGACGTGCGCTTCAGCCACGAGTACGTGACGCCGATGGCCGAGTCGCTCTTCGTCAAGGAGATGGGGAAAGACGCGAAAGTGACCGAACCGGAGAGCGTCTTCGCCTTCCGTGATCACTTGACGTTCCTCGACCTCGTGATGCCCAAGGCCCACCGCGACATGGGACTCAAGGAGCAAGCCGAGGAGCTCGCGACGGTGCAGGAGTCCTTCACCAAGCGCCAAGGAGTGCGCCTCTATGGCGAGGTGCATCGGGATGGCAAGCTCGTGGGCTCCGAGGCTATCTGCCACAACAAAGTCATCGAAGAGATCGCCTTGCCCGGACAGCTCGTCATGGGAACCGACTCGCACACGTGCATGGCGGGCGCTCTGGGCTGCTTCGCGTTCGGCGTCGGCTCGACCGACATGGCGAACGCGTGGTTCACCAAAGACGTTCGAGTCACCGTTCCCGAGACGGCGCGCTTCGAGCTCCGCGGCAAGCTGCGCGAAGGCGTCTGCGCGAAGGACGTGATGCTCCACATCCTGTCGCAGGAGTTCTTCACGTCGGGGGCGGGAATTGGAAAAGTCCTGGAGTTCTCAGGGGATGGCGTACGTGGACTGTCGCTCGACGAGCGCGCCACACTCACGAACATGGCGGTCGAAGCCGGTGGATTCACGGGCATCATCGAAGCGGACGACGTGGTGGTCGACTACCTCGTCAAGCAGCGCGGCCTCGACGCTGCATCGGTGCGTGCGCGCATCGTGAAAGCCGATCCCGGAGCCACGTATCTAGCCACGTTCGACGTCGACCTCGCCACGATCGAGCCCATGGTCGCCACTCCCGGCGATCCGCGAAACGGTGTTCCACTCGCTCGACTCGCCGCGAAGGTCGGGCACGAGGTCACCGTGCAAATCGCCTACGGCGGGTCGTGCACCGGTGGCAAGAAGGCGGACATGGACATGTACGCCGAGGTCCTCGCCAAAGCGCTCGCCAAGGGCCGTCGCGTAAAGGACGGCGTGCACCTTTATATCCAGTTCGGGTCCCAGGACATCCGTCGCTACGCGGAGTCGAAGGGCTACCTCGCGGTGTTCGAAAAGGCCGGGGCGGAGCTCGTCGATCCTTCGTGTGGAGCGTGCATCAAGGCCGGTCCCGGTGTCAGCGACTCTCCCGATCAAGTGACCGTGAGCGCGATCAACCGCAATTTCCCGGGTCGCAGCGGTCCCGGCAAGGTCTACCTCGCGAGCCCGCTCGTCGTCGCCGCGAGCGCCATCTTGGGGCACATCGCGTCGCCCGACGACATTTGAGCGGGCTTCCTCACGGATCCGTTCTTTCCGTCTGCGGAATTCGATGGCAGACCCTTCGCTTTCGGGTGGATTCGGGCTAATCCGCAGCCCCGAGATTCCTCATGAAGACCATTCAACCGAACGCCTTCGTCGTCCTCGAATACATCCTCCGCGACGCCGACGGCGAAATCGTCGATCGCAGTGACGGGGAGGATGGCGAGCCCATTCGCTACGTCCACGGCTACGGCATGCTGGTGCCCGGCCTCGAGTCTCGCCTGGTGGGGCTCTCGCAGGGCGACATCAAGGACATCGCCGTTCCCGCGGCCGAAGCCTTCGGCGAATACGACGAGGAGCTCGTTCTCGAGGTCGAGCGGGGCGAGTTCCCAGACCCGAAGGTCGTCGCCATCGGTGACGAATTCATCGCCGAATCGCCGGAAGGTGACGAAGCCGTGATGCACGTCGTGGAAGTCCACGACGACTTCGTGGTCGTCGACGCCAACCACCCACTCGCGGGGGTCGATCTCACGTATTCGGTGACGGTTCGCGAGCTCCGCGCCGCAACCCCGGAAGAGGTCGAAAACGCCGCGCGCGAGCACGAAGATGCCGAGGACGCCGCTCATGTCCATGGCCCCGAGTGCGGCCACGACACCGAGCTCGTTCAGCTCGGAAAGAAACTCCAAAACTGAGAACGGCCAAGAGGTCGGGCTGAACACCTGCGCCCCGTTCGTCGGTCGTGCGACCGCGCCGACCGTCGCGTGCCGAGGGCGACCCTTGCAAAATGCACGCGGGTTCGGTACGGGCTACCTACTTTCCGCGGTTCCGTCTGCAGAGTTTGCAGGAACCTGGCCAAAAGAGAGACGCATCCATGAGCACAAAGACCATCACCGCGTTCGACCTCGACATTCGTGTTCGTGATCGCCACATCAAGAACGGCACGTTGAGCGAGAAAGACCTCGAGAAGTTCATCACGGGTCTTCCCGATCTCACGGACGCGTCCGAGCCGGTTTCGCTCGCGCAGCCGGCCTTTGCCTCCGAAGAAGACGCGATCGACGACGACGACGAGGACGACGAGGACGACGAGGACGACGAAGAAGAGGAAACCGAAGCCGAAGCCGAGGCGGCCCCGGCCCCCGCAGCCTCCTCCGACGAGCCGAGCTGAACGCCGTGAGCCACGACCAGGAGCACGAGCTTCCGAGCATCGACTTCCCGACGTTCGTGCTTTCCCTCAGCCATTCGGCCCTGATGCACCTCGGCGAGGCGCCTCACCCGGACGATGGTCGCGTCGAGCGCAACCTGCCGCTCGCCAAGCAAAACATCGACCTTTTGGGCCTTCTCGAGGAGAAGACCAAAGGCAACCTCACGGGCGACGAAGAACGGCTCTTGAGTCAGGTCTTGTTCGACGTACGTATGCGCTACTTGGAGCTCGCCAAAAAATGACGGCGTGCGGGCGGTTGCCGTCCGCGCTTCGACGTCTCAGGGCTTCGTGACCTCAACCCGAAAAGGGCGGGAGGAGCGAAGCCCTTGTCTCGAAAGCTTCCCGGCCTCGTTGATCGCATGCTCTGGCGAGTGTTGCCGACCCTTGGGCTGAGACATCGATGAACCACCCAACGGGCCGAGATTTCGTCGGCTAGCACCCCAAAAACGTACTAGGTTGAAGAGGCGGCTCATGACGTCGATGCCTCCGGAGACCCCCGATTCCCAAGGGGAAGACCCCCGAAGGGCGTCCGTGCGACCGGAAGCTGCCGAGGCACCCACGCCTGCTGAGGTACCCGAGTCGACCGAGGACGATGCGCTTCCCGCAGACCGTTCGGAGACGGCTGCGCGACCTCGTCCGAACGTGCCGGTTCGAGCGCTGAATACGGGCCCGCAGAATGCGTCCAACGCGAAGCTAGCCCGCATCAAGGAAGCCGAGGAAGATCGTGAGCTCATCGCGTGTGCGCAGAAAGGTGACAAAGCCGCA
>JAYUKI010001425.1:0-6671 GCA_043764595.1 Myxococcales bacterium | reverse complement strand
AACTTTCCATCATCGTTCTTCGTAGATGGAAAGCTCCTCGCAGATTATGGAGCGATTTCGATCACTTGCAGTTCGTCAAGTTGTCGGATGCGCTCTAGCGTCGAAGGTACTTGGAGAACATCGATTCCTCGCCCCCAGCCTAGATCAGCTCGCCTTGCTCGACAGGCCTCGTGGCGACGTAAGGCTGAGGCTTCGTTTGCGAGGTTCACTCTACACCGAGCTGCTTCTTCAGCGCGGGTGGCCCATGTCCTTCCGGAATCTCGCCGTACGTGTACACGATACGGTCGCTCTCGACGTAATAGGTAAAGGATTCGGATGGGAGTCGAATCGTTTTTCCCGTTGGGCTTAGTTTTGGAACGCCACCGACTGGATAGTCGAGAAATCCCGTGTGCGTACCGCTTAGGAAGACCGTCACCGTCACGGCATTGCCACGACTTTCGATTGTTTCGTTGAAGCGAAAGTCAGGAAACGCCCGTTTCCGTGCCTTGTGGACGTCCAAGGCGTGTTCGCGATTGACCGAAACAAAGAACGGCATGCCCTTCATCTTCAGGCGGTATTCGGGCCCAAGTTGCGACGCAGCGGCCTCCCAGTTTCCGGCCTCGCACGCGCGAAGGTGGGCAAGAACGATTTCCGAAGGAGGATGCGCGTTTACGGCTTTCGGATTCGGCGTGTATCCCGCACAGCTCGTGAGGAACAGCACGAGGGTTGCGCCGAATCGGATTCGTGTGGTGACCATGGCGCCAGCATCCCGGGGAGTGGCCGAGCGCGGTAGGTCGCGTAGTGGAACAGTGCGTTCGACAAAGCGACCTACAGCCGCCGCTCGGACGACGTCTCGGTACGGCTCTGCTCGTTACCCTCGTTACCAAGGTGGGTCATCTAAATTTAGCCGCTTGCTCGTCCTCGCAAGCTTCGTCGCGGGTGGTCTCGCCATTGCTCCGAAGCCATGAGGCACCTGAAAGCAGCGGAGCTCATCGAACACGCCGTTGCATCCTTCGACATGTTCCAGCGCGTTGGACGATGCCACCATGGGTGGATGAAATACCTGATCGCCGGCACGATGGTCTTATCGCTCGCAAGCTTTCACTGCACCGCGAACGCACCCGACGGGACGACGAACCTAGCTTTGGACGCGGCGCCGCCCGATGCTGCGGCCGATGCCGCGAAAGGTGGCCCGAACCTTCCGTCCACGGACCTGTTTGCTGGCGCCACCCTCGATTCCTCTTGGTCGATCCTGCACCCGGAGTACGCCGGCATCACTACGGGAGCGGGCAAGTTGACCATCGAGATGAAAGCCAAAGCCATTTGGGCCGGCCCGAACGAGGCGGTTCACATCTGGAAACGCGTCTCGGGAAACTTTCGCGCCACGGCGCAGGTTTCTGCGCGTGGCGTTGCGTCCCCCGATACCGCCCCTCGAGGACCGGTTCGGCTAGGTGGGCTCATGGCACGGAGCACCGCTTCGCTTCCCCGCCAGAACTACGTTCACGTCGTCGTAGGCTTTGCTCCCACGGGCCTCTCGGTCGAAACCAAAACGACACTCGACAATGCGACTACTTTTGATGCCCCCGTTTGGCCGACCGCCGATGCGGAGGTTCGCATCTGTCGTTTGGGTCAAACGATGACGCTGTTGAAACGTTCGCCGAGTGGCGGCCCGTGGCAGACCGCAGCAAGCTTCGACCGAGGAGACCTTCCCGCCGAGCTGGCCGTCGGGCCAAACGCTTACGCGCAGTATGGCGCTGGTGGACCTCCGTCCGATGCGGGCCCAGCGGACGCGAGTATGAACGATGCCGGCCCCGATCTTGGCCCCGATCTTGGCCCCGATCTAAGGGTGATCTTCGGCCCGATTGCGTTCGAGCCCGTTGGGTCTGCGAGCGACTGTACCTCCGACAGGTAGTCCAGCGAATCGGCCGTAAGCACATCAGTATGTCGCAATGAAATCGAGAGCTAAGGACAATAAGTCGTCGACTGGCCGCCGATGGATGCCGCAACATGTGAAGTGGCATCGTAACGAGAAGAGTGTCAGGGACCGCAGCCAAGGTACGGACCAATCTATGATCTATCCAAAGTTGAGCCGGGCAACGACGGTATGCTTGGCTATCTTTCTGACGTGGGCGGCCGGACGTCCGGCCTTGGCAGACAGCCCCCCCGCATCGCCGCAGGCGCCGGTGGTGCCAGTGGTGCCGGTGGCGCCGGCGTCGTTCTGGGAGCGAACGCAGTACCCCGCCGGCTCCGGTTTTCTGGGCCTCGTCGCCCGGACAGGCATCTTGTCATCCACGTCGGGCGCAAGGGTCGGCGCATCCCTAGGCCTCGCCGACGAGTGGATATTTCCAGCGGGGTTTTCCGGACGAGCGGAGCTCGCGTTTCAGTACTATTCCTCGCCGCTCGGAAGCGCGGTGGGCGTCGTGCCTGGGTTCGGCGCGTTTTCGGTGCTTGTCGGGCCTCGAATGTACTTGGGGACCAGCCCGACCTACCTGGACTTGTCGCTGGGCCCCCTCTGGAATCATGCGAACGGACGCGGTGAGTCCTCACCGGTAGCGTTCCAAGGATTCTTGGCCTTCGGAATCCGAAAAGTTCACTTCGACATTGCGATTGCAGGCGGCATCGTCAATGACGCTGGCGTCGTGTCTCTCCGAATCGTCGAGCCGGGTATTCAGCTAAAGTAGGCCGCTCGGGGTTGCGGGAGCGAGCTCCTTTGCACTTACCGAAATACAAGGGCGGATCGAGAACCCGATCCGTCTCGCTCGCGCTGCAACCTTAGAGCTTCCTCAAAACGACATCGTCGTAGTTCACGACGACGTTCGTGCACTTCGTACTCGTGTACTGGATGCCGAGCGTGAGCGAGAGTACTGGTGGAGAACGGACGACCGGGGGGAAGTCGTTCGCGCCAATCTTGAGGGTTACTCTGCGATCGGTTGTCCGCCTCGAAACGCCGATTCGTGCCTCTTGCCACGTGTCTCGCGGGAGGCGCCTCATGCCATCGCATCCGCTGTCGGATCCCCCCAGCGACGTGCCGTCCGAGCATAGCGTGGGTCCAACGATAGCCCCGCCCGAGTCGTCGCGGCCGGCCGTGAAGAAATAGCCACCCAAGGTGACGTACTCGCAATTCATTTCGGCCCACCTGAATCGGTACGACAGCTCGTATTCAGCGTTTTCCTCCAAGACCTTCCGGAGATAAGTCGAGGGTGGATTCGAGAAACGCACCTCCAAGAATCGATTCTTGCCATCCTTGTCCAAAACGATCTTGGCCTCGGTTCCCGTGAGCCGGTCGAAGCCAAACGGCGACGTGAGCGTTTCGGTCTCGAAGTTCTGACAAAACACGGCTCCGGCCGGACATTGACCGGACGAACCATCTCCAGCGTTTACGGAGCTTGCGTCGGAAGCGGCGTCGGCTGTCGCTGGTGCGCTATCCCCCGCGGTATCCCCCACCGCCGCGTCGGTTCGGTCGTCCGCCGAGCCGAATGTGGTGCATGCGAAGGTGGCACCGACGAACCAACCACGGACGCACCTGCATCCAAGTAAACGACGAGACGAGCTTTGAAGTGCAAGGCTCTTGCATGTGGCAATGCATGAGCTAAGGCGCCTTCAGCGTGCGCTCCGTGCGCCAAAGATGAAACGGAAGAGCTTCCGCTGGTTGCGTCGGAGGGGGGTATCCGCTCCACCTTGGCTCGGCCAGCTCGGGCGCACTGCGCGGCGGCGGCCGCACCACTGCCGGAGCCAAGGCGCCCGGTCGAAATTCGTGTGTCAGCTTCCGTCGAGACGACGCGAGGCTTTTGCCGATTCGCTCGCACCGGAAGCCTACTCGTAGTGTGAGGAGCGGAGCGACGAGGCCACCTGCCGCAGCGAGAGGATCGGCGGGAGCTGGCACACCCATTTCGACCGGGCGCCTAACTAAGTTCGACGTTCCGTCGACCTCAGCCTTTCGTGTATGTGTCCCAGAGGCTCTTGTCGTGCACGAAGACAAGCCCCTCGGACAAGGCCCACGCCTTCTTTTGTGCGACGACGTCGTAGCTCGCGCTGCTCGAGCGAACGGCTTTGCACTTCACGAAATAGCGCCCCGTCACGCCTTCCACCTCGCGCGCGGACGCCAGGTAGATTTGGGTCTTGGCGCCTTCCTTCGTGGTGGAGAGGAACGGGCGCGCGAGCTTGGCGAGGGTAGCCACTAGGCCACCGTACGTTTGGCCGAAGCCGGACGCGATGACCCCGGGGTGGAGGCAATTGGCCGTGACGGTCGTGCCTTCGAGCCTGCGGGCGAGCTCGTACGTGAAGAGCACGTTTAGGAGCTTCGATTGGCTGTAGGCCTTCCACATCGAATACCCACGCGAGAACTGGAGGTCGTCGAGCGACGGCTTGGCTCGCGTGTGGGCGCGGGAGCTCACGTTCACGATGCGGCCCGATTTTGCGCGCAAGAGCGGCTCCATCAGCTCGTGGGTGAGCAGAAAATACGCAAGGTGGTTCAGGGCCAGTGTTTCTTCGATTCCGTCTTTCGAGAACCGTCGTTCGGTCACGAGCACGCCCGCGTTGTTCACGAGCACGTCGAGCACCGGGTGTTTCTCCCGGACTTCGCGCGCCACACGGCGCACTTCGCCCTGGACCGAGAGGTCGGCGACGAAGAGCTCGGCCCGCCCACCCCCGCGGGTGATTGCGTCTACGGCTGTCCGGCCCTTTTCGGCATTTCGGCAGACGAGCAGAGTGCGCGCGCCCATGTTGGCGAGGGCCTTGGCGGTCTCCTTGCCGATGCCCTGGTTTGCTCCGGTGATCAGCACGGTTTTGTCGAACATCGTCATCGGAGCTCCCCCTCGGCGAAGGCCCATGGTGTGGCCGCTCCCCTCGAGTATTGGTTGCAAAATGTGCGGGGATTCCGGCTCGGGAGGGCAAACGCCCGCGCGTGTGCAAGTCCGCAAAGGCTCAATACCAGAGGCCCCAGGTCCAGTTCCAGTCGTAGTAGTCGCGGGCCACGTCGAGGTTCACTCCCATTCGGAAGGGGACTGGCGAGTCGAACGAGCCGAAGACGTCGGTCTGGAAAATGCGGGTCTCGGCGCCCACCGTGGCGTGGAGGCGCGACGTGGACTGCTCGAAGCGCGTGGGCTCGAGGTAGGCCCCCGCGCGAAACCACACCCAATCGGGGAAGGCTTCGGTCTCGATGCCGACACGAGGCGTGAACGTGGCCGTTCGGCCCGAGCGGTCCACGCGCTGTGCCAGAAAGCTCTCCATGCCCACGGCATTTTCAGTGGGGCCCGTGACCAGGAACGAAGTGGCCAATAGAAACTTGGGACGTGGCACTTTGGCGCGTCGTCTTTTGTCGTACCGATTGATGAGCACTTGGCGCGTGTCGTCCGGCGACCTGCGAAGGCGCTCGAGCTCGTGGCGTGGAATGGTGCGCGGATCGAGCCATTTCATGTTGAGCGGACGCGGGCCGAGCTGGAGCGCGAATCCCCATTCGACCTCCCACGGGCGCTCGATGGTTCGGGGAAGAACGAGGCTTCCTACTCGCAAGTCGCCAGCGGCGTCCGGGAGGATGTCGCTGCTCGTGGCCTTTCCGACCACCGGCGCGCGAATGGCCCCTCCGATGCGGAGCGGAAGTCCGCGCGGGGCCCAAAGCGCACCCAGCTCCGGTGCGAGCCCAGCCATCGTGAGGAGCCCTTCGGTGCCAGGTACAGCCGTGAGCTCGTTCTGACCGGCGTCGCGCAGCGTGAGGAGCGCGCCGCGAAGCCCGAGGCCAATGTGAATCTCGTCGCCGATGCTGTACGCCCCCATGAGGTGGAGCGAGGCCACCCGCACCGACGCGCTTTGGATGGCCGGTGCGCCGCCCACGCGACCGAGCTCGTACTGCTGGAGGTCGAGGGCCAACCCCAGTCCGAGTGGCCCTTCCTGCACGTAGCCGCCGGTGGAGAGAAAGATGAAGTCGTTGTAAGCGAAGCCCTTGGTGCCGTTGTTGTCGAAGTCGGTCGTGCCAAGCTGGCTCGGGAAGCGCCATTCGATGCCGGCGTTCCAGTCGGTGACCGAGTGGGAGAATGGGTAGCGGACGGCTGGTGTGGCCGGGTTCGCGGTCATGATGTCCGCCCCGGCAGCGAGAGCGACCACCGCGCCCGCCATGGCCGTGACGCGCGACGAACCGATGAGGGGACCCTGGAAAAGGTCGATCGTGTAGCTGCTGGTGGTGATGGGGGCGCCTTGCCCACCGAGGGGGCCACCTGCTGCTGCGGCCTTCGGTGCGGCGAGAGTGGCCATGAATGCCAGGAGCGAAATAGCTCGAATCGCCTTGATTCCAGGGCTCGAATCGATCCCAACGCGCTGCCCTCGGGGTGCCACGTGGGGCACGTTACCAAGGTCTCTGCCCAGAGTGCGACGACCTTTCGTTTAGGTCGCCGTCGAGCTAAGGGCCCACTCAGACTTGCCCATCGCGCCGGTCCCGCGCGCCGGATGCGGCCTTGCTGCTCCTCAAAATCCACCAGTATTCGTCGTCGCCGCGCCTTGCCTGCGACGCGCGGTCCTCGCCGATATGGGCAAGCTGTTCCTGAGCGGGCCCTAAGGCGCCCGGTCGAAATGGGTGTGCCATCTCCCGCCGATCCTGTTGCTGCGGCAGGTGGCCTCGTCGCTCCGCTCCTCAGACTACGGGAGTAGGCTTCCGGTGCGAGCGAATCGGGCAAAAGCCTCGCGTCGGTCTCGACGGAAGC
>JAYUKI010001424.1:0-2000 GCA_043764595.1 Myxococcales bacterium | reverse complement strand
CGAGATGCGGGCCTGAGAGTCCTCGACTTCTCCGCTTCGCTACGAAGTCTGCGGGGGTCTCGACCTCGCTGACTCGGCCTCGACCCGGCCCGAAGACTCGGCTCCCTGCGGGCGTCTTTGCCGGGAGAGCGGCGCGCGCCCTGAGCTCGAACCCTGTGGGCCTGAGAGTCCTCGACTTCTCCGCTTCGCTACGAAGTCTGCGGGTCTCGACCTCGCTGACTCGGCCTCGACCCGGCCCGAAGACTCGGCTCCCTTCAGGGAAGGACCGAGTTGGAGCCGCTTCGGGCAATGGACGCAGGGGAAGCAGGGGAAACGGCCGCGCCGCGCAATTTCCAGTAGGGCGCGGAAGGATTGGGGTACTCTCCAGGTGCTTTGGGCACGAATACCGGCTCACCACTGAGGCTGACCGACGTTTTGGGGGCACTGCCACAAGCCGAGCTCGATGCGTTGATCGCTCGGCTCGGCGTGCGCATCGACCTGGCAAAACGTCTGGACGTACCCGCGCAAGTGGCACGCGCGCTCGTTCAGCTCCCGGATCTTCGCGATCCGAGCCGTCTGCCTGCACCAAGCGTCGAGCTTTTGCACCGCGTCGCCGAGGCGAACGGCATCTTGTTCGTGACGGCCGTCCCGGCCGCGCTCGAGCCCTTGTCGGCCCGTGGAATGGTGTTCGCTCGAGGGAAAAAGGGCGCAATCGAGCTTATCTTGCCGATCGCGTACCTCGTGCAGCTTCGCTCGTGGGAAGGCGAGGATCCTCGCGGTCTTCGCGCACTGCTCGCGCAGGCGCCGTTCGAGACGGCGAGCGCGGTGGCCGCACACTACCTTGGCCGGCCGGCCACGCCTCCGATCTCCCTTTCGCTCGAAGCGGCTTGGGAGTTTTTGGGGAACAGTGAGCGCCTCGCCGAAGAAATCGCGAAGCTTGCCCCGACCGAGCGGCGTGTTCTCGAAGGGGTCGAGGACGAAGGCGGCGAAGTGGAAACCGACGAGCTGCTCGAGCTCGAACGCGAGCCCTTGCGTCTGCGAACGGCCCAAGGGCCGACCCAGACCCGACGGGGCGTGGGCTTCTCCCTCGAACGGCGCGGTTTTTTGGTGCCGGTTCACCCGAACCGCCACGTGGTCCCCACCGAGGTCGCACGTATCATCGGAGCCGTGTCCCACGAGGCGCGCGAGCAGAGGCGGCGTGAGGTCAAGACCTTCGCGATCGATGGAGATCACGCCCCACGTCGCGCCCGCTTCACGCAGGATCCGGGGCCGCTCGCCGTCGGTTTGGCCCTCGCCGCACGCGAGCCTGGCAGCGAGATTCGACCGAACATTGGCACGCCCAAGTCGCTCGTTCAGAAGCTCGCGACACGCTTCGGCCGTGATCCGTCGCACGTCGCTCTGCTCGTGGCGCTCTCCCGAGCGATCGGATTGTGGGACGCGGGAGCCGTCAGCCCTTCGGGTCCGCCTGGCTCGCATCTTCTAGGAGACTTGTCGCGCGTCCTGTTCGACACGTGGCTTCGCGGCGGTGCTTGGGACGAGGCCCGCCCCGAAGCGGAGGTGCTTCGCGTTGGTCTGGATGCACGGGACGGCAGCCCCGTCGGCGTCGTCCGTGAGGTCGTCCTCGAAGCTCTTCGCGATCTCGGCGAGGACTGGCTACCGGCCAGCGCGCTCACGGGTTACCTGAAGAGCGACCATCGTCTTCCCGGCCTCACTCGCCTCTTCCGAAGGTGGGGCGATCGCGTCGGCGTCGAGGCCCAAGACCCTGCCGACGTCGCCGGTCGAATCCTCAAAGAGAGCCTTCCCGCCCTGGGTGTGATCGACCTCGGCGAGGAGAGCGCGGACGACGTTCCGCTCCGCCTTACGCCTCGCGGAAGGGCGCTCGTGAACCGTCGCGAGGTCGCAAACGAGGACACCAAATCGAAGTTTCTCGATACTCACGTGCTGCGCGTTGGAGCAAGTGCTCGGATCGCTTCGATTTTGTCGGTCGCTCCGTTCGTGGAGGTGGGTCGCATCGGGGCCGA
>JAYUKI010001423.1:0-2005 GCA_043764595.1 Myxococcales bacterium | reverse complement strand
TTCGAGATGGGTCATGAAATCCGTCAGCGGGCGCGGCTCTCGATCGACACGAGCTGAGTGACGATGGCGTTGCCCTGGGGGCGCTCGACGAGCGCGTAGATGCAGGTGTCGTCCGCGGCGACGTCCACCGCGTCCTTCGCTCCCGGAAGCTCCGTCGCGGCATTGGGCCGGGACGCGCGGGAGGCGAACGCGAGCGCCTGGGCGCTCTCCGCACACGGGTAGCTCTCCTTCGTGGCGAAAGCAAGGCGAGCGCCATCCGAGGTGATTTGCCGCGTTTCGACGACGTTCGGTCCACACGTCGTGCCTTTGGAGGCAGGCAGCGGGAAGAGCTCCACGTCTTCTTCGAGGGGTCGGAAGAGCCCGAGCGACGGCATCGCGGCTCCAGGCGTCGCGACCACGAACGCGATGAACCCGGCTCCAACCGCTACGGGTCCCTTGGCGTCGCTCGCGACCCGCCGAAGGCCGACGTCGGTGCCCGTGTAGAGTGCACCTTCCGTGTCGACGAGCGCCATGGTGCCCGCGTGGGCGTCGAACGCGCTCACTCCGGCCACGGTGCACGTGCTCCCGATGCACACGAGCGAGCTTTGGCCGCCGTCGAGGGGATGACGGGTCACTTTGGCGTCCCGCACCGTAACGAGCTCCTTTTCACGCAGGCCTAGGAACGCGGGGCTGCCGTCTCCTTGGGCGAGGGCCTTTTTCGAGCCGTCGGCGATGGCGATGGCCGTCGCGCCGGTGTCGTCTGCGAAGGCGACGTGGGTGGCCGAAGCCGCGAGGGCGCCCGAGGATTTGGCCGACGTCGCGAGGTCCTCGAGTCCTTTTGAGGGGTCCCGGAGAATGCGAACGCGGACGCTCCCGGCGGCATCGCGCGTGGAGGCGAGCACGACTCCGGCCTCGATCGAGACGACCACCCGAAGCGCACGCTCGTTGGCGAACGTCCCGAGGGTCGTCGTGCCGGTCTTGCACGAGAGCTTGCGGGTGGGCGAGGGGCCTCCGTCGCGAAGGAGGGGAGGCGGCTCGATCGACGGGGAGGTCGTGGTCATGGAAGGCGCCGGCGGAGCCTCGCCGTTTCCGGTTTTGCCCCCGCACGCCACGAGAAACACGACGATGCCAGTGCTGAACACCTGCGGCCTGCCAAGCATGCGCACGACCGTACCGAGAGCTGAACCCAATGGAAAGCAGGACTTTTCGAGGGCTGGGTGAGGGACCCGGCGGATCCTCCGGGGCCAAACGCATGCAAGGTGCACTGGATTGACGTAAAGCGGCGGAATTCCAGGGCTCACGCTTGCCTTCGTACGTGCTTGTCCGCGCGTGAAAGACCGTGGTAAACCCCCGGCCAATGCGCAAGCGTCCGCTCCTCCTGGCCCTCTCGCTGCTCACGTTCGGCTCCTTTGGGGCGCTCACGGTCGGCTGCGGCAACGCGGACGAGCCTTACAAGGCCACGCCCGCGTGGTCCGGAAAGAAGGCGGGCCCCCCGGCCGTGCCCACTCTCCCGACGAACCCCATCAAGTCGGGCGACGCGTTCACCATCTTCGGCGCGCGCCACCACTTGCAGAGCCGCATCCACGACAAAGAGGTGACGTCGAAAGACATCACCATCGTGGGCTACATCGTCCAGGAAAACGTCAGCGACGCCCCCGAGTGCGCGGTCCACAAGTCGGGCAAAGCCGACCCCGAGACCTGCAAAGCGGAGATTCCCTCGTTCTGGATCGCGGACGCCAAGGGCGACACGAAGACCAAAATTCGCGTCCTCGGCTGGGCGAAGAACTACGCGTCCGTGTTCGAGGCCATGGAGAAGTACAAGAACCTGAAAGAGGCTCCCAAGGAGCTCTACAAGGACGAAGTCTGGAGCGTGGACCTCCCGTACCCGCTCCCCGCCATCGGCGCGAAGGTGAAGATCACCGGCAAATACGGCTACACCTTCTCCAAGTCGAGCACGGGCATCGTGAGCGATCCGGCGAACGGCGTCATGACCTACGCGAAGATCGAGTACCTCGAGCCGGCCACC
>JAYUKI010001422.1:0-2005 GCA_043764595.1 Myxococcales bacterium | reverse complement strand
GGGAAGTCCCACTCGGGCTTGAAGCGCTCGATGATCTTCGGAGTCATCCAGGTGGCAAAGGCTTCGTTGAGCCACAAGTCGTCCCACCACGCGGTGGTCACGAGATCTCCGAACCACTGGTGCGCCAGCTCGTGGGCATTCACGCTCGCGAACGCGCGCCGAAATCCGGTGGATTCCTGGCCGGGTTTGCCCAATATCAAAGACTGCCGATAGGTGACGAGCCCGGGGTTTTCCATGGCCCCGCCAAAGAGCGGTACGGCAATGAGGTCCAGCTTTTCGTAGGGATACGCTTCGCCAAAATAGGTCTCGAGCAGCGAGACCACGGGCCCCGTGCTCTCGATGGCGAACTTGGCCCACGGCTCTTTTCCGCGCGGAACGATCACGCGAAATGGCGTTCCCTTTTTGCCAATCTTTCCACCGTCCACGATGCCGAACGGGCCGACCGCGAAGGCCACGAGGTAGCTCGGCAAGGGCTTCGTTTCGGCGAATTTTACCGAGACGAGACCGTCTTTGCCTTCGGTCTCGGAGACCACGGGCGTATTGGATACGGCCTTGTCGCCCTTTTTGACGCGAAGGGTGAGCTGCCAGGGCGACTTGAACGACGGCTCGTCGAAACACGGAAATACCCGGCGCGCCGCGAGAGGCTCGAAGTGCGAATAGACGTAAAAGTCGTTGCCCTCTTTTTGGCGCGAGGCTCCTTCGACTTCGGTGCTCGAGAGCTTGCCCGCATACGCGAGGTGAATCGTGGCGCGGCCTTTTTCGAGGGGCTTGGGCAAGACGAGCCCGACCAGGTTCGCGCCTTCTGGCCGCACACTCGCGGAAAGCGTCTTTCCTCCTGCCTCGACCTCCGCGCGCGCCAAGGTAAGGCCGTCTTGGTTCAGCCAAATGACGTTCGTGAGCTCGAGTACGTCGACTTCGATGTCGAGCTCTCCGTCGAACGTCTCACGCGTCGGATCGATGGTCAGCCGCGCGACGTTCCTTCGTGGAACCACTGTCGTAGGGAGGCGCAACCGCGGCGGAACGATGGGGGACTCTGGAGGGGTCGAGCGCGCTTCCGGCTTGGCCGTTGCGTGTGTGGGAGCCGACGGGGGCGGCGTATCCGCGCACGACACGATTCCGAGAGCGAGAGCAACCGTGGACAGCAAGCGGAGACGCATGGTCCCGTTCTAGTGCACAGCCGCTGAGATGGCATCAAGGACCGCGCAGGATTCGCGCGGCCCGCGGCCGCTGAAGTGCGCGTTGCGCCGCGCGATCGAAGCTACGAAAGCTCGTGGGCCGCGGCGCTCGGCGGTCGTGCACCGGCGATGTCGAGGCACTGGAGGACGAGGACGGCGAGCTCTTCTTCGCCCGAGACGGGGTATTTGAAGCCGCGTCCCTCGTGCGTCCAGAAGTCGACGCGCGCGACGCCGTCTTCCCGGCGACCGCACGCCACCATGCCATGGCGCTCGAGCTCTGCCGCCACGTCTCCAGCCAACACGAGGGCATCGATCTTGGTCATGGCTACGTCGGTAGTCCGAGCGGTGGTTCCTGTCAAAGGTGCCCCACGAGCCGAGCGCGCCGACCCACGTATGACGCACGAAGGAAAGCTCAGTGTTCGCGCTTCACGCCCATCTTTGCGGCCATTTGCTCGCCCAGCTCGGCCGCGCGTTTGGTGGCCACTTCGACCGCATCGATGAGCGTCGTGCGAAGGCCGCCCGACTCGAGCGTATGGAGCCCTGCGATCGCCGTGCCGCCGGGGCTCGTGACCATGTCTTTCAGGCGTCCGGGGTGCTCGCCCGTTTCGAGCAAGAGCTTCGCCGAGCCATAGACCGTTTGCGCCGCAAGCAGCAGCGCCGTATCGCGGTGAAGCCCGACTTTGACGCCGCCGTCGGCGAGCGCTTCGATGATGAGCATCACGTACGCGGGACCACTTCCGGAGAGGCCCGTGACCGCGTCGAGCAAGGACTCGTCGAGCACGACCACGCGCCCCGTGGCCTCGAAGAGGGCTTTGGCGGTGGCGATGTCT
>JAYUKI010001421.1:0-6692 GCA_043764595.1 Myxococcales bacterium | reverse complement strand
ATTCCGAGCGACGCGAGCCGGTCCGATTGCATGAGCTGTGCACGCATGCTGCGCAGCTCGGTGAGGTCGCGCACCGTGACCAGGCTCGCCGGTCTCCCTTCGATCGCAACCTCGCGGCTCGACGAGGTCTCGAGGAGCACCTGCGAGCCATTGGCCCGCTTGTAGGCCCATTCCGTCCGCTCGGCGAACGCGTTTCCCGTCGCTGGGAAGGGCCCGGAGCCGTCGGGATCGATGGCAAAGACTTCGGTGGTGTCCTTTCCCGCGAGCTCGGATGGCGCGCATCCAAAGGAGCGCCCTAGCTCCGGATTGGAATAGAGGATCTTGCCCTCCCGGGCGACGAACACGCCAATCGGCAACGTCTCGATCAGCGCGAAGAGCTCCTTTTGCGACCGCGCGAGATCGAGGCGAGCGCGACTGGCTTCGGTGACGTCCAGGATGAATCCACTGCCGCGTACGGTTGCATCGCTCGGATTGGGGTTCTCGCGCCAGGTGAAACGGAGGCACTTTTGCGCTCCGGATGGCGTCACGGCCCACGCGTCGACCGCGCCGCCACCTTGGCTCGTGGCACGGTGCAGATCCTGGACGTCCTGTGGAAGGAGCATCGACCAAACCCGATTGGCATCGGACAAGATCTCGTCGACCGGGAGCTCGAAGAGCCGGCTCGCGCCTGGGCTCAGATAAATGAGCTCGCCTGGTCCTTCGCCGTCCACCACGTAGTCGTAGAGGACCCCGGGAACGGTGCTCGCCGTCGCCTCGAATCTCTCGGTGGTCCTGCGCAGCGACTCCGCATCGCGCTTCGCGCTGGTGATGTCGAGGGATGTAATAACCACTTCGTTCGGTCCAACCGAAAAGAAGCGCACGAGGAAGGTGCTGTCACCCCAAACGGTCTCGGTCTCGTGCACGTTGCCGGCTGCGAGAACGGCAGTCATCCAGGGGTGACATTTCTCGGCGATGGCAGGAAAGAGTTTGGTGAAGCTCTTTCCGACGATGTCGTCTCGTCTCATGCCCAGCGATAAAAGTAGCGCACTGTTCGCCTCGCGGTAGAACCATTCGATTCCGTTTTCGCCCGGAACCGCCTCGAACACGGCGAGCGCGTCGCGGAAGCTCTCGAATACGGTCCCGCACCGGAGGTCGCTCTTGCGTTGTGCTTCCTCGGCACGGACCCGCGCCGTGACGTCGTTTAGAACCGCAACGGCCCTTCGCACCTTCGCCCCACCCACGATTGGGGACGCACTGATGGATAGCGTCCGAAGCTCACCGTCGTGTGTCCGAGCGTGGAGAAGGACGTCGCGTACGGCCTCGCCCGTGCGCGCCGCGCGCGCACCCGGAAAATCCTCGATGGCGACCGCGTGGCCATCGGGCGAGTAGAGGGTCGGGATTCGAGCGCCCTCCGACGCAATACCAAGCATTTTTGCGTACGCTTCGTTGTAAGCGACGGAAGCTGGCGGGTCCCCGTCTCGAATCTCGACGAGAACGACTCCGATGGGGAGGTAGTCCATGGCAGTCGCCAAGGCTTCGCTCTTGAGAGACGAGTACGTCAAACGACGCCATGACAGCTCGCTGTCGCTATCGCGCGCGCCCTCGACGGCCTCCGCGGCGAGCAAGACCTGGACGCCTCGCGCGGTGACGACGGGAGTGGCTTTGGCGACCCAAGACTTCGTCGTATCGAACGGATGTGTGGCCTGAGGTCCGATGTCCGAATCCGTGCCCCGCAGGGCGAGCGCGAGGGCCTTCGTGCCGAGGTGCGTTAGGTGAGGTCCCAGCGGCGTACGGTCCGCACCGTTCAAGCCCGAGAGCGCTCCGAAGGCTTCGTTCGTCAGGATGACCACCCCAGTTTCGTCCACGAGGCAGAGTGGATTCGTGGCCACCTTGAACAGCGCGGCGACCATGGATCCTTCATCAACTGCGTACTTCATCGAAGCCCCCCCGGGTCAATCGTGCAGATGGCGACCCTTCTATGTGGCACTGGCAAGGGCCATAGCGCAACTGTACATCCGAGAGAAGGAGTGGGTTGTCGGAGTGCCACCCCTCCAATGCGTTGGAACTCCAGAGGAAAACCGGATCTCAAAAACGCGGAAGCCCTCGATAGTTCCACTGCTGCAAGCGGCATGGTCGTGAATATGTCACGATCGAGATAGCCTCGAGGAGATGCGCCCGTGTGGGTGCCAGAACGAAAACGTCGTCGCGGGGCGAACGCTTCTTCAGTCTGTTCAACCTCGGCCGTTCCGGGGTCCATGAGCACGCGATCCCAGCTGCGTTCCAGCGTTGCGGCGTTCACCGCGCATGGCGACCCCCTTCACGGGTGCCCACTCATGGGAGTCGAACGCCATGATTGAATTTCCCGATGGCCTTCGCTCCGGGCTGCCGGTGGACGAAGTGGCAGCGAGGGCCAACGAGCTCCGCTCGGCGTACGAGCGAGCCGAGCGCACCAAGAACGACACGCGGTGGGCCCGCTTGCTCTTGGGAGAATGGTTAGGGCTCGTCCTGATGCTTGCTTTGGCTCGAGGGCCGGCGCCGGGGACCCAGGTTCTCTCCATAGGCGCCTTCGCAGCGTGTTGGGTCCTGCCGGCGCTGTACCTCGTACGGTCGCGGCCGGGCTCGCTCCTGACGCGATGCTCCGTGGCGGTCGCGCAAATGGCCTTTGGTGGGCTCTACGTTTGGCTGTCGGGAGGACCCGGGGCACACCTCTTTGCGGTAGGTTCCCTCTTGCTCCTGGCCTCCTACCGCGACGACCGCGTTATCCTTCTCGGCGGCCTCGGTGCGGTCGTGGGCTACGCGGTAGAGGGGATTGTCGCGGCCCGTCTCGGACTTGGGTTGCGCGGATTGAATCCGATTCACCAGCTCGAGTTCACCGGATGGATCGCTGGCGAAGGCGCGCTTTTGATGGCCGCCGTCCGACGCACGCGACGTGAGCTTTGGGGGAGCGCGGAAAGGCAGGCCGAGCTCGAAGCTCACAAGGACTTCGTGCTCGGCATGGGCGAAGCGTGCGAAGCGAACAGAGCCAAGACCGAGTTCATCGCGAACATGAGCCATGAGATCCGGACCCCGATGACCGCCATCATGGGATATTCCGATCTGCTCCTCGAGGCCGATACGTCACCCGCGGATCGTCGTTCCCACATCCAAACGATTCGCCGCAACGGAGAGCACCTTCTCTCGATCATCAACGATATGCTCGACCTCTGCAAGATCGAGGCCGGCAAGATGTCGATGGACCATCTGCCGTGTGCGCCCGCCGCCGTCGTCGTCGACGTGGCTTCGATGATGCGTGTTCGTGCGGCGGAGAAGGGCCTCTCTCTCGAGGTGACGTACCAAACTGCCATTCCGGAAACCATCCGGACGGACCCCATGCGTCTACGCCAGATACTGATCAACCTCGTGGCAAACGCAGTGAAGTTCACCGAAAAGGGGGGAGTTTCAATCCACGTCCGTTGCGAGGAGCAGAGCTCCTCGAACCCCATTCTGCGGTTCGAGGTGATCGACACCGGCATCGGGATTTCCCCGGAACAATGTGCCGTTGTCTTCGAGCCGTTCATGCAGGCAGACTCGTCGACGACGAGGCGCTTCGGGGGCACTGGGCTGGGGCTTGCGATTTGCCAGAGGCTTGCACTCATGTTGGGTGGGGATTGCACGGTCGAGAGCACTCCGGGCGAGGGGAGCTCGTTTCGATTTTCCGTTTCGACGGGCTCGCTCGATGGCGTCCGAATGTTCGAGAACCTTGCCGAGGCCGGAGTGGCCGAGGTCGGCGCGAAGTCCGTGCATTGCCCGAGCGCGCTCTCGTGCTCGGTCCTGCTTGCGGAAGACGGTCCCGACAACCAGCGTCTATTGTCGGCGTTCCTGACCCGGGCGGGGGCTCACGTCACGGTCGTCGAGAACGGAAAGCTCGCGTTCGACCGAGCTCTAGCCGCTTGGAAGGCTCGTGAGGCGTTCGACGTCATCCTCATGGATATGCAAATGCCGGAGATGGATGGCTATGAAGCGACCGCGGCGCTAAGAAAAGCGGGATACGCCGGGCCTGTCGTGGCCCTCACCGCTCACGCGATGACGGGGGATCGCGAACGCTGCTTGCGTGCGGGCTGTACCGACTACCTCACGAAGCCGATTCGACGGGAAATCCTCGTTGCGGCCGTCGCCGAGCACACGAAACCAAAGGGACCGCAGCGAGCCGACTTCACGCCGCTCGTCAGCGACGTCGGCGACGACCCTGACATGGCGGAAATCATCGGGCCGTTCGTCGAAGGGCTGAAGCGCACGGCGGACCAGCTCGGGCACGCCTTGGAGGCAAACGACCGTGAGGCCATCCGAACGATGGCCCACCAGCTCAAAGGGGCCGCGGGGGGCTACGGATTCGCCACAATCACGACCTCGGCAGCCCGCCTCGAGGCGGGCACCCGAACGGACGCGGCACTGACCCAGCTCGTTTTTGACCTATCGGATCTCTGCCGTCGGGCACGGGCATCCTAAGCCTCCTCCGCCGTACGTGCGCTATCCGGGCTAGGGAGTGGGGTTGCCGAGCGGACTTGGTTCGTGCGACGGTGTCCGATCCACTGCAGAAAGGCGCGAAGGCACACGGGAGGTAGGTCATGGATCGGATCGACACAACGTGGACTGGAATTCCGGACGACGTACGCGTCGCACTCTCCGAAACGTTCGATGTCCATTCGCTCGTCGTGACCGCTTCGCAAGTCGTGGTGGTCGCGGCCGACGGTACCCTCTTGTGGGCAAACGAAGCATGGTACGCGTTCGGCAGAGCGAACGGTGCTGCACTCCCGTCCATTTCTCCGGGAACGAACTACTTCCAGTCGGCGCCCCCAGGGGAGGTTCGCGTGTGGCTGGAACGCGCCAGTGCAGCCGTGCTCGCGCAGAACGCAGTCTTCGAGGAGAACTACGACTGCTCGTCGCCGACTCGGGCGAGAGCGTTTCGAATGCGCATTTTTCCAGTGCCAAGGATCGGCCTGCTTTTCGAGCACACGCTAAGTCGCGAGAGGGGCTCACGGCCGAAGCGTCCGCCGAACGAAGTGACCTATCGCACCAAATTCGGAGTCATCCTCACGTGCAGCAACTGCCGACGGTTTCGACGCAGACGCCTTGATGCGTGGGATTGGATTCCGGCTTGGCTCGATACGCCGCCTTCATCCGTCAGTCACGGGCTTTGCCCCGTGTGCGCCGCCTACTACTACCCATAAAATCACGCGTTCGCACAAAATGGATGTGGGCGAAGCGGTATCCGCCTTCGCCCTTTGTGCTCTTGCCATCGACTAAATTTAGCCAAGAGTGCTCGCGCCGCACGGCCACGGCCTATCCGCTCGCGAGCTTCCGTACCGCACTGACGAGCATGTTCGTTGCGAACGGCTTGACGATCCAACCTTTGGCGCCGGCCTGCTTCGCCTGATTGAGCAGCGCCGGCAATGCCTCGGTGGTCAACATGATGATGGGCACCTGCACCGACGGGTGGTCGGCCCGAAGGGCCTGGAGCATCTGGATCCCATTCATGTTCGGCATGTTGACGTCGCAAATGATGAGCGAGGCGTCCGCGTGGGCGGCAATCTTGGCGAGGCCGTCGACACCGTCGACCGCCTCGACGATCTCGTAGCCTTCTTCGGCGAGCGCCAGGCACACTTGTCTACGGGCGGTTTGGGAATCGTCAACGACAATGATTGTCTTGGTCATGGGAATGCTCCTTTGGAATGAATCGTGATGCCTCAGTGCCTCGATGGCGTGGGCGTTTCGAAGGTCGGCGTAGCCGATGGGCGGCGCATGCGGCGCACGCGCCCGGTGCACAGGCTCGCGGCTAGAATGTGACGAGCTCGCCCGGCGCGACCACGGCGCTCGCATCCTCGGTAGTGAAGAGGGCGTCGGGGGTGGCGATCGATTCGAAGATGACCTGAAAGGGAATGTCCGCGGCTTCGAACTCGTGCACCAACGGGACGCCCGCGAAGCGCGCGAAGCGAAACGTCGTCGCCGAAACGGAAACGGGGGTACTAAGCTCGATTGTTACCCCATGGGTCATGAGTCGACTCTTGAGTCGGCCGAGGAGCAAATTGGCGAGCTCCGACGACCAATCTGCGGTCGCTTCGAAGGCCGTTCCACCAGTCGGATGAGTCCGCGCGAGCAATGCGGCGGGCATGCTGAGAATCAGCGTGCCCCGAAGTGTTCCCGTGAGCCCGATGATCGACACGGTTTCGGCCCAGGGCCTATCCCGCTGCTGCACGAGCCCGAGGTACTTCGTTCGAAAACCGGCAGAGGCGCATACGGCCTCGACACAGGACGCGATCATCGTGCTCAGTTGATCCCATTCGTCGATTCGCATGCTCGTCTTTTCTGTGGATTGTTGAACTTCGAGCGTGGCACGGCGAACGCCGTGTCGCTCCGGACGAATCACGCAGCGTCGCTCTCGACGACCAGGGATGCCGCGGCGACCGGCCTAGGAGCGCCGTCGTCGCTGGACACGCGGTTTCGTCCCGCGTGTTTGGACGCATACATCATACGGTCGGCCCGTTCGACCAAGTGGTCGCCGCCCTCGCCCTGAACAAGACTCGCTAGTCCAATGGACGCCGTTACGGGAATGCGTGCACCCGCATCGTCCACCACGATCATCTGCTCGATGGTCCGTCGCAGGCGTTCGGCGGCCGTTTCTGCCCCGCTGAGCGGCGTGCTCGTGAAGGCCACCACGAACTCTTCGCCCCCCCAAC
>JAYUKI010001420.1:0-2013 GCA_043764595.1 Myxococcales bacterium | reverse complement strand
GCCTGCATAGTCATCCTGCTCCGGCAGCCGACATTCCGGCACAAGTCGACTTCATCCCTGTGTTTCCCAGTCGCGAGGTTGCCGGATGCGCTCTAGTTTGCTGCGAAGAAGTATTGCCATCTCGCGTCGAGTCCTCGCAAGCCAATGACGCTAGCGCTAAACCGCAATAGCATCGTCAGCGCGAACATTTGAATGCGTCGAGCCTGCGCGCTTCCCGCATATCAGGCGTGCGCAATTCTTACGCTCGGGCAAATCAGGCGCGCATCTGGATGCAGACGTCTACCTCGCGCTTCACGAGCACAGGTAGTGATGAATTCGTTCTTGCTAAGCCACAGTACAGTAACGTTGCTGCTTCCGCCGGATCGTGGAAGATCGAGCAGTTCGCGATCGGCCTTTGGCCTTTCCTCGGCGAGCCTCGCGGCTTCAGCCACGCACCAACGCGCCAAAAGAGTCCTCGAGGCTCGAACGGGCCCTCGACGAGGTTAAGCCCTAAACGATCCTCGCCATCGAAGACCGAGGAACGATTGACTCCGCATCCTTCGCAGGAAGAGTGGTGCCTCGGACAGGCACGGTGGGTCCGTTGTGCTACACGCCCGCACCATGACGTACGCGAAGCTCGGACTCACGGTTGCCGGCCTTACTCTGCTCTTTGTCGGATGTGCCGCCGACATCGGGGGACCTGACGATGCGATTGAGCTCGACAGCCGTGAAGAGAGCCTGACCGGCGCGTACCGTGACGGCACCGATTCGTTTCGTTACGTGGATACGCACGACGGATACGCCCATACCCGCGTCGTGGATTCGCGGGCGTTCCCTTACTTCAAGAGGGTAGACGGAAAGCCCGCCGTGGGGCTGACGATGGACTGTGCGTGGGTCGAGCCACGAAACGCAAACGACGTGCTCGACGTGCTGAAGCGAGAAGGTATCAAGATTACCTTTTTTGTAGCAGGCCAGTTCGTCTTCAAGAGCCCCTCTGCTGGGCTCGCTGGGGGTATTGATCCCAAGAACCTGCCGACCATCCGCCGCATGATCGAAGACGGTCATGAGTTCGGCAGCCATAGCCAAACGCACCCCCACAACAATGCCACCATCGACTGGACGAGGCAGAACGCGGAGCTTCTTCGTGGTTGGAACGAGGCGGTGCGTCTCGCGTTCAACGGTGCGCCAATTCCAGCGAATGCAAAGATGCTTCCGTACTGGCGAGCTCCATACGGCGAGTACGATGAGCGTTCACTCGGCCTCGCGGCCAAAGCTGGTTTCCCAAACCACTTTGGCTGGAACGTCGACGTCAAGGATGCGGTTGGGTTTCCTGCGTGCAGCTCAACAGCTGCTCCCAGTGAGCGTTGCCTCAGCGCGCGCCGCATGACCGACACGGTGCTTGAGTTCGCGGGGCGCCAGGCAACCCCTCTCGATGGCTTTGTGATCCTCTCGCACTTGCAGAATCCTTACGCCTGGGGTTCGAGCGGCGAGCTCAGGCGGCTTGTCACCACCCTTCGCGGGAGAGGGTACACGTTTGCGAAGTTGTCGCAGATGTTCGCGACGCCGGTGGGCCCTGCCGTCGTTCGCCCGACACCATCCACCGGAGCTACCTGCGCACCCGGGTGCATCTTTTCCAAGTTCTGTGTCTCGCGAAATCCGAGTGCGCCCACCTTTGCTGGCAGCGATGGGCAGCCACTCATCTGCGTGAAACAAGGTGCGGATTGCGGGGCCACTTGCCTCGTGGCTCCCTAAACGTTCGCACGTAGAGTGTAGCCCTCGGCGAGCGGCGTCGCGGAAGGATCCCGGAGGGATCCGACGAAGGAAGGATCCGACGACGGAAGGATCCGACGACGGAAGGATCCGACGAGGCGTTAGAAGGATCGACTTAGAAGGATCCGAAGGATCCGACTGAGAAGGATCGAGAAGGATCCGACTGACGTTGACGCTAAGACGTTGAAATTCCGAAGCCAAACTCGCGATGCATTCTCCAAGTCCCTCGCGGAAAGAGAACGCCGAGCACGCCCTCACGCACCT
>JAYUKI010001419.1:0-6735 GCA_043764595.1 Myxococcales bacterium | reverse complement strand
GGCGGTCCGCTTCCCGAGGCTGGCCCTGCCACGTGTGCGGCCAGCGTCGCCGAGGTCGCGAAAGCGAAGGTCGACATCATCTTCGTCATCGACGACTCCGGGTCGATGAACGCGGAGATGGTTCAGATCAAGACCAACGTGAACTCGTTCGCGCAGAAGATCGGCGTCTCGGGCCTCGACTACCGCGTCATCTTCATCGTGAAAAAGGCCACGAGCCCTACGCAAACGGGCAACGTCATCTGTGTCCCTGCACCCCTCGCCGGCGCGAACTGCGCGGACAACCCGCCCCTTTTCTGGCACATCAACCAGGACGTGCAGAGCAGGGACTCGCTCACGCTCATCTTGTCCACGTACGACAGCACGAATGCCGCGCTCGCCTGGAACAAGCACCTCCGCCCCGAGGCGTACAAGGTGTTCATCGAAGTCACCGACGACCAGTCGCAGATGAGCGCCGCGGCCTTCGATACGGCACTCCTCGCCAAGCAGCCTGCGGGCATGTTCGGCACTGCCGCGGACCGAAAGTACATCTTTCACACCATCGCAGGCTGGACGCCGGGTACGGCATTCGTCACCGGGGCGACGTGCCCAGGCGCCGTGAACAATGGCTCGGTCTACCAACAGCTCTCCCAGCTCACCAAGGGCATCATCGACTCGGTCTGCAAGACCGACTACTCCGGCGTGCTCGACAACATCGCGAAGGGCACCACCGAGCGCCTTGCATGCGAGCTATCGGTCCCCACACAAGCCTCTGCGGATCCGACGAAAGTCGGAGTCCAAGTCACCTTTCCGGGAATGCCCGCGACCACGATCACCCGCGTGACCGACGCCTCCAAATGCGCGGCCAACCCGGAATCTTGGTACTACGACGACAACGCAGCTCCGAAGAAGATCCTGCTTTGTTCGGGCTTCTGCACCAAAGTCAACGCGCAGAACGGGACAAAGATCCAAGCGCTCGTAGGCTGCAAAGCCGACGATCCGCGCTGACCCTCGAGCGGACCGCTCATTCCCGTGTCGTCCAAGAGAGCCGTGGGCCCTTGCCGCGGCTTTTTTCGTTGGCTCGTGGCCTGTCCCTAGAGCGACAAACAGGATGACTCCCGTCGGCTTTCGCACGTTTAGCGGCGCTGCGCGTCGTTGCTCCTCCGAAGATAGAAGACTATCCGTCGTCGTCGCTCCTAGCTCAGCTTGCCAACCGTGCGAAATCCTCGGTCCGTCATCATGTTTGTCGCTCTAGCCTGTTCGAGGCCCTAAAGCGGAGAGTCGCCACGAAGCTCCGAAAGCCTGCCGCCGTGGTACTCTTCTTTGCGTGAGCCCCTGTCCCATCTGCCAAGGCGCCGTGCATCCGCGCGCCGAAAACCCGAACCATCCCTTTTGCTCGGCGCGCTGCAAAACCGTCGACTTGGGACGTTGGCTCTCGGAAGAGTACCGCGTGCCCGTCGAAGACTCGGACGATAGCGTGCCGTCGGCAGAGGAGAAGAGCTCGTGAAGAATGCACGGAAGTTCGTGTCTGCGCTGGTTGCGCTCGGCGTCTTTTGCGGATCGACGTCGGCGCTGGCTCAGCTTCAGCCTCCGGCGCCCTTCGAGCCCTCTGGACCTTCCAGTCTCCCGCCGCGCTATCCTCAAGGTCCCGCCACGCCCGGAGCTCCCGGCGCGCCTGGAATGGGCCCGACGAGTGGCACCGTCGCCCAGCTCAACCAAAGCGAGAGCGAGGACAGTGGTCGCCGTCTCGAGCTCGTGTACGTGAACTTGGACGTCGGCGGAGGCTTTGTCTCCGGCACGGGCGGCAGCGGGTTCTTCGGTGTCGGAGGAAGCGCCGGGGTGCGTCTCGTGAGCTTCACCTTCGGCGCGCGCGTGCGCGACTACATCTCGTCGGGCAACGTTCTCCTGTTGAACGGCGAAGCGGCCTATCACCTCGTCCTTGGCTCGGCGGACCTCGTGATCGGTGCTCACGGTGGCTATTTGACCGCGAAGGGCAGTGGAGGCGGCGGGAACGTGGGCCTCGACCTCGGCCTCGACTACTACCTTTCGTCGGCGTTCTCGATCGGGGCGAGCGTGTCTCCGGACCTTATTTTCGCGGGGGAAACCGCGTTCGGCCTCTTTGCGGGTCCTCGCGTCGGGCTTCACTTTGGCCTCTGAACGTTCTCTTTCGGAGAGAGCGAGGCACCGAAATCTTCCCAGCTCGTGATCGATACTGCGGGGCGGCGGACACGTACCCATGAAGCGCGCACGCGCGAACGCCTTCCCCAAAAACCGAGGAGCCCTGCGTGAATGAAGCTCGCTTGCGGTGTATCCTAGTGAGTATGACCTCTGGGCTTCCTCGACGCGGCGCGCGCGGTCTCGCCTTGGCCTGTGCAGCGTCTGCGCTTCTCCTTCCGGCGCTGGGGTACGCGCAAGACGCTCCTCCGACTCCTGCTCCTCCTGCCGCGCCTTCCTCTCCTGCACCTGTCGTAGCGCCTTCGGCTCCAGTGGGGGCACCCACGGCGGAGACTCCGGCCACGGCCACGCCCACGGCCACGGCCACGCCCAACTCCCCGCCCAACTCCCCGCCCACGCCCCCGCCCACGCTTCCTTCGGACCTTCAGCCAAAAGAAGCCGCTACGGACGAAAGGAAAGAAGACGACTCGCGGCTCCACGAGCTCTTCTTCGTGACGGGCGAATTCGGTCCAAGTTACGCGAACATGCGAACGTTCTCGGTCGAGAACCTCGGCATCACCAACGCGGACGGTGGTGGCTTCATGGCCGGCATCGGAGCGGGCCTTCGCATCACCGTTCTCAGCCTCGGGGTGAAGGTCCGCTGGCACAAGCTCTCGCCCTTCAACTTGGTCCAGGCCAACGGCGAGCTGCTGTTCAAGATCCCCGTGTCGAGCGTCGACATCATCATCGGCGCGCACGGCGGCTACTCGGGGGTCGGATCGCTGAACGACCTCTTTTCGAGCCCTGCCGCGAACAGCGCCACCACCGCCGATCAGCTCACGAAGAACGTCAGCGTGAAGGGCTGGAACGCCGGACTCGATCTTGGTTTCGACTACTTCGTGAACAACTACTTCTCGCTGGGCCTCGGGCTGACCGGCGATTTTCTCTATCTTCAGCGTCCCAAGTCTGCGACCCCCGACGGTTTCGATCAGCTCCCGCCCGAGGTCCAGGCCGAGTATCTGAACAGTGATGTGTACAAATACGACGGAAAATCCGCCGGATTTGGAGTGACCGGCGCCCTTCGCGTGGGGATCCACCTCGGATCGTGACGCGACCCTGACGCGCTCTCCGAAACGGTTACGAGTGGATTTCGCTCCACAGGCCAGCCACCCTTTCGTCCGTCGAGCTTCCTGGGTAAGGTGCGCACGTGGCGAACGTCATGTGGTGGCTTCTGCCGGCGGTGGTGCCCGCGCTGCTCCTTCTGGCGGTGGTGCACTTCTCGGATAGCCGCCGAGAACCGGTGCCGCTCGTCCTGACCACGTTCTTTCTGGGCGGCACCTTCGGCGGAGGCGCCTTCTACCTCCAATACCTCGCGACCAAGTGGACGGGGCTCGATCTCAAGACCCACGTGTCGGGCAACGCCGGCGCGCTCGTTTTCATCTTTGCGTTCGTCGCTCCTATCCAAGAAGCCTCGAAGACCGCCGCCATGTGGCCGGCCTTTCGGTCGAAGTACTTCGACGAGCCGTACGACGGCGTAGTCTATGCTTCGGCCGCCGCTCTCGGCTTCGCCGTGACCGAAAACGCGCGGATGCTGATGACCCACCCGCACGCGGCGGTGTGGCTCTTTCGCGCGGCTCTGGCGCTGCCGGCGAACGTCTTCTTCGCGAACGCTTGGGGCTACGCGCTTGGCCGCGCCAAGCGCCAAAAAACGCCCGGGGCCATCTTTCCGGCGGCGTGGCTTCTCGCCACGGTGATGCACGGCCTCTACGCGCACCTCGTGTGGGGGCGAGGTCCGGGCGCGCTCGTCGGCACGTTGCCCCTCCTTGGCGCGATGGGTGCGCTGTCGTTCTTTGCAGCCCGCGATCTGAAGGCCCGAGGCGATCGGTCGACGGCTTCGGATGGAAACCTCCTCGAACCAACCTCACTCAGTCCAACGAGCGGCCCTCCGAGCCTCTCCACCGTCCGCGATGCCCTCCGCCAAGAAGGGCGGCCCATCATGGTGCGCTGGATCGTCTTGGGAGCTCTCGTCACGGTGGGGGCCATGGTGCTCGGTCTCGCAGGATCCATCGCGTTCGGTCATTGGGCCAACGTCGACTTCGCCATCGTCGACGAGCACGACGTGTCCACGACCGCTCCGGTCGCGCTCCTTGGTGCGGGCGTTCTGTCGGCGTTCCCTCTGAGCGGCTACCTCGTGGCGAAAGCGTCGTCGCTGCCGACTCTACTCGAGCCCGCGCTCGCCAGCGCACTCGCCATCGTGCTGGTGCTGCTCGCGCTCGGCTTCGCCGCTCCCATCACGCTCTTGTTCGCGCTCACGTTCTCGCCGGTGGCTTGGGGCCTCTCGTGCGCGGGGGCGTGGGTGGGCCGTCCGGACCCTGCCCATCCCGACAGTTGACTCTCGGAGGGAACGGCATTAAGTGAGTACTCACTCACGAATGGCCCGCCCCACGGTTATCAAAGACGACGCGTTGCTCACGGCCGCGCGCGACGTGTTCCTCGAGAGAGGGGTCTCGGCCACCACCGCCGAAGTCGCCGCGCGGGCGGGCGTTTCGGAGGGGACGCTCTTCAAGCGCTTCGGGACGAAGAACCACTTGTTCGAATGCGCGATGGGCGCCGCGTCGGACACGGCCGGCATCGTCGAGCGCGTCGCGTACGGCGCGAAAGACAAGCCCATCGAAGCCATCTTCGAGGAGCTCGGCGACGCGCTCTTCGCGAAGTTCCACCAGATCATTCCCCTGATTCTCATGCACATGGCGGGGGCCGCTTCGCACGAACAAAGTATGCCTTTTGGCCCAGGAACGCCGCCTCCGCTCCGCCTGATGGCGGCGGTGGAAGGTCTCTTCGGCGCTCTCGTGGAGGACCGAAAGCTCGCCAACGTCGACGTCGCCGTCCTCGCGCGGATGTTCGTCGGTGCGATCTGGCAGTACGTCTTTTTGGACTACGCGATGCGTCGCTTCTCGGGCATCGAAGCGCACCCTATGACCCCCTCGGAGTTCGTCCGAGGTCACACACGCATATTGCTCTTGGGCGCTGCCCCGAAAGACACGAGCCACGCACCGACTTCGAAGCGTCGGGCATCCCATTCGACGCAAAGAGCGCCTTCGCCCAAGGCGAAGAGGAGCAAATGATGACGCATTTAATGAGTAATCGCTCAAAAAATCGGAGGCCATTGGCACGGGGGGGCCTTCCGTTCCTTCTTCTGGCCCTCCTCGCGCCGAAGGTGGCGAGCGCGCTCGAGCCCGTGGACGCCTTCGTGTCCTCGGCCAAGACCCGGAACTTCGACGCACGTGAGCAGCGCGCCGTGCTCTCGCAGCGCGAGACCGAAGCGGATGCCTCCACGATCAAGCTCTTGCCCACGCTGGGAGCAACGGGCACCTACACCCGAAACCAGTTCGAAGCGCGCGCCGGCACGGCCCTCATCGTTCCGGAGAACCAGCTCGACCTTTACCTCACCGCCAACATGACCCTCGTCGATGTCGGGCAGTGGGAGCGCATCGGCGCCGCAAAACGCACCCGCGAGGCCGCAGAATCCCGCGTGAAGAGCACGAGCCTCGACGTGACCCGCGTCGTGGTGCGGGACTACTACCAAGTGGTCGCCACCGAAGCGGTCTTGACGGCCGCGCGCCGCACCCTCGAGACGGCAGAGAAGAACCTCGCCTTCGTGAACACACGCAAGGCCGCGGGGTTTGCGCAGGAGCTCGATCAAAAGCGCGCCGAGGCGGAGGTGGCCAAGGATCGCCAGCTCGTCGCGGACGCGACCTACCAGGTGGCCGCTTCACGACGTGCCCTGGAGACCGACTCCGGAAAGAAGCCGCAGGAAGGTTCGCCGGTGCTCTCCGCCGAGCTTACGCCCGAAGCCTCGCTGGCCGACTGGGAATCGCGCGGAAGCGACGCCCACCCGAACGTGCGCGCCGCAGCGGACGAAGCCCGCGCAGCCGAGCGGCAGGCGACAGCCACGCGATCGAGCCTATTGCCCACGCTCTCGGTCGCGGCGCAGAACCGCTTCACCAATGCGACGGGCTTCCAGAACAAGGAGAGCATTTACCTTCTGTCGGCCACCGTCGCCATTCGGTTCGACGCGAGCCAAATCGTCGCTGCCAATGCCCAGTCGGACCTTGCGGCCGCGGCCAAAGTCCGGGAAGAGCGCGCACGTGCAGCGGCCCGCGACCGCGTGTTTTTGGCGTGGCATGCCGTGCGCGCCCAGATCGACAAAGCTTCGGCATCGCGCGCGGGGCTCGAGTCCAACCGGCTTGCGGCTCAATTCGCCAAACAAAGGTACGAAGCAGGGACGGCTACGTTCCTCGACGTTCTCACCGCGGAACGCGATGCGTTCCAAGCCGAGGTCACGCGCATTCAGGCCGATGGCGATCTCTTGTTCGCGCGTGCCGATCTCCGCATTGCGGCGAATGCCTACGAAGAGAGGCGCCCATGAGCACGAGCGAAGCCCTCCCGAGACCTAACGAGGCCGCGCCGAGCTCACGAAGGAGCCTTTCCGAACCGCGAAAAATCGCACAGCCCATTCGTGGACGCGCGAGCATTTTCAAGCGCTTCCGGACGATGGCGCGCACCGGCATTCGGATGATGTTCCACGACTGGCTCAAGATGAGC
>JAYUKI010001418.1:0-24913 GCA_043764595.1 Myxococcales bacterium | reverse complement strand
ATCTCGAGGCGTTCGTGAACGCGACTGAGCACGTCAAGAATCGGTGGGAGCTCCCGACGGTAGAGCTCGCCCGGAACATACGGTGCGGCAAGCTCGCTCTTCACGACCAGAATGGATTTTGGCTCGGCATCCTCGAAGTCGCGGAAGAGCACGCACGCGACCCGCGCGAACTTTTCGAGGTAGGCCACGTCGACACATGCGAGCACGACGCCAAGCTAGCACCACCGACGGGCACTGGTGAGGACCCAGCACGGCTTCCGGTTCGCGAAGCGCACGGAGGAGCTCAACGCGGTGGGAGCGCAGCGACGAGCGCGTCGATGTCGGCATCGAGACGTTCGTCGAGTTGGTGAAAGGCCCCCGGATATCCGTGGAGGCGAAGATCGAGTGAAGGCCGCTGCTCCAACCTCGCACGGCGGTTTCGTTGCACGAGCTCGCGCACCGGAGCGAATGGCGCGTTCCGATCGCTCTCGCCGTGAAAGAGGTCGATTCGGAGACCTGGTCGCGCCGTCGCGAGGCGGTCCAAGACGTTGGTTGTCGACTCGCGCGACGTCGGGTGCGCAAGGTAGCGCCACGGCATGCCGAGGAGCATGAGGTAGTCGTCGTCCCGAGCCAGCACGGCCTGGTGGAAAGCCTCGACTTCGAACGGCAAAAAGACTCCGAGCTGGCGTTCGGCTCCGGTGACGACGGGCTCGAGAGGGAGCCCGGAGAGCAAGCTCGCTTCGACCCGACCGAACCACGCGGCATCCTCTTCGCGCGACGCCGCCTCGGCCAACACACGCGCCCAAACCTGCGCCCCCTCGCTGTGACCATGGGCTACCAACGTCGCGGTCTTCGCAATCCCAGGCCGGTCGAACGCTGCGTCGATCGCATGACGCGAGCACGCCACCAGATCGGCGAGCGTGTGACGCTCGAAGGCCTCGCGATCCAAGGTCGCCCATCCTTTGGCATTCGAGCCAATCCCCGGCTTGTCGATGCTGAGAACGGCCATTTTCCCGCTCTGCGCCGCACTCTTTGCGAGACCGTCGAGGTCTCCGTCCGCGGTCGTGTACACCCCCGTGCCGCTCTGGAAAAATGCAAGGCGCGAGTCTTCGGACGCGTGCGATCGACGCAGGAACGCGCAGCAACGCAGGCCTGGCGTCGACGCTTCGACATCGAGCACGTCGACGGCCATCCCTAGGGAAGCGCCACGCTGCACGGGCGCCGAGCACCGCGTTGGCGCCGGAGCTGGATCGACGGGGAAGCTCGCATCCGAAGGAGGCCGCGGCGAATGGAGATGTTGGGCGGAGCGAATGCCGAGTCCATCGGCTCCCGAACGTGCTGTCGGAGCGCATGCTGCCAATGCCAACGCGAGGACGACGCTACGGAGGTGGGCGCGTGGCGAGGCTCGGACCATCGGCATTGGAGGCCACGCGGACCAGAAGGTTCCCGTGGGGGTGCGCGATGGGCGTCGAATTTTTGCGGAACACGGACGAAGAAGGAGTCGCAGATCCTGCCACATCGTCTCAAGGAGCGATTCGGACGCCTTCGACGATGCGATCGGTGGGGTGGACCACCACACGATCCCCTTCGTTCACTCCCTCCAGAACCTGAGCGATCACTCCGTTGCGTCGACCCAATTTCAAGCGCCGCATCCGCGCACGGCCGCCTTCGATGACGAAGGCACAGAAGTCCTCGCCACTGCGAAAGAGTGCGCCATCCGGCACGAAGAGAACCTTCGGGTCTTCCCACACGAGCACGCGTGCTTCGACGCGAAAGCCGTCCCCCAGGCCTTTCCAGCGCTCGCGCGGCTCGTCGAGGTCGATGATCGCGTTGACTCGTGACTCCTCGACACCGAGGGCCGAAACCTTCACGAAGGCCGACGGCTCGATGCGGCGAATGTGCGCGAGGAGCGGTTCTCCGCCCCAACGCTCGATCGTCACGTGGGCTCCGGGTGTGATGTGGAGCGCGTCGGTCGTGAGGACGTCCACCGCGATTTCGAGTGCCGCCGGGTCCCCCACTTCGACGAGTGGCGTACCGGCACCCACGACCCCCTCACTGCCCTGCAAGATGCGAAGAATGACTCCCGCCGTGGGAGACGTCACCTCGAACTGCTCGTCGGCGCGTGCGGCCCGGCCCCGTCCGTGATCGGCTGCGGCTCGCGCGCTTGCGAGCTCGTGTGTCGCGATGTCGGCGCCGAATTTGGCCGAGACGAGCTCCTCGGACCGCGCGCGTACCGCAAGCTCGGCGCGCTCGAGCTCCACGGCCGGAACCGCGTCGCGCTTCGCCAAGTCCCGCGTGCGGGCGAGCTCCTTCTCGGCCGAATCGAGGGCAATTTTTGCACGATCGATACTCGATCGAGACTGAAAGACGGCTGCGCTCGATGAGGAAACACGGGCGTCGGCCATCGCGTGCGTGCGCGGATCGACCAGAGGGACATCCGCCGGAAGAATGCGCGCCAACACGGTGCCCTTCGCCACGACGTCGCCGGCGCGAAGCTCGATGCGAGCGACGCGCCCCGAGAGCGGTGCGCCGACGACGTAGCGGTCCTTCACGCGCGTGCGGCCGTCCTCGTCTACGGTCACTTTGAGCGGGCCCCGTCGTACCGGCTCGCTCTCGACCGGAATCGGTTTCGGGAGCCACGCATAGACAAGAAGCCCCGCCCCGCACACGACGAGCACGGAGGTGACAACGCGTTTGAGCCACACAGGCGATCGCTTGGAGGATTTGGGGCTCGTCATGTTCATTCTCGGGTTTTCAAAACGCCGACGAGGTCGAGCCTGTCGAGCTGTCGGCGAACGAAGAGGGCACTCGTGGCCGCGGACGCGACGACGATGGTCACGGCATACGCATAGGTGCGCGACGTGATGAGGATGGGCATCCGGAACTGCTCGGTGTCGACTCCGAGCATCATGGCTTCGGCAAAGACACGTCCGAGCGGAAGTCCGATTGGGATTGCGAGCACGACGCTCACTGCAAGCTCTCCGAGCAGGATTGCCGACACTTCGCCACGCGTGAACCCGAGAACGCGCAGGCTCGCGAGCTCACGGCTGCGCATGGATAGTGCGACGCGAGCCGTATTGTAGACTACACCAATCGAAATGATGGCGGCAAAGACCGTGAGAATGGCCGAGAAGAGCAGCATGCTCTCCGCCGTCTGCTTCCGAAACGCTTCCACGACGTCGGCGCGTCGGCCCGTGCCGATGACCAACGGAATCTTCGCGATTCGTGCCTCTGCGCCGGCGCCCTCGCCCGGATCGAGGGAAAGGTAAACCGAGGAGACGGTGCGCTCTTCGCCGAGGATCGCGGAAAGCACGTCGAGGTCCATCGTCGCACCGAGTCCCATCATGTCGTCCACCAACGCCGTGACAGGAATCCGTAGCTTGCGACGATCCCCGGCAAGCACCTCGACGTCCACGAAATCTCCCACGGAGAGCTCGAGCACTTCGGCGAGCTTCTGGGAGAGCATGACCCCTCGAGTCGGTGGTGGAAGGACCCGCCCGGAGACGTCGACGATGCGACGGAGAGTGGTATCGTGGGTCTTCCCGGTAAGCGCGCCGTCCCGAACGTGGTGGCGGTTGCGGAAGCGCACTGGCACCGCGCGCTCGCCCTCCATTCGGCGCACCCCAGGCAGGGTCCGGAGAGCGCCAAGCTCCGAAAAAGGCACGGGGCGAGCGAGCTGGACATTGAGATCGTCGCACACACCTCGTGCGAATTGGACGTCCATGAAATGCGTGATGACGTCGCTCGAGAACATGCCGAGAACCAAGACGGCCATGGCCATGCCGATCCCCACCGACGCCATGATCGTGCGGAGAGGCTGCCGCAACACGTCGCGAAGAATCATTCGGGTCGCGGCGCCGACAAGACGAAAGAGGCCAAGGCGCTCGACGAACGACGAGCCGTAGGTCGGCGGAACTGGAGGGCTCATCGCCTCGGCGGGCGGCAGGCGAGCCACGCTGCGGACCGTGCGCAACGCGCCAAACGCGGCGGCCCCCACGCTTACCGAAACGCCCACGACCACGAGGTCGAGCTCGAGCCGAAAGCCAAGGTCCGGGAACCGAAAATATGGCGTGTACATGGCCGTCCAGCTCCGGCCGACCCAAGCGCCGAGAGGCACTCCGAGGAGCGAGCCTGCGAGCACGATGACGGCGATGAGCTCGAGGTAGTGCCACGCGACGGCCGTACCGGTGTAGCCGAGCGCCTTCAGAACCGCGATCTGCCCACGCTGGAGCTCGACGAGCCGGGCGAGCACGACGTTCAAGAGAAACGCGGCAACGGCCAGGAAGATCGCAGGAACGACGAGACCGAGGCCACGGAGTTGCTTGAGCTCGCCTTGGACCATGAGGTTCGAGATCTGCTTTTCCCTCGCGACGGCGCCGCGTCCGCCATAGGGCTCGAGCAAGCGGTCGACCGACGCGAGCACGGCCCGCTCGGAGGCGCCCTTGTGCAGACGGATCACGACATCGTTGAAGCTGTTCTCCATTCGGAACGCCGAAGCGAGCGCGCCTCGAGTCATCCAAAAGACGCCAAAACGGCGGTCATCGTTGGACATCATGGCCCCGGACATCACGAAGACGTACTCCGGTGACATGGCCGTCCCCGCGATGCGCATGTCATGACGTCGGCCATCGAGCACCACCGGGAGGACGTCGCCAGGACCGAGATGGTTCGCGTTCGCAAAAGGCTCGCTGACGAGAATCTCGTCGGACCGTGCGGGGTCGACCATGCGGCCGCGACGAACGAGCACGCCGTTGAGCGGAGGCTCTCCGTGCGTGGGCAGGGACACTACGATTCCACTGGCCGGCTCGACCCTATCCTCCATGGGAAAAGACGCTCGCTCGACCACTCTCGTGTAGACCGAGCCCACACCCTGGATTTCCTCGAGGCGCCTCGACACGCTCTCTGGTGCGCGGTCGAGCGTGGCGAAGACGTCGGCCATTCGCTGTCTCTCGTAGTAGCGGTCGCACGAGCCCGAGAGGGAGCGGAACGTCCCCACCGCCGACACGTAGCTCGCGACGCCACACGCCACGACGAGCGCGATCGTGACGAGCTGACCTTTCAACAGCACGAGGTCGCGCAAGAGCTTGCGCGTGAGCGCCTTCACCAGACAATCTCCGACGACAAGATCCTCTTCGTGTTCCGAGTCTCCGCCTTCACCTTCCCACCGGAAAGGGTCACTACGCGGTCGGCGAGAGCGGCGATCGGCGCGTTGTGGGTGATGATGGCCGTGGTAGTCCCGAGCTCGAGGTTCACGCGCTCGAGCACCGAGAGCACGAGACGGCCCGTCTTGAAGTCGAGTGCCCCCGTTGGCTCGTCGCACAGGAGCACGTCGGGTCGCTTGGCCACGGCACGCGCGATCGCCACGCGCTGCTGCTCGCCGCCGGAGAGGTTCGCCGGGAAATGATCCATGCGATCCTCGAGGCCTACGAGAGCCATGACCTCCGCCGGATCCATCGGATCATCGGCGATGTCGGTGACGAGCGCCACGTTCTCGCGGGCGGTAAGGCTCGGCACCAGGTTGTAGAACTGGAAGACGAAACCGATGTGCTCACGACGGTAGCGAGTGAGGGCGGCTTCGTCGGCGTGCTCGAGAGCCTGACCGCGGTAGCTCATCGTGCCACCGGTCGGAACGTCGAGTCCTCCGAGGATGTTGAGAAGCGTGGATTTGCCGCTTCCCGATACCCCCAGCAGGACCACCAGCTCCCCTTCGGTGAGCCGGAAGTCGACTCCTGCGAGAGCGTGGACGAGCACTTCGCCCATTCGGTAGGTCTTGGTGAGCCCGACGGCCTCGACGACGACGTCGCTCACGGTCAGCGCGTATCAGGCAGCGGCCGCTTGAGCACGAACGTAGCCCCATGGGTATAGCCATGGGTCGCGCGTGAGACGACCGACACGAGCTCCCAACCGACTTTGCCGAGCTCGGCGAGAATGGGAGTGAGCCTCTCTGGGGTCAGTGCGTCATTTTCGACATGAGTGACTTGGTATTCCCACATGGTGCGCCAGGTAAGGAAGAATTGTGCCAAAACAACGCGGGCCAAAACTGCAGCCATCGACCCGCGCCATGGCCCATGTTCCGCAATTTGCGCGCCGTGCGCAAACGCTGCGTCCGCTCGGTCACGCCTTTGGTGACTTGCTCCCACCGTTGGAATCCGCCCACGATCGGCTTTTTACGCTTCGCAGCCGGGAGCACCGAGCACGGGCCAGCGCCCGTCGTATCCGTCCCAGCCGGGACCGCCGTTGGGAACACCACAAGGCGTCCCCAGAAGCGTTGGTGCGCTCCGTCGATGTCGCGCTTGCGAGGAAAGGCGGAAGGAGTTGGGCCATGAGCTGGCTTCCGTGCGAGAGATTCCGGCATGAGTGACACCGCCAAGGTTTGCCAGGTGGACGAGGACGATCGCCTGGTGTTCGATGCCGACGAAGCCGAGGACCTCGGCTTGGACGACGACGGCTTTCTCTCGTTGGAGAAGAGCTGGCAAGGGCTGCAGACGATGATCACGAGCGTAACGGCCGTCGATCTCTTCGCACAGGAGTCACTCGACGCCTCCGAGGTCGTTTCGCTCGCGAAAGTGCTCAAACCGTTGACATGGAAGAACGCCGTCGAGACCTGCGAAGCGCCCGAAGACGAAGAGCTCGACGACATGAAGCCGTCGTACGTCGCGTTTCGCACACTCGTATTGACCGCCGCCGAAGAGGGTCACGGACTGCGCTGCGAGTTCCACTGAAGCCCGGACACCGAGCTCGTTCGGGAATGACGCCGTGCACGCCGTGCACGGTGCCGCAACCCGTGCACAAGCGCGGCGAGAACGTGGGCTTGTTTTCTGACGAATCGAGCAGGCACGGGCGTTGCGTTGTGGGGGATGCAATGCGAGCCAAAACCCCCATGACCCGCAAGGTCATCGTCGTCCCCCCCGAGCTCACCCTTCGTTCCGCGTACCATGTGATGACGCGCGAGCGCATTCGTCACTTGCCCGTCGTTCGCGCAGGCGCTCTGATCGGAATGCTCTCGGATCGCGACGTCTTGGCGCGCGGAAGCCTAGGAAAAGACGGCGTTCTCCATCTCGGAAGCGACATCGTCGTGGGCGAAGCGATGGCTCCGACCCCCCTCGTGACGTGCGACGAGTCGACCGATGTCGCCGACCTCGTCCGCATGATGACCGAGAAAAAGATCGACGCCGTTCCCGTCGTACGAGGACTTCGCCTCGTGGGGCTCGTGACGAGCACCGATCTCTTGCTCCTTCTCATTGACCAAGACGAGGCCCGCCCGCTTCCCTTCGATTTCGACGTCGTCGACGATCCCGCCGCATACGCCTGAGCCTGAGCTTTTCGCTCCGCCGACGGCAGATCGCAGCAGATTCGGGCCCTTCGCGCTTGCAAGCGGAACGACCCGTCCGCGTCGCAGTCAGGCTTAGCGGGCGGCCATCCGTACGACCTTCGACGCGCGCCCTCCGCGCTAGGATCCATGTTTGGGCCGCTATCGCGCAAAGGACCTCGTCAACGCGCCAACGCTGGTGAGCCTCCTGCGTGTTCCGCTCGCCGCAGCTTTCCCGTTCGTGCGCGAGCACGTTGGGGCATGCCTCGTGGTGCTCGCACTCGCGGCTGGGACGGACATCCTCGACGGCTACATCGCGCGTCGCTATGGCTTGGCGACTCCGACGGGCGCGGTCGTCGACGGCGTCACGGACAAGCTCTTCGTCGGGGTCGTTCTGGCAACCTTGCTCCTCACGAACACGATGAGCGTTGCCGAGCTCGTGCTCCTCGGCACACGAGAGCTCGGAGAGCTACCTCTCCTCGTTTGGGTGGCGGCCAGCGCGAAGGCGAGACGTCGGAAGGTCGAGGACCAAGCGAACGTCTTTGGCAAAGCCGCGACGGTGCTCCAATTTTCGGCGATCGTGGCCATGCTCGTGCACTCGCCGATGCGAACGGTGCTCGTCGCGCTCACGGTAGTCGTGGGCGCGGGGGCCGCCGTCAGCTACTGGCACCGTGTCATCGTTGCGCGACGCGAGAGCGCATGACGGACCGTCATTGTCGCGACCGACGTGCACGACTATCCTCGAAGGATGCGATTGCACAGCTGGGAGACCTGCCCATGAACCTCGGTGCCATCGTCGCGCGGCATCGCGGAGATCCGTCTCGCCTCGTTCAGATCCTCCGCGACGTCATGGCTGCCGAAGGCTTCGTATCGAAAGGCACCATCACCGAGCTCGCTCGCACATTGGGGCTACCTCGCGGTAGCGTCGAGGGAGTCGTGGGCTTCTACGCATTCTTCGCGGAGGAACCTCGCGGCACCTTTCGTGTCCTCTTCAGCGACAACGTGACCGACGAGATGGCGGGCAGCCACGCCCTCCGAACGCGCATGCTGGACGCGTTCGGTCTGGCGCCTGACGAAGTAAGTCGGGATGGCAAAATCTCAATTGGGACGACGAGTTGCATGGGGCTCTGCGATCAGGGCCCATCGATGCTCGTCAACGGTCGCCCGATCGCCAAGCTGAGCAACGGTCGAATCGGAGAAATCTGCGCACTCGTCCGAAGTGGCACCCCTCTCGAATCCTGGCCGGAGCACTTCTTCGCGATCGAATCGCATGTCGAGCGGCGCGATCTGTTGCTGTCGACGCCCCTCGCCGCGGGCGAAGGCCTCGATGCCGCCATCACGCTCGGAGCTCCCGCAGTTCTCGCCGAGGTGGCCCGCTCGGGTCTCCGCGGGCGTGGTGGCGCAGGATACTCGTTGGCCTCGAAGTGGGCGGCTTGCGCGCGCGCTCCCGGACCGGAGCGCTACGTGGTCTGCAACGCCGACGAAGGCGAGCCTGGCACGTTCAAAGATCGCGAGCTCTTGACCCACCACGCGGGCCTCGTCCTCGAAGGCATGACCGTCGCAGCATTCGCGATAGGCGCCTCGAAGGGACTCGTCTATTTGCGTGCAGAGTACCCGTTCTTGATCGAGCCTCTGCTCGCCCTCGTCGAAGAGCGGAGACACAACGGCCTCCTCGGAAAGGACGTTCGTGGCGTTCGCGGGTTCGACTTCGACATCGAGCTCCATGTCGGAGCAGGCGCGTACGTCTGCGGCGAGGAGTCTGCGTTGCTCGAATCCCTCGAAGGACGCCGCGGCATTCCACAGAACCGCCCACCGTACCCGGTCACGCACGGCTACAAACAGAAGCCAACCGCCGTGAACAACGTCGAAACTCTCGCAGCCGCTGCGCTCATGGCCAAGTACGGCGCCGACTGGGTTCGCTCGGTTGGGACCGGGCAATCCACGGGCACGAAGCTTCTGTCGGTTTCGGGTGACGTCGCACGTCCTGGCATCTACGAGTACCCCTTTGGCATCGCCGTTCGTGAGGTACTGCACGACGCTGGAGCCCGGGACACTCAGGCCGTGCAGGTGAGCGGTCCCGCGGGGGTCCTGCTTTCCACGAGCGAGCTCGACCGACGCATTTCCTTCGAAGACGTTCCGAGTGCGGGCGCCTTCATGGTGTTCGATGGCACCCGCGACATGGTGAGGATCGTCGACAACTTCTCTCGATTCTTCGCGCACGAAAGCTGCGGATTTTGTACGCCTTGCCGAGTGGGAACTACGCTCAACGCCCGGACGATGGCACGCTTCGTCCAAGGCCGAGCCTCGCAAGGCGACCTCGAAGACCTCGCGACGGTGTCCGAGGTGATGCGGACGTCGAGCCACTGCGGGCTGGGCACGATGGCCGGAAACCCCGTCCTCGATGCACTGGCGAAGTTCAGACCCGCGTTCGAGGCGCGTACGACCAAGGTCATGCTCCCCACGTTCGATCTCGACGAGTCCCTGGCCGCCGCCCGCGAAGTGACGGGCCGAAACGACGAAGATGCGCACCTCTCGGAGAAGAGCCCGTGAGCGACGTCGTCGACGCAGCGAAGGCACGCACGACGTTCCGTATCGATGGACACGAAGTCCCATTTTCGGAAGGGCAATCGGTACTCGATGCGGCCCTCGCTGCCGGACGCTACGTTCCACACCTATGCCATCATCCCGACTTCGAGCCTCACGGAAGCTGTCGTGTGTGCACCGTGCGGGTGAACGGCCACATCCACGCGAGCTGCACCACGCCAGCGCAGCAGGGCGACGTTGTCGAATCGAACAGCGAGGAGCTCAATGCGCACCGGAGGTCGCTCGTCCAATTTCTCTTCACCGAAGGCAACCACTTTTGCCCCTCGTGCGAAGCGAGCGGAAGCTGCATGTTGCAGGCCGTGGGCTACGAGCTCGGAATGACCTCGGCGCACTTCGCGCCCATCTTTCCGGACCGCCCCGTGGACGCGTCGCATCCGGACGTATTGCTCGACTTCAATCGATGCATCCTGTGCGAGCTTTGCGTAAAGGCGAGCGCGATCGCCGACAAGAAAAGCGTCTTTGCTCTGTCGGGCCGCGGCATTCGCAAACATCTTGTGGTGGCGGCAGAATCCGGAAAACTGGGGGACACGGACTTCGACGTCTCGGACAAGGCCATGAACGTGTGCCCGGTCGGGGCTATCCTGAGAAAACGTCGAGGCTTTTCCACTCCCATCGGCGAGCGCAAGTACGACAAGCACCCGATAAGCGAGGTCGCCGTGACCATTCCCGAGGAGAAGTGACGTGTTGGACGAGAAGCCGAAGAAAAAGCTCCGCGTCGCGACCGCATCTCTCGCGGGTTGTTTCGGCTGCCATATGTCGTTACTCGACATCGACGAGCGCCTCGAGTCCCTCCTCGAAGTCGTCGAGCTCGATGCCTCTCCTCTCACCGACCTCAAGCATTGTGGCCCATGCGATCTCGGCCTCGTCGAGGGAGGTCTATGCAACGCCGAGAATGTGCACACGCTCCGAACATTCCGTGCGCAATGCAAAATTCTCGTGGCCTTTGGCGCGTGCGCGATAAACGGCGGCCTGCCGGCCCAGCGCAATCGGCTCGATGTGCGCGAGTGCCTGGAGTCGGTCTACTTGACCGGCATAGGGGTGCGGAACGCGACCATCCCGAGCGATCCGGAGCTGCCTCTCCTTCTGAAGCAAGTCCATCCTCTGCACGACGTCGTGAAGATCGACTACTTCCTGCCAGGCTGTCCGCCCACGGCCGACGCTATATGGCAGTTCCTTCAAGACTTGATTGCCGGGCGCACGCCACGACTCGGCCACGGGCTCATCCACTACGACTGAGAGAACGAGCATGACGTCCCCTTTGGACACGGCAGCGCATCCCGAGAAGCTACGACGCGTCGTCATCGAGCCAGTGACGCGGGTCGAGGGGCACGGCAAAGTCACGATCTTGCTCGACGACCAAAAACGGGTGCACCAAGTACGTCTGCACGTGGTCGAGTTTCGGGGCTTCGAGCGGTTCATCGTAGGCCGACCCTATTGGGAAGTTCCCGTGATGGTTCAGCGCCTCTGTGGCATCTGCCCAGTAAGCCACCACCTCGCTGCCTCGAAGGCGCTGGACGCGGTGGCTGGCGCGCGGCCGATTCCGAAGACGGCGGAGTGCATTCGTCGGCTCATGCACTACGGGCAAATCCTGCAGTCGCACGCACTCCACTTCTTCCATTTGGCATCGCCCGACCTCTTGTTCGGATTCGAAAGCGATCCGACGAAACGCAACGTCGTCGGCGCGCTCGCAGCCTATCCCGACCTCGCGCGTCAGGGCATTTTGCTGCGCAAGTTCGGGCAAGAGGCGATTCGGATCACGGCCGGCAAGCGCGTTCATGGGACGGGCTCGATTCCGGGTGGGGTGAACAAGGCCGTCACCGTCGCGGAGCGCGACGAGCTCCTTCGTGCCCTTCCCGAAGTGCTCTCTTGGGCACGGTCGGGAGTCACGCTCGTAGCGGAGCTCTACGCCCGCAATCGCGTGCTCTACGACGACTTCGGCACGGTGAGGTCCAGCCTCCTATCGCTCGTCGCGCGCGACGGGACACTCGACCTCTACGACGGCGTGCTTCGCGCTCGGGACGCGGAAGGAAGGCTCATCTTCGACGCCGTGCCGTGCGAGGCCTACCAAGCCGAGATTCGCGAGGACGTTCGTTCATGGAGCTACATGAAGTTCCCGTTCCTCACGTCGCGGGGCTCGGACGACGGCTGGTACAAAGTAGGCCCACTGGCACGCGTGCAAAACTGCGATGCGATCGGCACTCCGCTCGCCGAAGCCGCTCGTCTCGAATTTCGCTCGAGCTTCCCCGGTCTCGTGCAAGCGCCACTTGCATTCCATTGGGCGCGCATGATCGAGCTTCTGCATGCCGCCGAGGTCATCGAGGGAATCTTGGCGGACCCATCGCTCCTGGGCGACGAGCTCTCGGCGAGCGGGCCGCGTTCGGGAACGGCCATTGGCATCCTCGAAGCGCCTCGAGGAACGCTGATTCACCACTACGAAGTCGGTGAGGACGACCTCGTGACGGCCTGCAATCTCATCGTATCGACGACCCACAACAACCAAGCAATGAACGAGGCGATTCGCGAGGTTGCGCGACGTTTCTTGGATGGCCACGAGCCCACGGAGGGCCTACTGAACCACATCGAAGTCGCCATTCGCGCCTTCGACCCTTGCCTGTCGTGCGCGACCCACGCCCTCGGAAAGATGCCACTTGCGGTCGAGATCGTGGACGCTTCCGGCGCAATCGTCGAGCGACTCGTCCGCGACGGCGAGAACCTCGGATGACGAAGCCGAAGGTCCTGGTGCTCGCCGTCGGAAATCCTTCCCGTGGCGACGACGCACTCGGGCCCCTTCTCGTCGAGCGCCTAAGCGGTCTACTGGAGGATGCTGTCGAACGTGGAGACGTCGAGGTCCTGACCGACTTCCAGCTCCAAATCGAGCACGCGCTCGATATAGAGGGACGGGAGCGCGTCTACTTCGTGGACGCTAGCGTCCGCGCGGCCGCACCATTCGAGCTCGCGCGAATCTTTCCTTCGCCGAGCCCCTCGTTCTCGACACACGCGTTGGCGCCGGAGGCACTGCTCGAGACATACCGGACCACGTTCGGCGAGCCCCCCGAGGCATGGGTATTGGCCATTCGTGGGGAACGCTTCGAGCTCGGGGCTCCCCTTTCGGAGCACGCGAGCGCCCATCTCGAAGCGGCCCTCGATCGGATGCTCGTGGAGCTAGGACTATCGAGCCAAGCCGCCGATACAGGTCGGCGCTTCGACATCGAAGGGACCGTGCAGGGGGTCGGATTCCGGCCGTGGGTGCATCGAACGGCGCTCGCGCTCGGCCTACGCGGAAGAGTGTGGAATACACCCATAGGCGTCGCGATCGAAGCCAGCGGCCCACGAGCCGCGCTCGACGCGCTGTTGCACGCCGTTCAGAACGACGCCCCCGAGGCCTCGGACGTGCGATGCGTGGGCCTGACGCCGATGAGCGAGATCTCCGAGACCACGTTCGTGATCGAGCCGAGCGAGCGAGGAGCACGCAGTGCGATGGCTCTCCCTCCGGACCTTGCTGCGTGCGAAGCGTGCCTACGGGATGTCGCCGATTCCGGCAGCCGACACTACGGTTACGCCTTCACGACCTGCACGGACTGTGGTCCGCGACTCTCGATTGCCCGCTCCCTGCCCTACGACCGCGCGACCACCACGATGTCCGGTTTCCCGCCCTGCGCTTCGTGCGCGGCGGAGTACACCATGCCGGAGAACCGTCGGTTCCATGCGCAGACCCTTGCCTGCCCAACGTGCGGCCCTCGGCTTTGGCTCGCACTCTCGGGAACCGACACCATCGTTTCGGAGGACGCCATCGGGGCTGCTGCGGCTCTGCTGCTCGAAGGGGAAATCGTGGCCGTGAAGGGATTGGGCGCTTTCCACCTCGTGTGCGACGCGACGAACGCGACCGCGGTGCGCGCTCTGAGGCAAAAAAAACGGCGGGACAGGCAACCCTTCGCCGTAATGGTAGCCGACGCCGATGCGGCAGACGCGATCGCGGTCCTCGACGAGACCGCGCATGCGGCGCTCTCGTCGGCCGCACGACCGATCGTGCTCGTCCCGGCACGCGAAGGAGCACTGGTTCCGGAGGTCGGCGGACCGTCGATGCGCACGGGGCTGATGCTGCCTTACACTCCGCTTCATTGGCTCCTCTCGAAGGCCGTAGGGCGCCCTCTCGTCTTCACCTCGGGCAATGCGAGCGGCGGGCCGGCCGTCATCGACGACGTCGACGCACGCCGAACGCTGGGACCTCTCGTGAAGGGACTTCTGTTTCACGACCGCCCCATCGAACGCCGGATCGAAGACTCGGTGGTCACCACCGCCGGGACCGGCGTGCGAGTGTTGCGTCGTGCACGTGGCTTTGCGCCCAAGCCAATCCAGCTGCCCATCTCTTCGCCAGAGCCCGTTCTTGCTTTCGGAGGCCACACCAAGAACACGGCATGTGTCGTCGTTGGCAATCTCGCATACATGACGTCCCACCTCGGCGATCTCACGCTCTTGGAGAGTGAATCGGCTTGGGAGACCGAGGTCACGGGCTTCGAGGCACTCATGGGCATCCGTGCCGAGGTGCTCGCCCACGACCTCCATCCGGACTACGCGTCGACCCGTCATGCGCTCGCCCGTCCGGCGCGTCGCCATATTGGCGTTCAGCACCATTTGGCTCATGTGCTCGCCGCGGTCGCGGAGCATCGCATCGAGGAGCCCGTCGTCGGAGTCGTCTACGATGGGTCGGGCTTCGGCCTCGACGGAACCTCCTGGGGCGCGGAAATCCTCGTCGTCGACGGCTCGAGCTTCACGCGAGCGAGTAGCTTCCGACCGGTTCTGCTCCCGGGCGGAGAGCGCGCGATTCGCGACGTATGGCGTGTGGCACTCGCAGCGCTCGCGGATTCGTTCGGTCCGCACGAGGCCCGAGCGATGACTTCACGGTTTGCCGTGTTCGACGCCATCCCGAGGGCGACCATCGATACGGTATCGAAACTGATCGAGACGGGAGCATCGACCGTTCGAGCTCGCGGAATGGGCCGTTGGTTCGACGCGTTCGGGGCCCTGATCCTCGGCCTTCCTGGTGCAAGTTTCGACGGACACGTCGCGATCGCACTCGAAGAAGCGACCGACGAACGTCGCGTCGAGCCATACGCCGTTGCCCTTCCGAAGGAGCTGTCGCTCTCGGAAGCGCTCGACGAACGCCACGAGATCGATCTCCGACCAACCGTACGCGCAGCCGTCGCCGACCTCCTTTCCGGAACGGACACGGGCCTCGTGGCCGCTCGATTCCATCGCACGATCGTCGCGGCGACGTCGGCGGTCGTGGCCCAAGTGCTCGCGGTCACTGGGCTCCGGCGCGTCGTCCTGTCCGGCGGAAGCTTCCAAAACCGCATCCTCGAGCAGGGCGTCCTTGGGCATCTAGGCCGCGATCGTGTCATCATGGCCCGCGACGTACCGAGGAACGACGGTGGCATCTCGCTCGGCCAAGCGCTGGCCGCCGTCCTCGCCCTGAACATTTCGAACGGAAAGGGCTGACGGAAAGCGATGTGTCTCGGAGTCCCAGGAAGGATCGTGTCGATCGAGGGCAAGGTCGCGATCGTGGATTTTTGGGGCGTGCGCCGTAAGGTGGCGCTCGACATCGTCGACGAGGACGTCACGATTGGAGACCACGTCCTGGTCCACGTGGGCTTCGCGATACGCAGAATTTCCCCAGAGGACCTCGCCGAAACACTGGCCTTTTTCGAGGCAATGACCGAAGACGAAATGGAGGGCCTCGCGCCACGGACACCAAGTTCGGCGGAGGCCACGTGAAGGTCGGAGAGAAACTCGAACTGAGAGACGTCGCCGTTGGCCGCGCACTGTCCGCTCGACTCGAACGCGCCACGAACGCCATGGGACGAGCCGTCACCGTGATGCATGTCTGCGGAAGCCACGAACAAGCCATCGCGCGCTACGGCCTTCGCTCACGGTTTCCCGAGAATCTTCGCGTCCAAATGGGCCCGGGGTGCCCAGTGTGCGTGACCGACGTGACCGAGATCGATCAGTGCGTCGCGCTCGCCAGGCGCGGAATTCGTGTTCTCACCTATGGCGATATGCTTCGCGTTCCCGGAAGCGAGGCCTCTCTCGACGACGCAAGGGCCGAAGGTGCTCGGGTCGAGGTAATCTACGCGGCTACGCAGGCCGCCGAGATTGCGCGCGCAACGGACGAGCCCGTGGTGTTCTTCGCCACGGGCTTCGAGACCACGGCAGTCGCGACGGCCGCCGTGCTCCTCGCAGCGCCCCCGCCGAACCTCTTCGTGCTCTCGTCGCACAAGTGGGTACCTGCCGCGATGGAGGTGGTCGCGCGCACTCCTGCAACGAAAATCGAAGGCTATTTGGCGGCAGGTCACGCGGCGACGATCACGGGACATGGAGTGTTCGACGCGTTCGTCGGGAGGCACAAGCGGCCCGTCGTGGTCGCCGGGTTCGAGCCCCTCGACATTCTCTCGGGGTTGGTTCTTTTGGTCGAGCAAGTCCTCGAAGGGAAAGCCGAAGTGGTCAACGCATTCCCCCGCTGCGTAAGCCGGGACGGAAACCGCCGCGCGCTCGATATGCTCTCCCGGGTGTTCGAGAACAGCGACGGTGAATGGAGGGGCATCGCGCGGGTAGGAGGCGGAGATCTGAAGCTGCGAAGCACGTTTTCGAGTCACGACGCAACCGTGCGCTTCGCGAACGATCTCTCCCAGGCGCCCGCCGTGACCCCACGCGCAGACCTCGCGCAGTGCCGTTGCGGCGCCATCATGACGGGCCTCGAGACCCCCTCCGATTGTTCGCTCTTCGGCAAGACGTGCCGCCCCGACGCGCCCGTCGGGGCCTGCATGGTGAGCAGTGAAGGCATCTGCCGTATATGGTTCGAGAACGGCCAAGGTTCCGCTGCCGCACGCCCATGAGCCCCCGGATCCCATCCCACGAGCCGCTCGACCGAATCCGTCTGGCCCACGGAGCGGGAGGGCGTGCGATGCGCGACCTCGTCGCCTCGGTCTTTCTTGCCGACGTGACCGACCCCGAAGCGCTCGCGCTCGGCGACGGCGCGGCCCTTCGTTTTGGCGACCAATGGCTCGTGCTGACCACGGACGCCCATGTCGTCGCGCCCATCTTTTTTCCTGGCGGCGATATCGGTCGACTTGCCGTTTCCGGCGTCGTGAACGACCTCGCCATGATGGGCGCGTGCAACGTTCTTGCACTGACCTCGAGTGTCATCGTCGAGGAGGGATTCGCGATCGATTCGCTTCGGCGCATTCACGAGTCGATGCAGCTCGCCTGTCGGGAAGCCGGAACGCGCGTCGTTACCGGCGATACGAAAGTCATGCAAAGGGGCGAGCTCGACGGCGTGGTATTGTCCACGAGTGGGCTCGGCGTGGCGTCACGCGTAATCCGTGACTCGGGGCTCGAAGAAGGCGACGCCATCGTCGTCACGGGCACACTCGGGGATCATGGGCTGGCCGTTCTGGGGGCTCGCCACGGGCTCGGCTTCGAGGGCGATCTACGCTCCGACGTCGCCCCGCTGAACGGTCTCGTGCGGGTCGTGCTCGCCGCGGGCGGAGAAGCCATACACGCCATGAAGGATCCGACACGCGGAGGCGCGACGAGCGCGCTCTCCGAAATGGCAGAAAAGTCGGGACTCACGATTGTCCTCGAGGAAGCACGATTGCCCATGAGCGCGCCTGCTCGAGCCGCCGCGGAGATCCTCGGAATCGACCCGCTCGCGGTCGCGAACGAGGGGAAAGCCTTGATCGGCGTCCATCCGAGCGCCCTCGACGCCGTGCTCGCGGCCCTCCGCTCGCATCCCCTCGGAAAAGATGCAGCTTACATTGGTCGTGCAATGGCCAACGAGCGCGGCGCGGTCCTGCTCGATACGGGCTTCGGGACGCGGCGTTTGCTCGAGCGCGACGCCGACCCCCTGCCGAGAATTTGCTGAAGGGACCGCGTCCGGTGCACGAAGTCTCGCTCGTCCAAGCCCTCTTCGACCAAATCGACCGCGCGATTGCCCCGCATCCTTGTGGTCCCGGCGGCGTACGAACAATCACGGTCCGCATTGGCGAGTTGGCCGGAGTCGAGCGCGATCTCTTCCGCACGGCTTACGAGGGATGCCGTACCGAAAGAGGATATCGTTTGGCCGAAATGGATATCGTAAACGAGCGGGCCCAGTGGACGTGCAAAACGTGCACGAGCCAAGTCCTTTCGGAGGATGCCCTCCGCTGCGCAGGTTGCGACGGAGAGGTCGCGCTTTCGGCGGGAGGTGGCATCTTCTTGGACCGGATCGAGATGGAGGTCGCCGATGTGTGACGTTTGCGGCTGCGGAGATCCCAACAAATTGACCATTGACGTCCATGCATCGCTCCTGTCCGAAAACGATCGGGAAGCCGTGCACTTGCGCGAGCATTTCGTCGCCGATGGCGTATTGGCACTCAACGTGATGGGCTCGCCAGGCTCCGGGAAAACGGCATTGGTCGAGGCCCTGGCGCTCGCGCTAGCCGGACGCCTCCGGCTAGCGGCCGTGAGCGGCGACCTCGCCACCACACTCGACGCCGAGCGCCTTTCGAAGGCGGGAGTAGCCGCAGCAACCATCACCACGGGCTCGGCATGCCACCTCGATGCCTCGATGGTGCACCACGCTCTGCACGGCGACTTCGCAAGCTCCGTAACTGCGTGCGACGTCTTCTTCATCGAGAATGTCGGGAACCTCGTTTGCCCCGCCATTTACGATCTTGGCCAAGCGGCCAACGTGGTCGTCCTGTCGGTTACCGAAGGCGTCGACAAGCCTCTCAAGTATCCCGTGATGTTCCGAAAAGCAGACCTCGTGGTACTCAGCAAAATCGACCTCTTGCCTCATCTACCCGGCGTATCGCTGAAGGCCATTCGGGAGAATCTCGCGCGCGTCATGCCATCGGCAGTAGCCATCGACGTGTCGGCCACGAGCGGCGCCGGAATCGAGGAGCTCGTCGCGTGGATGGAAAAGCGAAGGCCCCGCGTCGACCGCTGACCGAGCCGAGCACCTTCGAGCGGGCCGTGCATCGAGGCGACCTCGTGGTACGGTAAGACCATCTTGCCGTCGACCGTCCTTCGTTCTTTCGCCGTGGCGTTCGCAGCCTTGGTCCTCTCCACCGGGGGGGCCTGCTCGGCGCTACGCGAAGACTCGACCGACGCAGGAACTGGCGCCGACGCAGCGACCGCCCTCAGCGACGCGAACGCCATTGAGGACTCAAGCCCGCCGACGAAGGACTCCAGTGTCCCCGACGGAAGCACTGCCATCGGTTACGACGACACGCAGCGCTCGCTCGAAGCAGTTCGTTCGCCTGGCCCCGTCACTGCGCAGGGGTCACGTGGAACGTGCACCGATTCCTCCTTCGCTTGGCGGGATATGGACGGCTCCATCCACTCTTGGTCCGGCACCACACGAATCCGACTCGACTATCCGTTCAAAGCCCCGCGACCAGCGGGATTCTTCCCTTCGGATGTTCTCATGCCGGTCGACGACGCGACCTTTTCCGAGCTCTCCGTCTATCGAACCGACGGAACGGCCGGCAAGCTGGCGGGGCTCGAGTACGCGACGTACTTCGTGGCCGCGAACGACGGAGTCCTCCGACTCGACCAGAAGATCGCGAACGTGGACCAAGGTGGAACCAAGATTCGTCGCTGGATCCGGTCGAGCGGCATCACGGAAGACGTCACCACCGTCCTCCCGACGCGCCAGCCACCATCGTCCTACGGACTCGGAGAGCTCGTCGTCCCCGGCGACGGTGCCATTCCGTTTCCCCTGTACATCGTCGACGTGGTTCAGAAGACCGTCGCGTCACTGACGTTCGACGGCGCTCTCGCCCTTCGAGACACGCTTCCGACTTCGTCGGGGCTTCTCGTTTCGTACGCGCGAACTGGCCCCACCTCGGCGCTTCGCCTTTACAAGGGAAACCGGGACACGAATCGGGTCGAAGTTGGCGACGAGCTCGCCAATCGACCACGTCTCTTTTCGGACACTTCGCCGGACGAGCACAAGTTTCTCTCGCGCGTAGCCACCTACGGAAACTGGGTCATCTACGACTCATCCATCGGTATATTCGCCTTCGATCTCGAGAAGGGCCGGCTCGTGCCCGTGCAGCTGGGAGAGGGAAAGAAGGCGTTCTTGGTAGACGTGCTGTGCGTGATGTCCACGGCAAAGCTCCTTGCTTACCGAAAGGCTGGAGACGTCATCGGACAAATCTGGACCGTTCCTCTGGGAAGCATTTTGCCTTTCTGACGAGACCGACCCCACGCTTCGATGAATGGACGGAAGCCCTCCGGCTTCACCTTTCGGGTGATTGCCGACAACACCAAGGACCTAGCGACTTTCGCGCCGTACGTGCCCACGGTCGACGCGGCGGGCGCAGTGTTCTTCCAGGCCACGTTGAAGGACGGCACGTCCGCCGTTCTCGCCGGTGACGGGGACGGGCTCCGGACGGTTGTCGCCACGCGCGGCTCTAGCCTTCGGGAAGTGGTGAGCCATCCCGCCGTGTCGAGCTCGGGCACCGTCACCTTCTACGCGGACGACCCCATGGGCGAGCGGGGCGCCTACAGCGCTCACCAAGGCGTAGTGCGACGACTTGCGACCGACGACGGTCTCGCTCTACGAAACGTCGGCCCACTCGGCCCGACGATGAACGAGACCGGATGGATCGCCTTTCGCACGAACGGCCCCGAAGGCCGGCAACGAGTATGTCTCGCTGCGAACGGCCATGTCACTACGATTGCCGAAACTGGTGTTCTGTTCGCCGCGTTTCACGGGCTGCCGCTTGCGACGCGCGATGGAGTCGTGTTCCGAGGCGACCTTCACGACGGCACCCAAACCATCTGCGCAAGCCACGCAGGTGAGCTACGGATCGTGTCCGATACACGCGGTTCACTTCGTTCGATTGGACGCTTCCCGTCCGCGAACCAAGGGGGCACGACCGTGTTCACGGGCGAGCTCGCCGATGGAAGCGGGGGGATCTTCACCGCCGGAACCGACGGTCACGTGGCCCTCGTCCCCTTCGCGTGGCGTGGAACGCTCCGCGGCGCCCTCGTGGATGGCCGGGGACGCGTCGTTTTCTACGGATCTCCGGACGGAGGGAGACTAGGCATCTTCGACGGAGAAGACCCTGGGAATTCCCCGATTCTCACCTTCGGAGACTCTCTGCAAGGAAGTACGGTCGCGGACTTCGCCCTCAATCCGGTATCGGTCAACGAAAGCGGCCAGCTCGCGTTGCGAGTCTCGTTGACCGACGGCCGTGAGCTCGTCCTGCGCGCCACCCGCGACGGCTGAGTTCCAATACGCAGTCGAAAATCGAAAGCCACATGATCGGTCGATGCCATGCTCTAATAGTGGCGGTTTGCCGAACGTCGAATTGCCAGGAAGAGCTCCCTGCGGGTCGGCCCACGGAGCTGGAAGATGACCGGGAAGCCTCCTAGTGCCGTCGGAGCGCTCCTAGGGAATCGCTACGAGATCCTGAAGAAGCTCGGCTCGGGCGGAATGGGCGAGGTCTACGAAGCCCGGCGAATCGACCTCGGTGACCGCGTGGCCGTCAAGATCCTCCGTGAAGAGGATCGCGAGGACCCCGAGCTTCGTGCCCGCTTTCTCCGTGAGGCCCAGACCCTCGCACGCGTCGCGAGCCCACATGTCGTGCGAATCGTCGACTTCAACGCGGCTCCTGGCGAGGTCGCCTTCCTTGCGATGGAGTACCTCGAGGGCCAGAGCGCCGGGGATCTGCTTCGCGTTCGTGGTCCGTTCTCGATCCGCGAGCTCGGCCCCTTCGCGTCGCAGATGTTCGCAGGTCTGGCCGCCGTCCACGCCGTGGGCCTCGTGCATCGCGACATCAAGCCCCAGAACATCATGGTCGTCGACGGTGGCCCCCTCGGACCGATAGTCAAAATCGTCGACTTCGGGCTCGCGAAGACCACCCAAGCAGCGCCCGGCGAACAGCCGCTCACCCATCACGCGGGTATGCTCGGGACACCGTCCTACATGGCTCCGGAACAAATCGGAGGGAACGCGACCATTGACTCACGGGCCGATGTCTACGGGGCCGCGGCGACTGTCCTCGCGCTCGCGACGGGAAGGACGCTCTACGACGAGCACGGGGACGCGGTGTTGTCCGCGATCCTTTCTGGGCAAAGGCGAACCGTCCGCGAAGTCGCGCCAGAATTGGCGCCCGCTCTTTGTGCCGTGCTCGAACGCGCTCTCGCCGCCGACCGAACTATGCGTCATGCACGCATCGAGGACCTGGCCGCAGAGGTCGCTCGGGCGATCGGAACCATCGACTCTTCGGGACAAGCGACCTACGCCTCCATCCCCATCATGCCCATTGGCATTCCCCCCTCGAAAATGCCACTACACGCGCCGACGGCAGGGCCATTCGGTCGCGAGGTCCCCGATCCTCGAGGTGGGACCTTGCGCACGAGCCCTCCCGCTCCAACGTCCGTGCGTCCCCCACCCTCGATTCACGAAACGAGACCCCCCAATTCCGGTCGCGGGCATACGTCACCCTTGATGATGGCTCCTTGGTCCCAAAGGGCACCCACGCCGCTCGAGGGTGGAATGGCACCGCCGTCGGTCGCAAGGCCGTCTCAGCCCAACTTTGGCCCTCGACCACCTCAAGCGCCCACCTACGCGCCGCCCCCGACCGGCGTACAAGCCTCGGGCGCAATGCACGCGACGGGGCCTCAACCGAGCCGTCCGCAGGTTCTGACCAGACCGCCCGAGCCACCCAAGGCCGCCTCGTCACGCACGGCCCTCGTGTTCGTCGTGGCGCTGTTTGCGGTGGCGCTCGTGGGAATCGGATTGTTCGTCTTCCTCCGGCGTACCGAACGCAACGCCGCCGCACCAGGGCGACCAACTCGGCCCAAATCGACGACGATCGCGACGGTCACCGACAAAGCGACCGTCGCAACGAACGAAAGCCCGGAAAGCTCCGCGTCGGTGGCACGTCGTGCCCAATCGCCGAAACCGAGCCCCACGCCTTCGGCCTCCCCAACCGGGGCACCGTCGACCGTTCCGTCCGGTCCACAGAAACCCCTGGGACCGGACCCAACACGGACAAGCACGCGCTGCTCGACCGACGCCCAGTGCGCCGACAACACATTCTGCGACGGAGCCACGGGATTCTGCACGTGCTCGCGCGGAACATTGTCGGTCAACCCCGGCCTTTCCTGTGGCAACACGTGTGTCCCTCAGAATCGCTCGCACTGCGGCAACTGCACGAGCACCTGCAGACCAAGCGAAGCCTGCGAGGCCACGAATGGCACTTGGCTCATGTCCTGCCGGGACTGCGCCTCGAAAGGGCCAAACTTCGCCGTTTGCGGCGACAACTGCGTAGACTTGAAGAAGAGCACCTCGAACTGTGGCAAATGCGGACACATGTGCATTGCCGACCCGATCTGCCGCGGAAAACCCTGTCTTTGCATCCAGGGCAGTTGCGTAGCACGGTGAGCCCCAAGCGGACCGCAGCACTTCGGAGCTCGAAGCGCCCATTGATGTTCGACAGATTCAAGAGCGATTGGCCGAGCCCGAGAGGCGCCTAGACTTCATTCGTCCTCGAACGGGTTACGGTCGAACACCAAGTCTGGAATCCCTGCAGACGCGTTTGGCATCGCAGACACGGGTGACCCCGCCGAAGCACCAGGGCGGGCACTCGGAGAACCCGCGCCCAGCGTCCCGCCTGCCTCGAGCCAACGCCACACCCCGAAGCTTGCCGCCGCTACGAGGGCCGTCATCCCGAAAAGCACCAGCAAGACGATGGGCACCGCGCTTCGACGCTTAGGTGGCGTGAGCGGCCGAGGAGCAACGGGCGGACCAACGTAGGGAGGCGTAGGACAAGGAGGCGGAGCAGGCAGAGCAGCCTGCATCCGAGGAAGCGAGAGGGTCTCGTTCACTCGAGCATGGACTTCATCGCGCAAGTCGAAGGTGAGCTCGGTCGCTCCTATGCGAATGACGTGACCTGGAACGACCATCGCCTTCCGGACGAGCTGGCCATCGACGAACACCCCATTGGCACTCCCAAGGTCCACGACCTCCACGCCAGCCGGAGTCCGCTGCAAGAGCGCGTGACGCCCGGACACTCCAGGGTCGTCCAGGACTACTTCACAGTGGGGATCCCGGCCGAGCACGAGTGGCCTGTCCGCAAGGACCACGTTGGCGTGATCGAAAGGGCCCGAGACGCGAACGTGCATGATCGATGGCGTCGCAAGTCCCGTGCCGACGTCTCACGCCAATGGACCTGGCTCGGCCGCCCAACAGGGCGACACCAGCAGATGCCACTGATTCGCAACCGCATTCACGCAACAAGTGCGTGTCGACGCACCCGGTGCAGCGCGAAGCGCTTCGACGCCAGGCCATGGAGGGCGGGAAGACTCAAGGCGACCTGGCTCGCCGGTTGCAGTCTGGACTGCCTACGATGATCAACGTCAAGAGCTTACTCGTGCTGAGCGCCCTATCCCTGTTTGCATGCACGTCGACGAACGGCACCCCGACCACCCCCAGTGGCACCGTCGTCCCGAACCCACCCATCGGTGGCGATACCACCCTAGCCCTTGGCCAGGTTGGCAACGTGTTCTCGAACATCGGCGGAATCAAGGTCGGCAGCGAGACCGTAACCGCGGACGTCACGATGACCGTGACGAAAAACGAGGGCGGTGTGGCCACGCTCAAGCTCAAGGCGGACTTCAGCAAGGATCCTCGACTCGCGAAGCTCGACAAGCTCGTGCCGGCGACCATGAAAGACGCCTCCGGGAAGATCGAAACCGACGTCAAGCTCCGCGTCACGTCCGAGGGAGTGCAAGACTTCTTCAATCGAGACTCGGCGCAACACACGCTCGTGAAATACGCCAGTCCGGTCGGCGACACCTACAAGCTCACGAAATCGAACGGAGTGACCATCACCCGAACGGTCGTCGCCAAGAGCGACAAGGACGACTTGGCTTCGTCCCGCTGACTGCTGAAATTTGAAGTGGCGGTTCCACCGGCCTCGATCGGATGATCGAGGTGCTTACCCGAAAGGAACCGCCGATGAAGAA
>JAYUKI010001417.1:0-2025 GCA_043764595.1 Myxococcales bacterium | reverse complement strand
AGCGCCTGAAGTCCGGCGCGGAGGGCTTCAATGAGGCTCGCCATGGCGAGCAGCTCAGGTTTTTGGATGACCGACTTTCCAACGCCGCAGCCCCCTTCAAGCTCGAAGCTAGACTCGGTTGACTTCGCAGATGTTTCGAGAGCCTGAGCGATTCGCTCGAGTCGAGGGCTGATTCCGGCGAGGGCCACACGCACGTCGCCGACGGTAAGCGAGGCGTCGATTCCATCAAGAAAGTTCGGACCGCCGTTTTGGAGGGCGGCGAGTGGAATGCCCTTCTTCAACGATTCCTCAATCGTGCCACACGGCGCCTTTTCCGAGAGCCGCTGCAAGACGCCGCCCTGGCCCCACAAAAAGTCGGTCTTGAGGTCCGCGGTGAAGCCGAGTCGCTTTAGCGTTGGTTGAAGCGCGGGGTCTTCCGCGAGCACCGCGAGATCCGAGAGTGCATACGCGAGTGCAAAATCGCTTCGAGAGTCCTGCGAATAAGCTTCGCTGAACGCGTTGCGCGCCTCGCGCATGTCGCAGCGCTTGAAGGCGTCTAGGCCGGCAAGAGCCTTCTTTTCAGCATCGCTCGCACACGCCGGGGCCATCGCAGCTCCAGCAAGGGTTCCGAGAAGGAGAATCGAAGAAAGTAGTCGCTTCATTTAGGCTCCAAGAAATTCGGACGAAGGACGTTCACATCAGCAAACTTCGTGCCTTCCTGCACCGGTCGATTCTTGCGGGAATTTAGCCGTCCTCCCCTTCACCGTGAACGCTTTATCACACGCGTTGCACCGCAATGGCCAGAGCCAAGCGCGCCCTGCCGCGCACTGTGCTCGTGGTTCATGCCTATGAGCTCGACCGACGCGGCTTGAAAACGCGCTCGGACTCGGCCGGAATTGCATGCATAGTGCAATCGCACGCGCCGCCGGACTGCTAAGCTTCGGGCCAAACCTTGGACTCGCCGACATTGCCATTTGGAAGTTCGGGGCAACTGGCAACACACTCGAGTAGACTCACCATTGAAGTCGCTGGGCGTTCGCGGAAGAAAGCCCAAGGCGCGACGACGAACGAGCGAAAGCTCGTGCACCACGCAACGGACCAGCGATCCGCCGCCCGCTGCACTTCGTGGTGCGGACCACGCGTGGGCGGGCCGCGGACGTGTGTGCGGCGCATCCGGCCGCGCCGTTCGTGCGGCGCGCCGCTTCAGCGAGAGATAAGCGTCATTCTGCCCGTCCCCTGGGGATGTCGGGGTTGGCGAGCATCGCAAATGCCTCGTCCCCAGACCGATCCCCCGTGCTAAGGGACTGCCGCAAAACAAGTCGATCGAATCGGCGTCGAAGCGCCCCTACGGCGAGGCGAAAATTCGCCGACATACTGCGGTATCTCTAGAATTTTCAACGCTGCCGTTGGGGATGCTTCGGCGGCGAGTCGACGACTTATTTTGCGGCGGGCCCTAACCTTCTGGAGCACCCGCGGCACGCGCCCCGTCAGCGACGCCGCCGCGAACGGCCACGCCACCTGGGGATCTTCCGCGCCCGCCTGCCACACCACAGCCGGCATTGCCGCGGACATCACGTCCTCGACCGCGGCAGGCGTCGTGACCGCGGGCGCCACCACCGTCGGTTCGGGCGTGCGGGCGGCGCCGAAGCCCATCGTCAGCGCCACGACCATGCAAACTCCGACGCGCGCCACCTCGATCGCCGGACTCGTGGCCCCTCTCGGTTCGGTTGGATGGCTGGTTCGCGAAAGCCACGGCCGAGTGTCGCCACTATGAAGGAGATCCTTCATTTTGGAGGAGCTCGCGCTCCTCCAAACGGCGCCGGCACCCGTGCTCCTCTTGGCCTCGAGCGCGTGGACGTCGCGAGGATCGGCCCGTTCGTCGAGGATCTCGAGGGATCGGTCTTCGCGGGGCGGGGTTGGACACAGGCTTGCAGTCCGGGCTCTCACGTTGGCGCGTCGCGCTGACTTCTTCCCCTGGAGGCAACGTGAAACTTTCCCATGGTATTGGCTTGCTTGGTTTTGGCTGGACGCTCGCAATTGCGGGCT
>JAYUKI010001416.1:0-2027 GCA_043764595.1 Myxococcales bacterium | reverse complement strand
GCGATCCAGTGGTACCCCGGTCACATGACGAAGGCGCGGCGCGCGATCGCCGAGGCCGTACCCACGTGCGACGTCGTGATCGAGGTGTTGGACGCACGCATGCCGCGCTCCAGCGAGAACCCGGTTTTGAGCGAAATTCGCGGACAAAAGCCCTGTCTCAAGGTGCTTTCGAAGAGCGACCTGGCCGATTCGTCGCTGACCGAGGAGTGGCTTCGGGCCCTCGAGGTTCCGGCTGGTCCACGGGTCGCACAGGTGCTGGCCATCGCGATCTCCACGAAGCGAAACCACGAGACCTTCACGCGAGTACCTGCATTCTGCAACCGTTTGGCGACCCGCCCGAACCTGGAAAAGCGCCCGGTGCGCGCGCTCGTGGTGGGCATCCCGAACGTCGGAAAGTCCACTCTCGTGAACACCCTCATGGGGCGAAAGGTCGCCGAGGTCGGGGACGAGCCCGCCGTCACCAAGTCGGTGCAGCGGGTCATCCTGAAGAGTGGCGTCGTGATCTCCGACGTGCCCGGCATCTTGTGGCCCAAGATCGAGGACGAAGGCGCTTCGCTTCGGCTCGCCCTCGGAGGAGCCATTCCGGAGACCGCCATCGAATACGAGACCATCGCGCTCTTCGCGTGTGAGTTCTTGCTCGAGCGGTATCCCGACCTCGTGAGCAAAAGGTACAAGATCGAGTCGCTGCCCTCTACACCACACGAGCTTTTGGTCGAGATCGGAAAGCGACGTGGCGCGCTCCGAGGCGGAGGCAAAGTGGACCTCCACAAGGCCTCGGACGTGCTCGTTCACGACTTTCGCTCAGGAGCCCTCGGTCGAATCACTCTCGAGAAGCCCGCGGATTTCGTTAGCCAATCCGAGCCCAAGATCGAAAAGGCCCCCGAGTCCGAGAGGTTCGTGCGCGACCTCATGGACGACGGCGAGCAGTAGGGAGGACGCGTCCGCGTGAGCACCTCCCTAGGATTCCGCCCGCGATCTCGCGGAATCAACGACCGTTCGATGTGCTGTTGTTTTGTTCGCTGCAAGCTCGGTAGGCACGAAGTGGAGCTTCGCAGGCCGTCTCGATGGTGGACAACGAGTCGTTCGTTCGCAACCCAGACGCGTTGCACTTGATGTTGCGAAAAATGCACTCGCGTGCGCTTCCCACGACGCTCCCACACGGCCCTGCGTACTCCGCCTCGCAGTCCTTTTGATCCTTTTCGCTCTCAGGTGTCTCGTTGGGCAGAGCGGAGAAGAGCAGCTTGTCGAGCTGGATGTGGGGGAGCTTGGCGTAGTGCTTTCGCCACGTTCTGCTCCGGTCGGGTCCGAGCCCGAGCATGCCGAGAGAACACCTAGAAATACCAAACCGAGAGTGACCGAGAAGCGTTTCATCATGACCTCCATGCCGCTCTCTCGACGGAAGTCAGGCGAGTGTTGCGTGCAAAGCGACGTTTCTTTCGAAAAGCTCGATCTCCTTGGCCACCTCGAGTGGAGTGGACCTTCGTTCCAGCTTTCGTCTCAGCTTTTCTCGTCGAGACCTGCGATTCTCCGACGGTCGTCCGGGGAGAATTCTCCGTACGCGCCGTAGAAGACGGCGACTCTCCGAAGGGGTCGCAACCCAACGACTAGGAAGAGCGAACATGGCAAGCGCGAAGAAGGCTGCAAAGAAGGTCTCAGCAAAAGCCCCCACGAAGAAGACCCCCGCGAAGAAGGTCTCGGCAAAGACCCCCGCGAAGAAGACCCCCGCGCAGCAAGCCCCCGCAAAGAAGGCCGTCGCGAAGAAGACCCCCGCGAAGAAAGCCCCTGCGAAACTGGCCCTGAAGAAGGTGACGAAGCCGGCAGCGAAGAAGGCCACTGCCGTCAAAAAGACTTCCACCAAGGCGAACGCTTCGTCCAAAAAAGGAAGTGGAGCGACCTTTCGAGACTGGGGATTTCGGCTGGTCGTCCTCGAGACCCTTCACGACCTCGGACACTTTCACGAAGAGTTCGATCGTGCGCGCGAGCTCGCCGCCGATGCCGAGGAGTTCACGATCTCCGCCCCGGCTCGA
>JAYUKI010001415.1:0-2030 GCA_043764595.1 Myxococcales bacterium | reverse complement strand
GCCATCGTCAAGGGCTACAAGTGCATCTTCACGACCACGGACAAACAATCCAAAGAGAAGGTGGATGCCCTCCGCGCCTTTGGAGCCGAGGTCATCGTGTGCCCGACCGACGTCGATCCGGAGGATCCGCGCTCGTACTATTCGGTGAGCTCGCGCCTCGAACGCGAGACGCCGAACGCCTGGAAAGCCAACCAGTACGATAACCCCAGCAACGCTCAAGCCCACTACGAGAGCACCGGGCCCGAGATCTGGGAGCAGACCGAAGGTCGAATCGACCATCTCGTCGTGGGCGTGGGAACGGGCGGGACGCTTTGTGGCACGGCGCGATTTCTCAAAGAGAAAAAGCCGAGCGTGAAGGCTTGGGGAATCGACACGTACGGCTCGGTCTTCAAGAAGTACAAGGAGACCGGGATCTTCGACAAACACGAGATTTACCCGTACGTCACCGAAGGCATCGGCGAGGACTTTCTCCCACAAAACGTGGACTTTTCGGTCATCGACGGCTTCGAGAAAGTCACCGACCGCGACGCCGCACTTTGGACTCGTGAAATCGTGAGCCAAGAGGGCATTTGGGTCGGCAACTCGGCCGGCTCCGCCGTCGCCGGAATGAAGCAGCTTGCGTCGAAGTTCAAAGAAGGCGAGACCGTGGTCGTCATTTTCCACGACCACGGCACGCGCTACCTCGGCAAGATGTTCAATCCCGCGTGGATGCGGGCCATGGGCTACGAGCGCGAGGAAGGTCCCACGACACGTGAGCTCGTCAAGAACAAGACCGTGACCGAGCTCGTAGGCGTCGAGGAGGGCGACTCGGTGGAGCATGCGGCTTCACAGATGCGCGAGAACGACTTCTCCCAGATCCCGGTGCTTCGCTCCGGGCGCATCGTCGGCTCGCTCAGCGAAGCGCACCTCTACGGGTGCATGGTGTCGGACGCGCAGATTCGCGAGCAGCCCGTACGCAGCATCATGCAGAAGCCGTTTCGGTACGTCGACATCGAGACCCCCGTGAAGCTCCTCGCCGGAATGATCACGCCCGAGAGCCCCGCGGTGCTGGTACGCGATTTCCCCGCAGACAAGACGTACATCCTCACCGGCTACGACGTCCTCGCTGCGCTCTGAGCACGACGAGGCACTACCATCCAACCATTGGGCGCGCTTCGACGAGGAGCGCGCCCGATTCGTTTCGAAGCCAAACGTTCGAGTCGCCACGCCACGGCGGCAGTCGTGGATGGGCTCCCGAGACGCCATGTGCCCATGCAACCTCGCGTCCGCTTCGCTTGCGAGCTAGGCTCCATGGCCGTGCGACTTTCCCTGAAGCTCTTTTGGATAGCGGCCTTGGCCGGGACCGGGATGGCTTGCGCGAGCGCCTATATCACCGAGACGAACGGTGGCACGGACGCCAGCACGTCGGATGCGGGCGCCCCCGGGGATTCGGCTGCCCCGGATGGAAGCCCTAGCCCAACGGATGCCGGAGGCTTGGATCGGGATGCCGCCCTCGATGCCGCGCCCATCGTGACCTTCTCCGACGACTTCGAGCGAGTAGACGGCGCGATCGTTCCGCCGTGGGAGGACGTTACGATTCGAAGCGGACGACTCTACCTCGCAGCCTCCGATGCGGGCTCTCGTGTGCTGACGAGCGAGACGGACAAAACGGCCGATCCCGCCACATATGCCGAGCGCGCCTTCGAGAATGCGCCGGTTCGCCGTGCAGCGGTGCGCTTCGTCGCCCGCATCGTGGATTTCGATCCAGGAGATGCCGGCTCTGGCGAAACGGCGGCCCTCTTCACGTTGCGGCTCGAGACCGCCCCAACGGACTCGGGCCCCGGTCGGGAGCACAACCTGCGCGTCGGTCTGAGGCGAAAGACGGCGAGCACGTTCACCGTCTTCGTGATGTCGCAGACCGCTTCGGGACGGACGCGAACGGCGGATTCGAACCTCGTGCTCCAAACGCGGGGCCGTTACGCCATTCGGCTCGAAGCCGACGTGACCACGCCGCAGGCGGGCAAGCCTATGATGAGCGCGTTCGTCGACGA
>JAYUKI010001414.1:0-6793 GCA_043764595.1 Myxococcales bacterium | reverse complement strand
TGGTGTCTGGTGTTTGGCAATTCCAGAACCCGGAGCGAGCTCGCTTATTTCCATCTATTTTGTGGCGCTGATCGAGGATCCTGGCCGCTGATTTAGAGCGCCGAACCGCTTGATTCGGTCGGCGCTCTAGCGCATGAGGTCGGCGTACACTCGGGTCATCGAGGCAACGAGATCGCCCGACGAAAGCACGGTCTCGTAGCCATTCGGACCGAACATCTCGGACAGGTGAGCCCGTGATTGTGCGTCAATGGCGAGGCAGAACGTCTCTACTCCGGACAACGCTGCCTCTCTCGCCGCCTTGCGCACGTCCCCGATTCCGTGGCGGCCTTCGTACCTGTCGTAGTCGGTCGGCTTCCCGTCGCTTATCAACACGAGAAGCTTCTTGCGGGCCGGAGAATCCCGAAGGATCGACGTAGCGTGGCGAAGCGCGGGTCCTATGCGCGTGTATCCTACAGGTTCTACGGCGGCGAGCCTTCGGTAGCCCGCCGTGGCGGCCTCGTCGAAAGACTTCATCGTCGTAAAGCGACAATCGCGCCTCGTGTTGCTATGGAATCCAGCCACCGAGATGGGCACTCCGACGTGTTCGAATCCGTCGACAAGGAGTACGACGGTCTCCTTTGCCACGGCGAGGACTCGGCGTCCGCGAATCCATCCGTCGGTCGATAGGCTGCAATCGACCAGAAGCATGACCTCGACGTCCTGCTCGCACCTTCGTCGACTGACGTAGAGGCGATCTGTCCCCGTATGCCCACTACGCAGCGCAGCCAAGCGGTCCACGAGAGCGTCGACATCGACGTCGATTCCGTCGCGCTGCCCCGTACGCCACCGACGCTGAAGGGCAATCGCCTCGAAGCTGGCGCGCAGACGCTCGATCGAACGTCGTTCGCGACGCCTGAGGTCGTGGAGCATTTCGAACGCGCGCCTTGCATCGGAGAAGGAAACGCCGGTCGAGACTTGGACGGTGCACCAGTCGCGACGATAGGCGCCGAGCTTCGAGTCCCACTCGTCGTACGGAATGCCATCTCCTGCTACACCATCGGGCACGTCGCCCACGACGTCGTCGAACGTGACGTCCGCACGAAGCAAGGACTTGACTCGCTCGTTCGAGCGTACGACCTCCCGCACGTTCGCGTCTTCGAGCGCGTCGAAATGTTCGTCCAGCTCGTCGCTGCCGTCGGCCTTTCGATTCCCCCCTTGGTGCTCTTCCACGGTATGCACTTTTTCGAACGAGTGCACGAGCGGATTCTCTTCGTCTTGCGGACCTGGAAGCTCGATTCTGCGTGCGCCCTCCCTCGGCTTGCCTCTCCGCTCGGTGGTGGCGGTCGACTCGTTTGGCGCGGCTCCCGCGGCCGGGGCCGGCGCGGGTCGGCGCGCGTTCGAGAGCCTTCCCCAAAGCGGCACCGGCGTAGAACTGCCTCCTCGCACGAAATCAGCAAACCTGCCGACCGCTTCGCCCAGCGCTTCGGGTCCTCCAGGTCGCTCCTCGAATGCGGCCCGAGCCCACGCTATCGCGCGCGCGTCCGCCAGAGCCGCGAAGTCCCCCCAAGGGCGGCCAAGGCGGGCCTGAACCAGCACCTCGAGGGCCGCGCTCGGAGAATCGAGCTTTCGCAGGTCCGGACGGGACGCAATCGCGGCCACCTCCAGCGAGTCCCGCAGCCCGCGCGCGCCTGGCATGGCTTCTTCCAGCGCGTCTACCGTTGCCGGCACGGACAGCGTGGTCGCGAGTGCACGTTCCATCGGCCCATCCCATCCTTTCGGGACGCACATTCCGAGGCGAATGGAGAGTGCGCCAAACAATACCCGAAAGAGAAGTGCCTTTTCGTTTATGGCTCGATCCGAGGCGAGGACGAAGGTCTCGGGCAAGAGCAGCAGCGCTTCGGCCGTGCCGCCTTCGGCCTCTGCGGCCTGGACGTCGACGATTGCGCCAGCCATTGCGCTCGCCAGAATCCGAATACGGGCGCGCTCGGGTTCGAGCAAAACTCCATGGGACGCACGCTCGACAGCGAGCCTCGAGCGTCCCCGCCCGAAGAGGCGCTTGTAGAGGGTTCCGAATAGCTTTTCGTCCCAGCTCACGTCGACCTAAAAGCTCAGATCGGCGAGGTCTTGCAGGGCGCGCGCGGCGTCGACATCTTCGGTCAGAGGGCCAACGATGGCCACGGCGCACGCGGTCCGAGGTGGAAGCCCGGCGCGTATCAGCTTGGCCGCGTTGACGAGCTGACGCGTGGACACGGTTTCGCTGAGACTCAGCTCTTCGAGCTTTCGTATTTTTGCCGCCAAGAGGACGAGATTCTTGGCGACGCCCGCGTCCACGTTCGCCTCACGACGAACGATCTCGCGCTCGGCGTCAGCAGGTGGATAGTCGAATCGAAGGGTCAAAAAGCGCTGACGCGTGGAAGGCTTGAGCTCGCGAAGCCCGCGACGGTATCCAGGATTGTAGCTCGCCAGGAGCATGAACTCGGGCGGGGCCGACAAGACCTCGTCCCTACGATCGACGAAGAGCTGCCGACGATGATCGCTGAGCGGGTGGAGCACCACGACGACGTCTTCCCGAGCCTCGGCGACCTCGTCGAGGTAGAGGATGGCTCCAGCTCGGACCGCTCGGGTGACCGGCCCATCTTGCCACTCGGTGTCCCCGCCTCGAACGATCCACCGACCGAGCAGATCCGCCGCGCTGGTCTCGTCGTTGCAGGCCACCGTGACGAGCTCCCGGCCGACCTTCGCCGCCATCGCCTCCACGAAGCGCGACTTTCCACATCCGGTCGGGCCCTTCAACAAGAGCGGGAGGCGGGCTTCGTAGGCGAGACGAAAGGTCGTTTCTTCCGAGCCGAGCGGTCGATAGTAAGGCTCGGGGCTGGGCTCCCGTGCCCCATTCTGCGGTCGTTGCGGAGTGCTTGGCTCGTTCGAGGGGTTCATTTGTTTGGGCTCATTCCGCGGCTTGGGCTTGAACCTCGGAATCGAACCCTTCCGGCTCGGCTAGGGCGCCCTTGGGGAGCCCGTATCGGACGAAGTTGAAGACGAAAGCGCCTATTCCTACGGTGAAGAGGCTCGCCGCCAGAATGAGCCCGACGAAATGAATCTCGATCTCCTTCTGGACGACGATGAAGTCCATTCCGACCTTACGCTCCAGATAGACCTGCGTGACTCCGGCGACCGCGAAGGCCATGGTCATCGCGACCATGCCGATGTTCGACGCCCAGAAGGACAGAACGGCCGACGGCGTGTCGTAGAGCTTGCGACCGGTCAGAAGTGGCATCGCGTAGGAGATCATCGCCAAGACGATCATGGCGTATGCGCCCCAGAAAGCCACGTGGCCGTGCATCGCCGTGACTAGCGTTCCGTGGGTGTAGAGGTTTACCTGAGGCACGGTGTGCGCAAACCCCAAGAAGCCCGCGCCGACGAAGGACATGATCGAGCATCCCACGGTCCAGAGCATGGCGATCTTGTTGGGATGGTTGCGCCCGCCCCGACGCGCCATGGTGACCGCGTAGATGGCCATACCGAGGAACGCAAGTGGCTCGAGGGCGCTGAATGCCCCGCCAATCCACTTCCAGTAGTTCGGCGTACCAATGAAGTAGTAGTGGTGCCCCGTTCCGAGAATGCCGGAGAGGAAGGTGAGCCCGACGATGACATAGAGCCATTTTTCGATGACCTCGCGGTCGACGCCCGTGAGCTTGATCAAGAGGAAGGAGAGAATACCTCCCATGATGAGCTCCCAGACCCCTTCGACCCAGAGGTGCACCACCCACCAGCGCCAGTACGAATCCATCGTCTGATTCTTGGTCGGGATCATTCCAGGCAGGTAGAGCAGCGCCGCGAACAAGAGCCCCATGAAGAGCACCATCGCGGTGGTCGTACGGCGTTTGCCCTTCCATACGGTCATTCCGATGTTCGCGATGAACAGGAGCACGTCGATCACGACGAGGTAGTCGAGCGGCCTTGGAATCTCGAGGAACTTTCGCCCCTCCATCCAGCCGAAGTGGAATCCGATCACGGCCGTCACGCCTACGACGACGAACGCAATGAGCTGGACGTAGCCGAGCTTCGGCCAATAGAGCTCGCGCTGCGCCTCCTCCGGAATGATGTAGTAGGCCGCGCCCATGAAGCCGGCGAGAAGCCACATCACGAGGAGGTTCGTGTGCGTCGCACGGGCCACGTGGAACGGGATGATCGAGTGCAATCCGTCGTAGCCGGCGTGTGCAAACGCCATGATGAAGCCATAGACGAGCTGGAGCGAGAGCAGCAACATGCTGGTTGCGAAGAACCAGTAGGCGAGTCTCTGCGACGCGTACTTCATGGCGAGGGCACCGATTTTTGTTGGGAAAGGAACGCGACCAACTCCTGAATTTGCTCTTCGGTGAGCGGGAGCTTGGGCATCTTCGTGCCCGCTTTGACCTGTGCGGGATCGTGGAGCCACTTCCCGAGGTACTCGGCCGTTTGGCGGTCGCCTACCCGGTCCAGGGCAGGTCCTACGGCGCCACCTTGCCCACCGAGGGCGTGGCACGCGACACAAAGTTGATTGAACACTTGGGGCCGTGTGCCGACGATGGCGATCGACGCCGCTCCCTGGTCGGACCCGGTAGGGACCGCCACCTGCATCAGGGTTGGCTTGGGCGGAAACCCGTTGAGGTCCACGTTGCCGGCCCACTTGAAAAACGCGACGAGGTCGTCGATGTCTTTCTCGGGCATTCGGTAGTTTTTCATCTTGCGCTGCCCCGGATACATCTTCTCGGGATCGCGAAGCATGGCCCGGATGAACTCGGGACCTCGGCGTTCGTACACCTTCGTGAGCTCGGGCGCGTAGTAGGCCCCCTCTCCGAACAGCGTGTGGCACCCCATGCAGTTGCTGGTGTCCCAAAGGTCTTTTCCGCGCGCGACCTCAGGGCTTATCTGATCTTCGTGCGTTCTCGCGGGAACTTGGGCAATGGAGTCTACCGTCAGGCCGATGAAGACGGCCGAGCATACGAAAGTGCCCACCAGGAAGAATGCGCGGGCCGCCGATTTGGTAAGCATGAGACTCCTGGAAGACGGACACGACGACACCGTTTCGCGTCGCAGGACACGGATGGATCGCGGCATTGACCAATAAGCACGTGCCTATCGGCGCTCGCCTGCAAGGTCTCGTGTGGACGACGTGACGGCTTCGAGAGGAAGCTATCTCCGGCGGCCTTGGCGAGCCATGACATTTGTCACCCCGTCGCATTCGCCGACGACGAGGGCAAGTGATTGTCCGTGAAGTTCTTGCTACTTGAGTACGGAGGTCCAAATCATGAATGCACTCCCGCTCTTGGGCGCACCGCCAACAACGCCGACTCCGCGGGGGGGCCCGCTCGCGCGCAAGGGATTTCGGCCATTCTTCCTCCTCGCGGCTGCATTTGCGGCCGTCGTCGTCCCAATATGGCTTTTGGCGCTCGCCGGTCTCGTGCGTACCGACGCCTACTTCGACATGGTCGGCTGGCACGGCCACGAGATGGTGTTTGGCTTCACCGCGGCGGTCATTGCCGGATTCTTGCTCACGGCTGCGGGCAACTGGACCTCGCGCGAGACTCTCACGGGGCCGGCACTGCTCGGGCTCTCCGCCGTCTGGGTCGTGGCGCGTTTCGCGCTGATCGTGCCTTCCGTCCCGAGGCTGCTGGTTGCCATCGTCGATCTCGCGTTTCTACCGGCAGTGGCCCTGGCCATTGGGCGTCCCATCGTGCGGGCGAAGAACTACCGCAATCTCGTCATGGTCGGCGTCGTGCTCGCTCTTTGGGTCGCCAACCTCGCCATGCACCTCGACGTCCTCGGCGTTTGGCCGGGCGTGCGCCGGCGAGCGGTCCTTTTTGGCGTAAACCTCGCCGTCTTGCTCGTCGTGGTGATGGCGGGCCGGGTTTTTCCGATGTTCACCAAGAATGCCACGAAGGTCACGACCATTCGCTCCCATCCACGGGTCGACGCACTCGCGATTGCGGCCATGGTCGCGCTGACCCTGCTCGACGCGCTCGCTCCCGACGGGATTGCCGGAACCGTCGTTGCCGGCGTCGCCGCGCTCGTGCTCGTCGCTCGAGCCGCCCATTGGGGAACACGGCACGTGTTCCGCGAGCCGCTCCTGTGGATACTTCACGTGACCTACGCGTGGATCCCCGCAGGCCTCGCCCTACGAGTCGCGGCACGGCTTCATCCCGCCATTCCGCTCTCGCTCGCCACCCACGCGCTCACCGTAGGCGGCATTGGTGGAGTCACACTGGGGATGATGGCCCGAGTCGCTCTAGGCCATACGGGGCGCAAGCTCGAAGTCGGAAAGCCCATCACCGCCGCTTTCGCGCTCGTCACGCTCTCGGCCCTCGTGCGTGTGGCCTTGCCCCTCCTTTCGCCGGCCCACACCACTCGAGCGCACCAACTCTCCGGCGTCCTCTTCGCCCTAGCCTTCGGCCTCTTTCTTGCGATTTACACCCCCATCCTGACGCGGCCTCGAATCGACAACAAACCCGGCTAGGCCTGGATTTCGCGCGCCCTAGTCGTTCGGTAGCCAAACGAGCCTCCCAGACCAAAGCCACAAAATGCCAAAGGCGCGTCGCCCCGAGGGGAAACGCGCCATGGGCACCGAAGGAAACGGAAGCGGTCTTCGTCAGCAGCTAGCGAGGAGTACGTTCGTACGACCGGGCTGGGGCATCGACGAAAACCGCCTTCGTTTCACTTGGCGGGGGGCATGAGGACGGTGTCGATGACGTGAATGACGCCGTTCGACGCTTCGATGTCGGCCTTGATGACCTTGGCTTTGCCAACCATCACGTCGGAGCCCTTGACGGTGATGGTG
>JAYUKI010001413.1:0-2039 GCA_043764595.1 Myxococcales bacterium | reverse complement strand
CTCGTCGAGGCCGAGCTCCTCGGCGTTGAGCGCGGAGCCTACACAGGAGCCCACGCAGCGCGACCAGGACTGTTCGAGCTTGCCGACCAAGGTACGCTATTCCTCGATGAAATCGGCGAGATGTCGCTGCCCCTCCAGGCGAAGTTGCTCTCGGTCATCGAAGACGGCGTGGTCAGGCGCCTTGGAAGCGTAAGGCCACGTCACGTCGACGTTCGGATAATCGCTGCCACGAATGCATCGACGGATATGTCCTCCAATCGAATTCGACGCGATCTTTTGTACCGCCTCGACGTTCTGCGAATCGAGATTCTGCCGCTCCGCGAGCGAAGAGAAGACCTCGCCGAGCTCGTGCACGGTACGATCCGAGACTTGGCCGGCACCCGCACCGCTAGCCTCGCAGAGGGCGAGATGGCGAGGCTCGAACGGTACTCTTGGCCGGGGAACATCAGAGAGCTTCGAAACGTAGTCGAGCGGTCGCTGCTTCTCGGGGATGGCGTCGTGCTCCGACCGTCGGCGTTCCTCGGCACCGCGAGCAACGCTCGTGACGGAAGCGCCGTGAGCGCATCTGGGGGCGCGGTGGAAACGCTCGAAGCGGTCGAGCGACGCCACGTGCTCGCCGTCCTCGACCACGCTGACGGCGCGAGAGAGCTGGCCGCGAAGCGACTCGGCATTTCCCCAGCAACCCTTCGCCGGAAGCTCGCGGCGTGGAATCGTTAGGACCACCGGGCAGCGACGTTTCCTTCGAGCGGATGTCGGGCGACAAAATGAGCGCCTCGACGGATCGAAACGATCGGTAAGGTGAGTGCCTACACCCAAATTGCCCGCCAATTCGCGGGCGGTGGTTGGCATGGTCGATGCTCTTATAGGCCACATGCGACATGGCCGAATCCTCTTGGTAGACGACGAGCCACTGTTCCGTTCGGCGATGTCGGACATGCTTCAGGCTGAAGGTTTCGAGGTCGTGCAGGCGAGCAACGGGAAAGAGGCCCTCGCCGAGCTCGAGTCGAAGACCATCACGGCCATGCTGACCGACTTGAAAATGCCAGTGATGGACGGCTTCGAGCTTCTGCGAACGATGCTCAATCGCAAGCTACGCGTCCCCACCATCGTTCTTTCTGCGTACGGGAACTGTGAAATGTTGGCGCGAGTGCTCGCCACGGGTGCGTTGGGCTTTGTCGACAAGCCGATCGACTACGATTTGGCGCTGGCAAAGCTCGACGAAGTCATGGCGCAAAAGCCTACCGCCCACATCGAAGGAGTGACGCTTCCAGGCTTGCTCCAGCTCGTCGAGCTCGAGCAAAAGACGTGCACCTTGTACGTCGGTACGACCACCGGCAAATTCGGAATACTCGGATTCGTCAGCGGTCGGCTGAGATTTGCCTCCTATGGAAAGCGCGTGGGCCGTTCTGCTGCGAAAGCCATCTCTCGGTGGGCGGACGCATCGGTGGACATCGATTCACGGGGTCCCGATCAGTACCACTTCGATGTCAATGTGTCCGCCTTGGTCATGGAGGCGATGGTGGAAGAAGACGAGCTCGCGCGCGGCCACCAGGTAGAGCCCGATAGGCCGTCGTGGGCCCCGGAGGCAGGCACGGGCGAGTGGCCAGAGCCTGGCAGCTTCCCAGTCGACTTAGACGAGCCCTGGGGCTCGAGCCCCGAACGAAAGACGGACGCAACGGGCTCTGGTCCGGAACGTTCCAAGCTAGATACAGCACCCCTGACCCTCACCCAAGAACGAAGGAAAAGAAACATGGCTACCGTCCCGCAATCGCTCGAATCCCTCATGAAAATCGACGGCGCAATTGGCGCGGCGCTCGTGGACTGGAAATCCGGCCTCACCCTTGGGGTCATTGGCGGGCAAGGTCGACTCGACATGGAGCTTGCGGCATCCGCCAACACGCAAGTCGTGCGCGCGAAGATGGGCGCGATGGACATCCTGGGGATCTCGGGGCACATCACCGACATGCTCATCACGTTGGAAGACCAGATTCACATCATCCGGCCACTCAAACGCTACCCGGACCTCTTTATGTATATTG
>JAYUKI010001412.1:0-2040 GCA_043764595.1 Myxococcales bacterium | reverse complement strand
AGCAGTTCATGAACTTCGAGCGGACGGTGAACGGTCGAACGGAGACCGTCGGCCTTGCTTCGCAATTGAGTCGCGCGGGTTATGAAGTGCTGCTCCCGGTTCTTCCGGGCCACGGTCGTGTGCCGCAAGTGAACCCTGCGTGGAAAGGTGGCACGACCCCTTTGCCCGATCCGGCGGTGAACAAGTGGCCCGTCATCGATGACGCGAGCGCAGTGCCCGCCCCACTCGCCTCGGGCGATCCGCTCGAAGGATCCCCCTACACCAAGCTCGTACGCCAAATGAACGCCGTCATGGCCGAGGTGCCCGACTCGGCCAATCGCGTGGTCGGCGGCATCTCCGTCGGCGGCGCGCTTGCCACCCACGCGACCCTGCTCGCCACGAAAAAGCCGTACACCCGTACGCTCGTTGCGGCTCCGTTTTATCAGGCCAACCAAGGCCAACTGAACGTCATTCGCACCGCCGCCGAAACGCTTAGCCAAGCGGCGGATGCCACGACACGCGCGGCGGTCATGGACTCGGTGAGCAAGCTCTCGGTGGACCCGGGCGTGTTCGCGAAGCTCGTGCAGACCAAGGTCTGGGAACAGATTGGGGACGTGCCCTTGGGCTGGGGAGCCGAGTGCGAGCTCGTCGAGCGAAACGCGAGCGGCCGCGCCGGAATCTGCCAGTTCAAAGTGCGAAATCTCGCGGGGGCGCTCGTGTACGGAAAGCTCGTGCAAGACAGTCTCGCGGGACTCGCGAGCCTGCCCACGAAGGTGCAAATGACCGGCGTGGTCGACGATCCCGTCGTCAGCAACGCCGAGGTCTTCAAAGTCGCCAAGCGTATCGAAGCCATCACCGGCCCGTCCCGAACGAGCTTCTGCCTCTACGAAAACGCGAGCCACTCCATGTTTTCCTGGAGGGACTCGAGTGCAAACAAGGAAAAGTCCTGGATCCCGCCGCTCGAGGCGAGCGCCGTGACCTTCCTCACGACCAGCAGCGATGAAGCCCGCTTCTTTGCACGCAGTGGCCCTGTCGTGGACAAGGCAGGCCCGGCCTTGGGGTGCAAACAATAAGCACTAGGTGCGAAGCGCATTTCGACGGGCGGACTGGGGTTTCGACGCGATCGCAGCCTACTCCCCGGTTCCAGGGGCTAGCGCCGTTGGCCCGTGGCGCTCGTGGCGACGTCGATCCATTGGGAAAAGAACGTTTCCCGATGCTCCTCCCATGAGGTGACGGGGGCCTCCGGATCGAAGCTCTTCGGGGGCTCGACGTCCGTTCGGCCGAGCCCAACGTCCCTCTTCCACTCGAATGCCAATCGTTCGGCGACGTATTCCGGATGGCCGAGGTGAGCGACATAGCGTCCGTCCGAGGAGGCAAACATCGCGTATCCCGTTTCGCTCGAGTGGGACAAGAGCCGCACGGTGCCTTCGCGCTCCGCACGCTCGAGCTCCGCGTCCGCAATTCCCGAATGCCGACTATGGGCACATGGGAAGACGGTCTTTTGGCCCGCCACGAGGGGGTGCTCGGGCGCCGTCGTTCGGTTCTCGAAGACTCCGAAGAGCTTCTTCGGAAGCGGCGACTTCGGAATGCCGAGGAGACCTGCCAGCGCAAGCCCGCCCCAGCACAATCCGAGCGTGCTTGGCACGTGTTCCCGCGCGTAAAGAAGTACGTCGCAGAGCTCGCTCCAGTAGTGCACGTCCTCGAGCTCGAGCTCTTCGACCGGCGCGCCCGTGAGGATGAGCGCGTCGAGTGGGCCTTGCTCGAGGTGAGCCTTGAGGGGTCGATAGAAACGCTCGAGATGCGCCTGGTCGCTGCTTTGGTAGGCATGGCTCTCGAGGCGCACGAATACGGGTTCGATTCGGGCTTCGAGTCTCGATAACGGTCCGAGCAGGAGCGGCTCGTACGCCTCGAGCTTGGGCATCACGTTGACGATCCCGACCCTAAGGCGCCCGGTCGACATGGGTGTGCCATCTCCCGCCGATCCTCTCGCTGCGGCAGGTGGCCTCGTCGCTCCGCTCCTCAGACTACGGGAGTAGGCTTCCGGTGCTCGCTCCTCGGGCA
>JAYUKI010001411.1:0-6817 GCA_043764595.1 Myxococcales bacterium | reverse complement strand
TGGGAGAGGTGACCGAGTGGTCGAAGGTGCATGATTGGAAATCATGTGAGCTCGCAAGGGTTCCAAGGGTTCGAATCCCTTTCTCTCCGCAAAAATCGAGTCGAACGTGGGCCACGCGAATCTTCGGATCCGCGTGGCTTTTTCCTTTCGACCGCTCGCGGTTTCCGGCGTGTATCCTCGTGAGGTGCGTACCTACGTTGCCCGTCCGCTGACCCGCGAAGCTTTTGCCCCCTTCGGCCACGTCCTCGAAATCACGCCGGCGCTCGGCGAAGGGACCTCGGTGAACATGGGCACTGCACGACGCCACAACGCCGTACTCGACGTGGAGAATCTCCGGCCGAACGCGCGCCTCAACGTGGCGGCGTTTCGTTGCCAGCCGAGCACTCCCGGAAAGTTTCCGGTGGTCGAGGTCGAGAAGCATCCACACTCGGGGCAGCTCTTCGTTCCGCTCAACGCGACCCGCTACATGGTGGCCGTGGCCCACGGGCAAGACACGCCCGATCTCGACACGTTGGAGGTGTTCCTCGCCCACGGCCGACAAGGCGTCTGTTATGGCCCGGGGATCTGGCACCAGCCCATGATCGTGTTCGACGTCGAGACCGATTTTTCGTGCTTCGTGTGGGAAGACGGCACGAAAGAAGACTGCATCCCGTACATGCTTCCGCACGACCAAATCGTCACCGTCGAGCTCTGACCGAACACCGCCTCCGAAAGGTCGGCGCGCGTGCCAATGGATTGGAAAGGTTCCAATAGATGGGAACCTAGGCCTTTTCGGCACGTCCGGTGGGCAAGGCGCCCCTTTTCATCGGCGTGTTACGTGCGTACGGTTCCGGGGCCCGCGCACGAACGCATCCGTGCATGATGCAGAGATGCGAACGCCAGCTCCACGAGGAGCCGGAGGCGCGGCCCACCCTCCCCAGGAGATTCCATGGCCTTCACGCTCCCCGAGCTTCCGTACGCAAAAGACGCTCTCGCGCCGCACCTCACCGCCGAGACGCTCGAGTTCCACCACGGCAAGCACCACAACGCGTACGTCGTGAACCTCAACAAGCTCCTCGACGGAAAGCCCGAAGCGGAGAAGAGCCTCGAGGACATCATCCTGTCGTCGGACGGTGGCGTGTTCAACAACGCCGCCCAGATCTGGAACCACACCTTCTACTGGAAGAGCATGAAGCCGAACGGCGGCGGCGAGCCGACGGGCGACCTCAAGGCCGCCATCGACCGCGATTTTGGCTCGTTCGCCAAGTTCAAAGAAGAGTTCACCGCCGCCGCCACGACCCAGTTCGGTTCGGGCTGGGCGTGGCTCGTCCTCGAGAAGGGCAAGCTTGCCGTCACGAAGACCGGCAACGCCGACCTCCCGATGAAGCACGGCCAGACCGCCCTCCTCACGTGCGACGTTTGGGAGCACGCCTACTACATCGACTACCGCAACCTGCGACCCAAGTACGTCGAGACGTTCCTGACGAGCCTCGCGAACTGGGACTTCGCTCTCGAGAACTTCAAGAAGGGCTGATTCGCCCACTCCTGATTCGCCCTGCTGTCGGCCCTGCGATTCGACGCGCTCCCTCGGAAGCGCTTTCCGTCGCGGGGCCGTTCGCGTTCGGGCGGTTCGGTCGTTCCGGCGAGGTCTTTACTCTTCGATGGTACGCGCCACCGTGTCGCGGGCGAGTAACGCTCTTTCAAGGACCAAACGCAGCGTCTGGAAGGCGCGGCCGCGGTGCGAGATGGCGTTCTTCTCGGTGTCGTCGAGCTCGGCCATCGTCTTGTCGCGGCCTTCGACGAGAAAGAGCGGATCGTATCCGAAGCCGCCGGACCCCCTTGGCGCGATCAGAATTCGCCCCTCGCAGACTCCTTCGACGAGGTAAGGCTCGAACGAGACGATGGGATCGACGAGCGCCAAGACGCAGCGAAAACGCGCCCGAAACACGGCCTCTTCGTCCGCGAGGGACGAGAGCGCCGCGAGCAGGGCGGCGTTGTTTTCACCGTCGGTCGCGCGCGAGTGTGCGTAGCGCGCCGAACGTACTCCCGGCGCACCACCGAGGGCATCCACCTCGAGCCCCGAGTCGTCGGCGAGGGTCAGCATCATGGTGGCTCGTGCGATGGCCACGGCCTTTTTGGTCGCATTTTCAGCAAAGGTCTCGCCATCTTCGACGACGGTCACTGTGCGAGTAAGGACCTCGTCGGACGAGAGGACGGTGACCGGCAAAGCGGCGAGAAGGGCGCGGAGCTCGGCCAACTTTCCCGCGTTTTGCGTGGCCACGACGAGCGTATGCCTCACGGCGCCACCTTCGTGATCGCGGCGAGATCGACCCCGTGTCGGGCGAGGGCTTCTTTCTGGAGCGTGACCAGCTCGGCCACTCCTCGCAGGCCGAGGTCCACCATTCGGTCGAGCTCACTGCGCGGAATGGGCTCGCCTTCTGCGGTCCCTTGAACTTCTACGATCGCGCCGCTTTCGGTACCGACCACGTTGAGGTCGACGTCGGCTTTGGAGTCCTCGAGGTACATGAGGTCGAGGCGGAGCTCGCCATGGAGCCACCCCACGCTCGTCGCAGCGACGGGCGGATGAAGAACGGGAACCGTCAGACGGCCATCCCGCCGGAGCTTGTCGAGCGCGACGGCGAGCGCAACGAAGCACCCGGTGATCGAGGCCGTGCGTGTGCCTCCGTCGGCCTCAAGCACGTCGCAGTCGAGGGCGATCGTGCGCTCGCCGAGGGCGTCGAGGTCGACCGCGGCGCGCAAGGCGCGACCCACGAGACGCTGGATTTCCTGCGTTCTTCCGCTTGGGGCTTTGCCGCGGCCGTCGCGAGCCTCACGGCGCTGTGGGTTGGCGCGAGGATGCATTTGGTACTCGGCCGTGACCCAACCCTTGCCCTTGCCCTCGAGGAAGGGTGGAACGCGGTCTTCGACCGAGGCCGTGCACAACACCACGGTGGCCCCGGCGCGGTAGAGCACCGACCCCTCCGAATAGGAGTGGAAGCCGATCTGCATGTTGACGGGACGGAGAGCGTCGTTCGCGCGGGAATCTGGGCGGGCCATGCGCGGAGTTAACCACGCACGATGCCCTTCGTGAACACGCAAGGGAGCCGCAGGCATGAACCCGAGGCCCGAGCGAACGTCAGGCCGGCGAGAACTGGCTCTTCGAGGACGCGAGCGGCAGCGCGAGCCGAAATGTGGTCCCTCCCCCTTCCCGCGCGTCGCAGGTCAGCGTCCCACCGTGTGCTTCGACGATCCTTCGGGTGATCGCGAGACCGAGGCCCGTCCCTTCCCCTTTGGTCGAGAAAAACGGGTCAAAGACGCGATCTCGGATCGCATCGGGAATCCCGCCTCCACGATCGCTCACGGCCACGGCGACGCTCATTCCTTCGGCCACGACACCAAGCTCGATTCGTCCCCCACCGGGCATCGCTTCGCGAGCGTTTCGCAGGAGGTTCAGCACGGCTTGGCGGATCTGGGCCTCGTCGAACAGCACGGGCGGAAGGTCCGTCGGAATGGACACCACGAGCTCGCAGGCCGCGCGCTCGATCTCGGGTTTGCAGAACTTCGCGACGTCGCTCACGAGCGCCCCCACGTCCTCCGAGTCCATGCGCGGGGAAGGAATACGTGCAAGACGCAGGTATTCCTCGGAGAGATTTCCGAGGCGCTCGACCTCTCGCGTGATCGACACGAGAAGCTCCCTCGATTCGCCCGTGATGTTCTGGCTCGCCAGCTCTTCTTCCAAGAGCTCGATGTTGAGCGAGATGGAGCTCAAGGGGTTTCGAATCTCGTGAGTGACGTGCGCGGCCATCTTGCCTATCGCGGCAAGGCGCTCGTTCGCGACGGCTCGGCTCTGCGCCACGCCCACCGCTTCGACCATCTTTTCGAACGCGACGGCAAGCTCGCCGATTTCGTCCTCCGCGGGTCCCGTAGGCTTCGGAGTCCGATCGCCTTGCGCCACGGCGCGGGCTCGGGCGGTCACGGCACCGAGCGGGCGCAAGATGCGGGTAACATGCACGGTCATTCCGACGCCGACCGCGAGAGTGAACGCGGCAAGACCAATCATGAGGCCGATGGATCGCTGCTCGCGCCGCTTGGCTTCGGCGCTCACGGCCCCCATGGACGCCGTGACCCGATTCGCAAGGGCTCCGATCTTTTTGTCGGCGTCGTGCTCGACGGTCCCGACGCGAAGCGCCACCTCGTTGGCTGCGTTTCGATCTCCGCGCTCGAGCGCCGCAAAAAGCTCGTCGATCGAGGACTGATCGCTGGCGAGCAGAGATTCCACCGCGGCAAGGTCGGACGCGAACGACCGCGCGAGAAGGCGCGTCTCTCCGCTGCCAGCCGTCACCAAGTCGATTTCGATGGCCCCACGGGCATCCGCAAGGGTGAGCTGCCGTTGGCTCGAAAGCGGCCCCACCACGTGGCGCATGGCGCGAGGGTCCCGATCATCCGGGGTTCCTTCGAGGAGTGTGGCGAGCGTGGTCTGGTTGGCGCGAAGCCTCGCGAGACGAAGGGCGACCGGTACGAAGCCCTTTGCGAGCTCTTCGTTGTCTTCGGCGGCGCGGCGCTGGGTGTAGACGCTGAAGGCAACCGTGACTGCAAAAGCGAGGGTGGTCGCGAGGAACGCCATGAGCACGCGCCCGGCAACACCGCGTCGTTCGTTCGTTCCGCGTCGTTCCCGTCCGTCCATGTCCGTGCTCGAGCGTGGAGGCTTTTGCTCGGGGGACGAAGAGACGAGCGGCTTTTCGACGCCGCCCTCCGCGCCAAGCTGCCCTTCGGCGGTGGGGCTCGAGGCCTTCACGATCCGCGGCGAACGCCGCGCGCGACCCACGACACGATGTCGTCCACGCGAGCTTCCGGCGCGTTTTTGCGGAACGTGCGGAGGCTCGACGCGCACGCCGTCACCAAGACTCCGCCTCCCTCGCGGTCGTGCTCACGCACTCGCGCGAGCGCGGCTTCGTTCGCGATGCCCGGGTGCGTGACCGGCAAGAGCCCACCCGCCCCCGAGCAAGCCCCCCCCTCCCGATTTCGAGCCATTTCTCCCGGCGGGCGACCCAGCATCCGCGTGAGCACGGCCCGCGGCGCTTCGGTCACGCCGAGGCCCCGCGCGAGCTGACATGGGTCGTGGTACCTCACTTCGCCAAGAGCGATGGCCTCGGCCTCGGGCAGCGGAGTGAGCGCGTGGAGCTCTTTGGCGGCCCGCTCGATGACGAGCTCGACCTTGCCGCTTCCCAAGCCTCGCGCCTTTGCTTCGACACGGAGGGTGCGCGCACAGCCAGCATCGACGACGAACACTTCGTCGAACCCCTCGAGGCTCGCGGCGAACGCTCGCAGATGGGACTCGAAGCGCTCTTCGTCGCCGGCGTGGAGCAGGGGCAGTCCGCAACATCCCCCCACGAGCCGCACGTCGCGCCCCGCAAGCTCGCGCGTTGCAGCAAACGCCGCACGAGCCTCGTCCTCGGCTTTGCGCAAATACCCACACCCGACCACCAAAGCTACCTTCGGAGAATTCCCTTGCGATTCCGGGTTGATAGCTCGTGCCCGTGCCGTCGCGTCGGTAGCCTTGCGCGAAAACTCGGAGAGCACGCGAGTGGCCGAATCCGGCGCCAAACCCGCTTTCGTGACCGCCGTGCGCACGTGCATCAGCGTCTCTGCGACCGGGTTTTTGTGGTCGCACGAGCTCTTGCACGCGAGGCATCCCGTGCACGCATACGCCACCTTGGCGAACCCGAGCTCCACGCCAACATCGGGAGCGATGTCCCCACGTCCCAGGTGGTACGCCGAGGACATCTTGCCCCAAGGAGTGAGCGACTCGCGCGGCTCGGCGTTCGAAACGGGGCACGCGCTCCGACACAGCTTCGGGCAATACGTACATGTCTCGAGCGCGACCTTCGATTCCGCAAGCATGGGAAGCCTGTGGAAGCCGCGCTCGTCGGGCCTTCGCGTGGTCATCTTCCCACCCCTCGCTTGGATTCGCTTGGATGCCTCCGCCGCGTCACGCTGAAGAGCGCAGCACGGCGAAGACCGGAGATCAGCGGAACGTGAAGCGGAGGTCGTGATCGCAAATCCGGAAGACGTCACCTTCGGCGATCTGCTTCCGCGCGATCCTCTGACCGTTGTATTCTACACCGTTCGTCGAACCCATATCGACGATGAAGTAGACGCCGTTTTGGTACTCGACCATTGCGTGCTGCCGCGACACGTTCGGGTCCTTGAGCGTGAGGTCGCTGGACTGACGGCCGCGGCCAATGACGAAGCGGTCCTTGTTCACCGACCACTTTTCGCCTTGGTACATGACGCTCAACGAAGCGCCTTGCGGACCAAACCCGTTGCTACGACCGGGGGGCGGACCTGGCTCGCGGGAGTCGCGCGCGTCACGCTCACGCTCACGAGGCGGCGGCGGACGCTCGCGTTCCCGCTCGACTGGAGGGGGCGGGTTGCGCGGATACGCGGGTGGCGCCTGCTGCTGGCGCGGAGGAGGTGGCATCGGCAAGCCACCACCGCTCGGACCACCACCGAGGTTCGGCGGGGCTTGGCGGCTCGGGTTCAACGTAGGATGCCGTGGGGGAGGCGGCGGCATGCCACCGCCCGCACCACCGCCCCGCGGCAAGGGCGGCGGCGGGAGTCGGCCGGTCGGAGGAATGGTGCCACGCGCCGGCATGGGCGGAGGCGGAGGTGCACTCGCGTAGCCCGGATCTCGACTGGGGGGCGGCTCCCGTGCGGGCGCACGCTCACCGTAGTTCCTCTGCCGCGAGTACTGCTTCATCGACTCGTTGATGAGGTAGTCGACGCTGCACTCGAGCTCCCGCGCCATCTGCTCGAACGTGTCCCACAGCACGTCGCG
>JAYUKI010001410.1:0-6820 GCA_043764595.1 Myxococcales bacterium | reverse complement strand
GCTCGCGCTCTTTTTCGAGCCGCGAAACTTCCTTCTTGGGAAGCTGGAGGTGCGTTCCGTCTTCCTTCATGCGCTCGAGCTGGCGCATGCGCTCGAGTCCGCCCTTGATGGTGCGGAAGTTCGTGAGCGTGCCACCGAGCCAGCGGTTGACGACGAAGTACGAGCCGGAGCGGAGGGCCTCCTCCTGCACGATTTCCTGCGCCTGGCGCTTCGTTCCGATGAAGAGAAGGTGGCCGCCGCGGGCGACGGTCTCTTGCACGAAGTGGAACGCACGCGCGAAGAGGCGGGCCGTCTGGTCGAGGTCGACGATGTGGATGCCGTTGCGTGCGCCGTAGATGAACGGACGCATCTTCGGGTTCCAGCGCTTGGTCTGGTGACCGAAGTGAACGCCAGCGTCGAGAAGGGCTTTGAGGGGGAGCGGGAGATCGCCGCGAACTTGAAGCTGCGGGACGCCCTGCGAGTTGAGATCGGACATGATTGCGATGTTCCTTTCGGTTGAGCCTCCGCCCCCCTCTCCCGCAAGCGTCGCCGCCGGAGAACCGGAGGAAACGCACCGAACGGAAGAATTCGCGTGGGGGACGTGTGGACTTGGGAGCCCGGCACCCTAGTCGCGTCGCCGCGTGTGTCAAGCACCCCGTTCTTGGGGAATCCGGGCTAGCCTGCGTGCCCCGTGGCTTCGTGGCAAGCGCGTGCCTGCATCGAACACCACCTCGTCCGCGCGCACCGGATGAGCACCCGAGCCCAGAGGTAAGTCGATGTGTGGAATTTTCGGGGCCGTCGCTGCGACGCGTCCTGTCAACGTAGAGCGCGCTCTCGAGGCGATGGCGCACCGTGGCCCCGACCAGCGGGCCGTCTTGCGGCTTGCTGGCGAAGGTGCGCGACCTTCGGTGGAGCTCGGCTTCGTCCGTCTCGCCATCCTCGACCTTACGGCGAACGGCGCACAGCCCATGCAGAGGGACGGGCTCGCCATCGTCTTCAATGGTGAAATCTACGACCACCTCGCGCTGCGGGCCGAGCTCGAAGAGCGTGGCGTCACGTTCCATTCGCGGTCGGACACCGAGGTCCTGCTCGAGGGCTTCCGCGCATTCGGCGAGGCCATCCTCGATCGCATCACCGGAATGTTCGCGTTCGCGATCTGGGACGTGCGCACCGGGCGGCTCTTCGCGGCGCGCGATCCGGCCGGCAAGAAGCCGTTTTTCTTCGCCGCCAGGCAAGACGGCTTCTTCTTCGCCTCGGAGATCAAGGGCATCGTCGCTTCGGGGCTTCGCACCACGGTCGACGAAGCCGAGCTCGCCGTGTACCTCGCGCTCGGTCACGGTCACTCGGATCGCACGGCCCACGCCGAGGTTCGCGAGCTCCGCCCCGGCCACGCGCTCGTGCTCGAGCCAGGCGCACGCGAGCCGAAGATCCGACGCTACTTTCGCGCCCCGTTCGCGGATCCGCCGCTCGACCTCTCGCTCGAAGAGACCACCTCGCGCGTGCGAAGCTTGGTCGAGGCCGCGGTCAAGCGCAGGCTCGTCGCGGACGTTCCGCTCGGCGCGTTCCTCTCGGGAGGCATCGACTCCACCATCATCGTCGGCTTGATGGCGAAGCACACGCGCGGCCGTGTTCGCACGTTCTCGATCGGCTTCGAGGGCGATCCGGCCTACGACGAGACGCGGTTCGCGCGCATGGCGTCCCGTGCCTTCGACACCGAGCACACCGAGTTCATCGTGTCGGCCAAAGCGGCGGAGCTCATCGAGCCCCTCGTGCGCGTCCACGACGGACCTTTCGGGGACTCGTCCGCGCTGCCCACGAGCATCGTCTCGAAGCTCACCCGCGAGCACGTGACGGTGGCGCTCACGGGCGACGGCGGCGACGAAATCTTCTGCGGCTACGAGCGGTTCCTTGCGGCCGAAATCGCCGAACGCATTCCGTCCCCGCTGCGCATCGGCATGGCGAAGCTTGCCGGGCTCGTGCAGCCGGGCCCGACCGAAAAGGGCCTCAAGGCGAAGGGGCGCAGGTTCTTTCTCACCTCGGCGCGTCCGCTCGAGGATCGTCTCTTCTCGTACTCACCGTACTTTTTGGACCGCCTCGACACGTTCATCGCTCCGGACCTTGCGCGGAGCGGCCGCGAGACGGTGTCGGCCTTTGCGCGCGAAATCCTGGCTCCGAGCCGCGGCGCATCGGCGTTGTCGCGCGTGCTGTCGTTCAACTACGAGACGTACCTCCCGTACGATTTGCTCGTCAAAGCCGACCGCTCCAGCATGCTTCACTCTCTGGAGCTAAGGTCCCCGTTCCTCGATCGCGAGCTCACCGACTTTGCGGCGCGCCTCCCCGACGGCTTCCGAAGGCGCGGCCTCTCCAAGAAGTGGATCTTGAAGCGAGCCTTCGCCGACCTCTTGCCGGACGATCTCGTGAACCGCCCCAAAATGGGCTTCGGAGTGCCGCTCGCCGCCTGGTTCCGCACGTCGTTGCGCGATTTTTTGAACGACCATCTCGGGCCTTCCGCGCGCCTCTACCGCTACGTGCGGCGGGATGCGGTCGAGAAGCTCCTCGCGGAGCAAGCGTCCGGCGCCGCCGATCACGGCTCGCGCGTCTGGCTCTTGCTGACGCTCGAGGTGTGGCTTCGTCAGCTCGAGGCACAGGCATGATCCGCACGGCCCCGGAACGAAACGGCAAGAAGCCGAAGGTTCTCTTCCTCGCCGCGTGGGACTGGTATTTCGTCTGCCATCGTCTGAGCCTCGCCGTGGCCGCGAAGAAGGCCGGCTACGACGTGGTCGTGGCCACGCCGAACGGCCCCTACGTGCCGAAGCTCGCCGAAGCGGGCCTTCGTCACGTGCCCATTTCCATGGTGCGGCAGGGGCGCAATCCCATCGAGGACCTCGACACGACGCGGCGCATCGTGGCGCTCTACCGGCGCGAGCGCCCGGACGTCGTGCACCAGATCGCCATCAAGCCGGTGCTCTACGGAACGCTGGCCGCGAAAGTCACGGGCGTGCCGGCGATCGTGAACGCCGTGGCGGGCCTCGGGTACGTGTTCTCGACCGACGCTCTCGTCGGCCGGGCGATCCGCATGGGGCTCAGCTTCGCGTACAAGGGGCTGCTTTCCGCGCCGAACACGCGGGTCATTCTCCAGAACGAGGACGACCTCGCGGCGTGGCTCAAGTGGAAGCTCGTGCGCCGCGAGGGGGTGGTCATCATCCGCGGCGCCGGCGTCGACACCGCGCGGTTCGCGCCCGTGCCCGAGCCCGAGGGCAAAAAGACCGTTATTTTGCCTGCGCGGCTCCTGAAGGACAAAGGGCTCCTCGAGTTCGTGGAGGCCGCCCGACAGCTTCGCGGAGAGGGCCTCGACGCACGCTTCGCGCTCGTGGGCGAGCCCGATCCCGGCAATCCGGCGTCGGCCACGAGCGACGACGTGGCCAGGTGGGTGAAAGAAGGCATCGTCGAGCACTTCGGGTGGCGCGACGACATGGACCGCGTCCACCGCGAAGCGCACGTCACGTGCCTGCCGTCGTACCGCGAAGGACTCCCGAAGGCCCTCCTCGAAGCCGCTTCGGCCGGGCGAGCGATCGTGGCCACCGACGTCCCCGGATGCCGCGAAATCGCCAGGCACGAAGAGAACGCGCTTCTCGTTCCGGCGCGCGATTCCCGCGCCCTCGCCGATGCGCTCCGACGCATTCTTACCGACGACGCGCTCCGCATGCGCCTTGGTGCGCGAGGTCGCGAGATCGCCGTGGATGAGTTCGGAGACGGAATCGTCGCCGCGCAGACCCTCGCCATCTACGAAGAGCTCTTGCGCGCCGCCCCTCCGACCTGATGCACGTTTTCACCGTATTCGACGAGAACGACTGAGAAAACGGACGGTCACCGAAATCGGAGAGGCGTCTTTCGGGGCGATGTTCTAGTCTTTCGCCGCCTGTGGAACGCCTCACCAAGCTGCCCGCGCCTCCCGCGATCACGTGCTCCGACGTCAAGCCGAGGCCGGACGGTGGGCGTGCCTTCTTGGGGCTCAATCGAGTGACCGCCCGTTGCGACTATCCGGACGGGACGCGCAGCGAGCCCTTCCTCTACGACGTGGTCACGCGCGACGCGATCGACGCTGTGGTCGTCGTGCCGATCTTCCACGAGAACGGCGAGACCTTCGTCGTGCTTCGTTCGGCGTTGCGTGTACCGCTGTCCCTCCGCGATCCCGCGCTCGGCAACGTGTGGGAGCTCCCGGCCGGCCTCGTCGAAGAGGGCGAATCGCCCGAAGAGGCCGGCGCACGCGAGCTCATGGAAGAAGTGGGCGCGCGGGTGACGGCGAGCTCGCTCGCGAGGCTCGGCGGTCCGGTCACTCCGGCCCCGGGGGCGCTGGCCGAGATTCAACATTTCGTAGTGGCCGTGATCGATCCTTCGGCCCTCACGGCACCGGAAGAAGATGGCTCACCGCTCGAGCGAAATGCGGCGCTCGCCGCGGTTCCCCTCGACGTCGCCCTCCGCGATCTCGCCAGCCACGGCGTCGTCGACACCAAGACCGAGCTAGGGCTCCTTCGCCTGAGGGACCGTATTCTTGCTGGTGAACGCGTACGCCCCGAAACGAGGCCATCGTGACTCCGATTGCACGCGTCCTCGTCGTCGCCAAGAAGACCACCTACCGACGGTTCGTCATGGAGCAAACCGACGCGCGCATCGCGTCGCTCCTGGAGCGTGGCGACGTGTCGGTGCGCAAGCTCCTGAAGTCGCACGAGGACCACGAGGCCGCGATCGCCGAGGTGATAGCCGCTCTCGATGGCCTGGGCATGCCCCACAAACGCGTCGAGGCGAGCGCGCTGCGGACGGCGGTGAAGGGAGACCTCGTGGTCACCGTCGGTGGCGACGGCACGCTCCTCCGTGCCTCCCACGAGATCGGCGATGGCATCCCGGTGCTCGGGATCAACAGCGCGCCGCGCACCTCGGTCGGCTTCTTTTGCTACGGCAAAAAGGGCTCTGCGGGACGCGCCCTCCGAGGGGCCCTCGCCGGAAAGCTCCCTCGCGCCGCGCTCACGCGGATGCACGTCTCGCTGAACGACCGGACCATCTCGAACCGCGTCCTGAACGAAGCGCTCTTTTGCCACGCTTCGCCGGCCGCGACCTCGCGCTACATCTTGCGCGTCGAGTCGCCCGGCTCGCCCACGATCGAAGAAGAGCAGCGCTCGAGCGGCCTCTGGATCGGCCCGGCCGCCGGCTCCACCGCCGCCCAAAAGAGCGCAGGCGGGCGCGTTCTTCCGCTCCTTTCGCGCAAGGTGCAGGTCGTGGTGCGTGAGCCGTACACCGCTATCGGACAGACCTTTCGCTACCGTCGTGGCCTCGTGAACAAGGGCGGACGGGTCGTCCTCGTCAGCAAAATGCGCGAGGCAAAGCTCTTTCTCGACGGCCACGATCGTGTGTTCGACGTGACCATCGGCGACGTGGTGGTCATGAAACGGTCCGACGAACGTCTCATCGTGCTCGGTCTGCACTCGTCCCGCGCGAAGCCCGGCGCGTAGCCCATTTCCCCTCGAAACGTGGCGCCGGCAGGGCAGCCTCCGGCAACGCGTCCCGACCACGCGCCAGGAAAAGATTCCCCTTCCGCGAGGGATTCACTAAACGCCATGGGTACCATGGGCGTCGAGATCATCGGGACAGGTCACTTCGTCCCCGGAAAACCCGTCACGAACCACGATTTGTCGCGCGTCATGGACACGTCGGACGAGTGGATCGCCAAACGGTCCGGCATTCGCCAAAGGCACTTCGTCGCCGAGGGCCAGGGCGCGAGCGATCTCGCGTTCGAAGCGTCCAAGCTCGCGATCGAGGCCGCTGGAATCACGGCCAAGGACATCGACTACATCGTGTTCGCCACGATGACGCCCGAGTACATTTTTCCGGGCTCCGGCGCTCTCCTCGGCGCGAAGCTCGGGCTCGAGGTGCCGGCCCTCGACATCCGTCAACAGTGCGCCGCCATGCTCTTCGGCTACCAAATCGTCGACGGGCTCATCAAGAGCGGCGCGGCCGAAACCGTCCTTTTCGTCGGCGCCGAAGCGCACGCGGGCTTCATGCCGTGGGACGACTGGGACATCCTCACCGGGGAGCGCGAAGGGGAAGTCTCGCCAGAGGCACGGGAGCGGGCGAACGCCCACAGGGCGCTCGCGGTGCTCTTCGGCGACGGCGCAGGCGCCCTCATCTTCCGCAAGACCGAGCGCGACTGTGGCCTCGTGGCCATGAAGCTCCACACCGACGGCAACTCGGCCGAGACCATCTACGTTCCCGGGGGCGGCTTCCGAACGCGGCCATACTGGAAGGCCAGCATGTACGCCGAGCAGGCCTACGTGCCGCGCATGGAGGGCCGAGACCTCTTCAAGTTCGCCGTCACGCGCCTCCCCCGGACGGCACGTGAGCTCTGCAAGGAAACCAACACCCCAGTCGAAGCCATCGATTGGTTCTTGGCCCACCAAGCCAACCTCCGAATCAACGAGTACATCCGCGAGCATCTCGGCGTCCCGCCAGAGAAAATGCCGATGAATATCGATAGGTTCGGCAATACCAGCGCCGCCACCATTCCGATCCTGGTGGACGAGAACACGCGCAACGGGAAGCTGAAGAAGGGCGAGCTCAACATGCTCCTGGCCTTGGGGGCGGGCATCCACTGGGGCTGCGCGCTCGTCCGCTGGTAGGTCCTCCCCGATCCCCTCGCCGAACGACGGCCGTTCGCGCGCCGGGCCCGCCTCGAACGAGTCCCCTGGAACTAGAGCGCCGAACCGCTTGATGACCGAGGATTTTCGCCGAGTTGCGAGCCGTGCGAGGCGCGACGACGAGTCCTACTGCTGCTAGCCGAGGAGGAGCA
>JAYUKI010001409.1:0-2045 GCA_043764595.1 Myxococcales bacterium | reverse complement strand
ATGGGACTTTGCCGGAGACGGGCATTCCGGACGCGAGGCCGGATGCACCGATTCCTGTTGGATGCGAGACACCGAACGAGCCGCTGAAGAATCCCGAGAAGTGCTTGACGGACGTGTTTGGCGTGTTTGTGTCGCCCACGGGCGATGATGGCGGTCCGGGGACGAAAGCGAGCCCGTTCAAGACCATTGGCAAGGCACTCACGGGCTCGGCGCCGCGCATCGTGGTTTGTGAGGGAAGCTATACGGAGAGCGTGGACGTCAATCGAGACGTGGAGCTCTATTCGGGCGTGGATTGCGCGTTTTCCAAGGTTGGTGGCAAAGCGAAGATTGTGGCCGTCAAGCCGGACTATGCCGTCGGAATTGTGAAGCCGGCCTCTGCGGTGCGGATCGCTGACTTCGAGGTCGAGGCTGTTGATGGCACTGCGGCGAGTGTGAATAGCGTTGGGATTGTTGCGGCCGAGGTCGCGAGCGTGAAGCTGGTGGGGGTGAGTGTCACGGCGAAGAAGGGGTTCGATGGTGCTGTGGGCGCTGGTGGCGCTACGGGCACGGTCTCGAATCTGGCGGCGATTGGTGGGACCGTTAACGGATATCCCGCGACCGCGAGCACTACGCCGGGAGGATTGAAGACTTGCGCTTGCACCATAGGAGGGAACACGACCGGCGGAGGTGGCGGGGCGACCGCTGGAAACGGACAGGATGGCGCTCCGCCCGTGGTTGGCTTCGGCAAAGCTGGATTGGGCGGAGTTAGCTGCGGCGCTGGCGGACTGGGAGGCGATGGATCCCCAACGGTGGCGGCCCTTGCCGCGCCCAAGCAAACGACTATAGGCCTTCTCGAAAGTGGCAATTGGAAAGGCTCCGCGGGACTCTCGGGTGACGACGGCAAGTCCGGCCAGGGTGGTGGCGGTGGCGGCGGCCGAGATGGATCGAGCGCCGGCGGCGGCGGCGGTTGTGGCGGCTGTGGGGGCTCCGGAGGGAAAGGAGGAGGAGGCGCGGGTGGAAGCATCGCGATTCTCTCGAATGCCTCGAGCGTGACACTCGAGAAGTGCACGCTCACTGCGGGAACCGGGGGAGCCGGGGGAGCCGGGGGAACCGGGGGCGGGGGCGGGCCGGGGGGAAATGGAGGGATTGGCGGTTGCTCGGGAGGCGAAGGCGGCCTGGGCGGCGGAGGTGGTGCCGGCGGAGGCGGCGCGGGCGGAATTGCCTATGCCATCGTCTACAAAGGAACCAAGCCGACGCGCTCCGGAACGACTGCGACCGGAGGCACGGCGGGCAAAGGTGGAACAAATGGCGCGGGAGTAACCGACCATGGCCCAGTGGGCACTTCGGGAGAAGAGCTGGAAGCTCCATAGTCACCAGTGGAGAACTGGCCACGAAGAATGACTTCAAGGGATTCGCGACCGAACACGGGCTCTCCACCTCCCCCTGAGCGAGCGGCTTTGCGCTCGCGATTTGGGGGAGGTCGACAGGGGGATGAAAGCAAATCATGAGCAACTCAATGACCGATGGAAACCTCGTGTTTCGTATGCATCGTGCGCTTTCGTCCCCATGGCGGGTGGGGGCACCTTCCTTTCTCAAAGCTCCGGACGGTTCTCCTCGAAGACGGTCTTGACGAGCTGGCGACGGCCGCGAAGTCCACGTTGATGATGCCGGAGCGCCGGGACTCGGACGGCGCACGAAACGCTCGCTACGCGGGTGAGGCTGTTCCGGCGCGTGCGGCGAAGGTGACGATGCCGACGGGTGAAGTTCTGCTCGAGCCCGAAGAGGAAGCGCCACGATCGCGGCCGCCGGAGGAGGTTGTGGGGCTGATGCGTGATCCGGTCGATCCGGAGGATTCTGGTCTTCGCGCGCGAAGTGAAGGACGTGAGGTGCCGAGCGGGAGTGTGGACCTCGGTATGGCGGTCGAGCCGTCTCGAGGGTCACGAAGGGACTTGATCACCGCGCCCTCGGGGCGAAAGATTGAGATAGAGGAGAAGCGTCACTTCCTAGCCAAGGCAAGAAACCGACTTTTGCTGGGGCTTTTGGCAGGAGGTTTGGTTTTGATGCTT
>JAYUKI010001408.1:0-2046 GCA_043764595.1 Myxococcales bacterium | reverse complement strand
CCGAGTACATCCTCAAGAAGGTCGAGGGATACGCGAGCCTACTCGAGGGGGTTTAGGGTCTCGCGAGGCCGGTCTCCGCTGCGCGACCGTCCATGGAGACCCGGAGCACGGGAAGAGCGTAAGCGAAACAAGCCACTTTTTGAACGGGCGATCAGTGCGCTTGAAGTTGGGTGCGGGGAAAGCTGTGGCCGCTGCCGTCGGCCTCGACGACTTTCGCCCACGCCCAGCACTGTGCAAACAGGCGCCCACCCCCGACGGTGAAGTGGGGGGCATCGCTTGTGGCCTCGAGGGGCGCACGCGTTCCGTTGGGGGTGGTGACGTGCAGCGTTCCGTCCCGGAGGTTGCGCGAGACCGTGAAGCCCTCGGACGAGAACGCCGTCTCTTCGGCGACCTCGGACTTCGCCTTCGCGACGACATCGAAGAAGAGGTCCGGCTGCGATCGGCCCTGGCCCGAGAGCCGAATGTGTCGCTCGCTGGTCCACTCCGCCTTGCAGTCCGTGCATGACGGCACACGGTTTGCGACGGCCAGCGTGATGCCGGTCGTCGCGCTCCAGACCGCGTAGCCGGCGGGCCCTGTGAAGAGCACCAGACGGCCGTCGGGACCAAGCACCACCTCGCTGTCGCCTGCGAGAACCTTTCTGCTCACAAGCTTGCCCGTGAGCAGGTCCACCACCCGCAGCTCACCGGCGGCCGAGAACAAAACGTTGTGATCGGCGATGAAACGAAAGCGCGGAAAGTCGTTGAGCGTGTAGCCCGAAGAGAAGACGCTCTTCTCGGTTTCCAGCCTGACCATCTCCGTGCGATTCACGCCCACAAGAACGACGTAGGCACCTTTCGGCGAAAGGTGCCGCGCGACGCCGCCAGCCCATCCTGCGCTAAAGAGCTTTGCGACCACGGCGCCAGACGCGAAGTCGAAGACGCTCAAGGCGCATAGCGCGGGAAATACAGCAGACTCGCACGCAGAGAAGAGCACACGCTGGCCATCGTCCGAGATCTCGAAGGCAACGTCTGCGTCGGTCGCCTCAGGGTTCACCTTGCAGTCGGACTTGCCGATGCATTTTGTGGGCGCCTGCATCGGCGCGATCGAGAGCTCGCCTTCCTTGCCGAGCACGAGCTTCGGCGTCGCTTTGGACGCGGTTTGGTACAGCGCATCGAGGGGAATCGGCCTCGACGTCGTGGCCGACGTTGCGGGCGTCCACTCCACGAGCGAAGTCGTGCTCACGAAGCGCACCTGGCCGGCATCCGTGACCGCCACGCTCTGCACAGGGTTGGGCCCTTCGAAGACGGGCGGGGCGCCCTTTCGCGCCACCATCGCCGCGGGCGCTACAAGCGCTGTGGCCGACACACTCGCAGCCGCGACGAGCGGCAAGGTTGGCCCGCTTCTCCGGCGAGGAACATCAGGAGTGCAGGATGCACACAGAATCAGGGGCACGAGGAAAAGCGATCGCGAACGGAGCATGCTGCATCCTACGTGATCCTCCCGAAAGGACCGCGGCTCAGGTCGGCGACGCGGCCAGTCGGTCGACTTTGAGATTCACCCCACTGTGTCGGGCTCGAGTGAGGGAGGCGATGGGAAACAAACCCCTACGACCGGCGATTCGTTAGAACGAAGCGTCGAGCTGCATTCGCCATTGGTGCTTCACGTCGGCTGTTGCCCTTCGACGGATCTGAAAGTAGTCCGCCTGAAGTTTGAGGCGGTCCAGCGATGGAAACTGCCGCTAGAGTCGGTGTGGCTGGACAGCCCTATCGGGGATACTCGAACGTGTACTCGATGACGATCAAATCGACGAAGGTGCCTTTGTCTCCAGTTGTCGCCGAAAAGCCGGTGCCGTAGACCGATTGAGTATCTTGGCTCGACGGAAATACATTGTCGACCGATCGGCTCGCAGCAACGGTGGTGCTCGCGACCTCGAGCAACAGAGGGCCGCCGGTGTAGGTGAACGAGCCGAGGTTGAAGTCAATCCGCTTCCCAAACGCATTCGGCGCGGCATCTGACGGATAGTCTGCGGGCTCGATCGCGAGGGGGCCCGCACGGACGATGACAGC
>JAYUKI010001407.1:0-25226 GCA_043764595.1 Myxococcales bacterium | reverse complement strand
GCACCGTCGACCGAATCGTTGCCATTCGTCGCGTCGAAGACCACCTCCGTAGTGCTCGCCGCTCCCAACGAGACCAGGTATGGCGCGTAGGCCCCTTTCGTATCATCCATGCGGAGAACGACGGCGTCTCCGCGCCCCGAAGCAGCGATGGCCGCCGTCATGGCCGCATCGTCGTCTCGGCCGCCTCCGGCGAGAAGGGCACCGCCCGTGGGAACGGCAACGGCGTCACGGCTCGTGGCGCCTGCGCGGTAGACCGCGAGGCCTTGTGGGGGTGGTCCGGGATCCTCCAGAGAGGCATCGGCAAGGCTCGCGTCCGTGGACGGAGCGGCCGCGTCGGGGGTCTCGGTCGGCGCCTTTGGCAGATCGGCGCGCAGCTCGATTTCGTCGGAGTACCCATCCACTTCGGAGAGCTCGAACACGAGCCGGCCGTCCTTCGGAGCCAACACGACGAGTGGGTCGAAAGCGAGGCCATTGTCGTTTCGATCCGTATTGTGCGCCGTAGCGGTGAGGCCGCGCCGATTTCCGTCGAGCACGCGTACGTCCAGGGTCGCGCGAGGGCGAGCTTTTCCTTCGCGAACGCCGTAGTGATCGGTCCACGCGAACGTCACCGAGCTGCCCCCCGGAACGTCGAACGCGATGCGCTTCGTGGAGCGCCCAACGACGCGCACCGATTGCCACTCTCCGAGCTTTCCGCTCGAGAGCCCATCCTCGCTGACCGCTTCCGAAGGAACATCGTTGGAAGAGCCGCAGCCCACCGCGAACGCCGAGAGCACGAGCGCGGAAAGGGCGACCACGGAGGCTCGAGAGAGGGAGGACATGGCGCGCCCCTCAGCAAGACCCGGGCCGGAATGCCAATTCGGCCAAGGGGCCGTCCAATGGCGCAACGCGTGAAGGGACGGACAGCGGGCGTGCCCCGCAGGCACGAAAAGGGCCTCCTCAGGTACCGCCGGTGCCGGGTTCTGCTCCGCCGCTTGTCTGCGGGGCACTCAAAACTGGAGATAGATTGGCAAATGTTGCTTCGCGCCGCACCGCTCGAGGTCCTTCTCGAAAACGCCCTCGGACCCGACCGCGAGCAGGCAGTCGATCGTCTTCGCCGTCTCGGGGTCATTCGCGCGGGTCGCGCACTGCTCGACGAACGCCGCGCTCGGGTTGGGCATGAGCCGGCGCGCGACGCGCTCGCACTTGTCACGCGGGCTCGCGCACGCAGAAAGGAGCAGCACGATGAGCGTCATGGCAGGGCGCATGCGACGCACTCTAGCCCTTGCGGTCGCAGAGCGTGGGCGAATCAAGGCACGTTCACGGCTCTCGGATGGGCTCGACGGTGTGGCTTGACGAAACGACGTGGTCAACACACAAGAACGCCTCGACGAATGAGCGCCTCAAAGTGCTCACGTACGCGCCTTGGGGCGTCGCCTCCCTCGATTCGCACTCCAAGCTCCATGTTCAGCTCAAGTCCGCTCCCCGTTAGGTTTGCGCTGGAAACAAGCAGCACGCGATCGTCAGCAACGGCACACTTCGCGTGGAGCAAGCCTGTCGAACCGTCGCTCGCCCTTTCCCGTTTTGCTGCGGGCCACTCGAACACCCGAAGCGAATCGCGCGTGTCGGCAACGAGCGCGTGCTGCTTGTAGCTCGCGGTGCCGTCCTCGCGCGTGGCGCCCTCCAGAACCAGGTCGATTCTCACGCCGCGCTTCAGCGCCGCACCGAGTGCACTTCGTACCGCCTCCACTTTGTAGGCCACGTAGGTCACGATCAGCATGTGCTTCTCGGCCGACTGAAGCATCTCGAGCAAGGTTTGCTCCGTGCGGTACAAGGCCACACTCGGCGCGTTTGGCCCTGTCCACACGAGCTCGACGCGTTCCTTCTCCGCTCGCCTCATGGCGCGAGCCGCGCTCAACATCGCGGCTAGAGTTGAGTAGGCAATATTGGCGCGAAGTGCCGTGGACAAGAGCGTCGCCAGCTTGTCGCACGCGCTTGGGCTCGTGAGGGCCATCGAAACGTCACTCGTCCGCTGGGTTTCCTGTCCGAGCAACCCGACCAAGCGATCGAAGGGCTCATCCGGCAGCTCCTGCACCAGTCCGACGACGGCATGCAGAAGGTCGTCGCCAATGCTCACGTGTCTTTGGCCTCGTCGAAGAACCCACTCGATCGGTAGACAGTGGCAACGAGCGCCCCCCTATCCAGGTACTTGTTGCCTCGCTCGCACGACGTCTCGGGCGCGAAGAGGCATGCATGGCACGCGGCAGCGTGGAGCTTCGAGCCATCCGGATCCGGGCGCATGTCTGCGCAAAGCGGGTCCGAAGAGCAGAGCTTCATGGCCTCGAGAGCGCCCCGAACATGCCTTCCGAGCTCCTCGGGCCTTCCCATGCGCACAAGCCCACCCAGCGTACCTTCGCTGTCTGGAGCGGACGTGTAGACGAGAATGCCAGCCATGCGGGGGCCTTCGGCTTCGTCGTCGTTCGAATAGATGCGTTCCCGAAGACTGGCCGCAGCGTACCCGCACTCGAGGGCGAGCTGGCGCATCAGGGCGTGCGCGAACGAGTGAAGAAGGATGTAGCGCGCGCCCGGGAATCCGGCGGCGGGCGGCTCGATCTTTCGGCGCTTTCGCCAGGCCTTGTGTGCAGAGAGAAAGTCCGCGTCCAGGTCAGCCTGCTGATCGCACCACTTCGTCAGTCGCTTTTCGTCGAACTGAAGGAAGATTCCCTCACCGCGCACCTCGGACGCGGGCACGAAGCGAGGGGCCTTTCGCGACAACCCCATGCGCTTTGGGCCCGGCATGTCGCTGTCGCCCGAGTAGTCACGAGGGGATTCGAGCCGCGTAAACCCAAGGAGCGCGGTCACCTCACGAATGCGCCGGGCCAATACGACCCTTGAAATCACCGAAGCGTACCGCGACGGCGGGGCCACCTCGACGATCTCGAAATCGGTCGTCTGCTGCTTCGGGTCGACTCGAGTGAAAGCGTCCCATTCGGGCACCTTCAGATCGCTGGGCTCCTCCGGCCCCGTCCCGTCACGCCTCGCTACGACGGCGGCGAAGATCTCGTCCGGCGAGTAGCCCGAGAGGCTTCCCAACTTTCCCTCGCCCATCAGGTACTCGACGATGTCGGCGCTCTTCGCCTTTTGCAGAGTGCCCCAGACCTCTTCGACGAGTTGAAGGAGCTTGCTCTCTTGCGCGTGCGGAATGTGCAGAGCCGAGAGGGACACGGCAAACCACGCGTTGGACGCGCCGAGAAGGAGTGCCTTGGCGGCAGCGCCACACTTGTCGGACTCGAAGTCTCTCAAATGGGGGCGTCGCCCGCGGCAAGGAGGAAGGTTGCCGTCCCGCGAGAAAGCGGTGGCCATCGACTTCTTTCCTGCGCCGCATGTCATGCAGCTCACGAGGACGTCGGTGGCCTCGGTGCCGCCGGTTTCCTCGAGGCGCAGATCGCTCGGACAGTCGCTCTTTCCTTCGTGAACGAACTCGTGCCAAGGAAAGTCGTCGATGTGGCCCGACTCGCACGCGACCAAAAACCGCGCGGGCACGACGGTAGGGTCGTTGGCCTTGTTGCAATTCTTGTGGTGGTACGCCGCCTTGTCGGGCCTCCCCGGAGTGGTCCGGAACGCGAACCGGTCAATCGGCGCAAGGAGCGAACAAAAGGGGCAGCGCAGGTGACGCGGAAACGCGACCACCGGGAGGCCAATATGGCGATCACTCGCTGACACGAGCCCTTCGTCTTCCTCGAAGGGTGGTGCAGCGAGCTTTTCGACTTGCGCACCAAGTCGCTTTTGCACTGCACGAAGAAGGCGTTCCTCGGCAATCGACCCGCAGAAGCCCTCGGGCCAGTCTTCGAGGCCGAGTAGCATCGCCGAGAAGTGCGGAAGGTCGATAATCGAACCGATGCCAAAACTATGAATGAGCTGCGTGGGACGAACGGCCCCTACGCGTTTTTCGAGGATGCTCACGATTCGGTCTCCACGGCAGCCGTCGGTGCCTCGTCCATGCGTCCATCATCCATCAGCAACGTCACCGTGGGCTCGACATCGCGCAGCGAGCTGAGACACGTAAACGTCTCCCACGGGTCCACGCCGGTCTTCTTGAGAAGTCCTTCCGTTTGGCCGTCCTTCGCAGTCCGATATCCGAGCCGGGCTGCACCTGCCTTTGGTTTGGCGCGGGAAGCCCATTCTTGGAGGCGTATCTCGAGGGCTCGTCGCACCTCGGCTGCCACGGAGTTGTTCTCCTCGACCACTTCGGCCCGACGACGAATCGTATCGAGCGCGTGCTTCACGGCGTCGCTGGTCGGATCGAGGAGGGCGGCAGCGTCGTTTGGGTTCATGACGGTTCCGCTCTGCCGAATGAGCGACACGAGCAACGCGGAGAGCCCTCGGTCGAGCGCTCGGGACGCGAATGGCGTGACGCTGAGGGCTTCTACGTGCTCGTAGAACGTCGCGTGGTAGTGCTCGAAGGACTCGTAGTGCGAGAGATCTCGCGGCCGCGCCCAGTTGTAGATCGTGCACACGAGGCCAGGGCTTGCACGGCCGACGCGGCTTGTCGCCTGGATGTACTCCGCCGTCGTCTTCGGTTGGCCCGTGCACACCATGAGACCAAGTCGCCTCACGTCGACGCCTACGGAAATCATGTTCGTGGCAAGAAGCACGTCTATCGGCCGGGGGTTGCGATTCCTTTCCTCCTTGCGCTTCGCATCCGCCACAGGGTCGAAGGGCACTTCGAGCAAGTCCAATATCTGAGGAATGTCCGTGGCCCCCAAGCGCGAGGTCAGCTCCCGGGTCGTCCCTATCGACCGTGACGCAAGACCAGCTCGCCGAATCCGGAAGGTTCGGTTGCGAACGTCGTCGTCGACCACCCGACGGGTGCCAGCAAGCTCGCGTAGCGAGCTGAAATAGCCGACCAACGTCATCCACGGATCGGCGTGTTTGCCATAACGCTGATAGACCGACTGCGCGGCCGTGAGGTAGGCCACATAGACTCGAATGATTGCCGCCTTCAGCCTTCGACCTGGAGCACATATCCCGACGTACACACGTCCGGGAACGTCGACGGTGCTGCGCTCGATGGCGAAGAAGTTGTCCTCGGCGTCGAGCCCCTGCGGCGGAAACACCGACAGCTCGCGCGCAAAGAGCGCCTTCATTTGCTCACGCGCGCGCCGCACGGTTGCGGTCGACGCGATGACCTTCGGCCGTATGCGCTTTCCCTTCACTTCCCAGGTGCAAAGCTCATCGACCGCGGTCTCGTAGAGACCGGTCAGGGTGCCAAGCGGGCCGCTAATGAGGTGTAGCTCGTCTTGAATGATTAGGTCCGGAGGGCGCAGTGGGCCGTGCGCAGTGGTCTTCGCGGGTGGCAACGCGCCGCTCTTGGGATGCGAATCCGCGTCGTGTGTCTCGGGGGAGCGAAAGCCATGTCGGCTGCACTTTCCGTTCACCCGGCCAAAGAGCATTTGCACCTGCGGGTTCCAGGGCATCTGCGCGAACTTGTCGACCGTCGAGATGAGCAGCGTGGGTAGCCGCCGGTAGATCTCTTCGTCCACCACCAAAACCGGAATGCCCTCGCCAGGCGAGAGCCGTGGCGAGAATGGGCACGTGCCTCGCTCGTCGCCACAGAACACGAGCGTGCGACCGCTCCCCTTGCCGTACGAGTCGACCCGCATGTTACGGCCTGGATCCACCGCCGTTCCGCACCATGGGCAGTTCTTCAATTGGACGGGTGAGCCTGAGCCCGCAAAGGCGCTACCCATGGGGTTCGAGGCCTTCTTCTGAAGCTTCAGGGACTCGTCGGCATGCTCGGTCTTGTTTGGCGTCGTTCGCGCGCCCACCCAAAGGCCAAGCCGAAAGGGCTCGGCGCCCCAGCGGCGGTCGCCGGAAGCTTCCGCGTCTCGTCGAATCTTCTCGCACGCACAAATCAGGGTCGCCGCGCGCTGGAACTGTTGGAGAGTCAAAAGGCGCAGGGTGTACCGCATGAGCACGGCGACACCGTGTTCGCCGGAGTGCCCTTCGATTTCTCCTTGGAGGCGCCTGACCGCGAACGTGTACGCGGTACAGCCCAGGTAGGCTTCGGTCTTGCCACCGCCAGTAGGAAACCAGAGAAGGTCGGCCAGGGCCGACGGGCCCTCCGCGCGATCGGGGTGGTCAAGCCGAGTGAGCCCTTCGACGGTGAGCAGAACGAACGCGAGCTGGAATGTGCGCCACGAACGATTGGCCGGGATGTCCACGTCCTCGATGGGGCACGGCTGCCCGCGCCTTCGCCTTTCGGCCCAAACCGTGTGCACCCGCTGAAGCCACATCGCGCGATTCGCGAATCGAAATGCCTCTTTGCCCACGGGATCGGATGCGACAAGCTCGATGCCAGAGCGAAGGCGCGCCAGCGCTTCTTCGCAACGGGTCAGGCTCGTCATGGCGATCGCTTCGTGGCCCTCGAGTCTCGATGCTGGATTCCCGATACGGGCCCGTTGGGCCGCAATCCACGACGCGTACGCGGCGACGAGAGGAAGCAATCGTGGGCGCAAGTCGTCGCACTCCGCGAGCTCCTTCATGTCGAGCTCTAGACCGGCCAAAGCCGGATCGACCGCAGGCCCTTCGGTCTTCCCCTCCTCCGGCGGACGACGCGCCTCTTGTTGGGTGACCTCGTGCCTCGGCACGGTTCGGGTTCGGATTCGCGTCGCGCGACGCAAGTCGTCTTTGGATATGTCGCACGCGACACTGGTGCCGTGGCCGACCGAAAACTCGATCCGGTTGCGGTAGAGCATGGCCACGCCGGCGTCCTCGTCGTTCACGTCTCCATTTTCGTTCGCCTTGCCTCCAAGCCGGCGTCCAACGAAGGGCGCGGTGTTTGGGTCTCCCTCTACGGAGAGCTGTGGCTGGAAAAGCCAGGCCTCGTCGCGGCTGTCCTCGGGCTCATCTTGACCGTTCACCAGGAAGAGGCTGACGACCATGGTCCCCGCGCTGTTGGGCATGCGATTGGCGATGCCACGCACGACCACCTCGGGTTGGTCCGGATCAGGGCTGAATGGTCCAAACGCGCCGGGCACTATGGCGATGTCGGCCAGCGTGCCGCCCATCGCCTCGCGCTTCCAGACGGTCTTCTCCTTTCCCGTTTCGGTCACAGCGGTCGCGCTTGGCCCGCGTTGATAGCGTCCCCAGCGCGCATGAATGCGGAGTCGAGCGCCCTCTTCCACGCTGAAGGTGAGCCCGATCGAGGAAGGAAACATGGTGTCCGACGACAGGCCTGTTTCGTCGTCGCCATCGTCGTCCGAGTTGTCGGCGGCCGCGGCATCGAGCGTGTCGAGTTCTTCCCGTCGAACCCGCACACGACTTGGCGCCATGAGCCCAATCAAGTACCGGTCGCGCGGCCGAAGCCGCCCCTCGTCGAGCTCTTCGTCCTCGCCCTCGGCGGGGCCCAAGAGCTCGGCAAGGACTCGTTCCTCGACTTCGGCCCGAATCTTCTCTGCCGACGGAATGTCTGCCGCGAGTACGGCAAGCACGGGAGCCGTGCCTCGGCGTGACGGAGGCGGAGCCGAGGACCGACGCTGTACCAGGGGCGGTGCGTCGCTGGGCGCACGCCAGAGCGCGGCGGCCGCGGTGCCCTTCACGGCCTTCTTCTTTTTTGGCTTCTTGGCCGTCGCCATCGCATTCGCGCGCAGCATGATTTCCACTTGGTCGCTGAGCGCCTCAGGAATGGCCTCGAGCTCCAACCCGTCGGGAATGGCGTCCAACGTGATCCCCTGAAGCAGCGCGGCGAGCGCGGCATCGCCTGCAAATTCCACCTCACGGAAGTCCACGGCCAGGGTTCCCTCTCGGAGGCGGCGGTTGTGCTCCGTGCATGCGGATGCATCTTCGAGGCGTCGCGGAAGACGTACGGTTTCCATCAGCTCTTTACCTGCACGCTCTCTGGGCCTTTTGTTTGGTCTTCACGTCCGTCATTCCACGCGGGAGGCACGAAACCATCGAGCAGCGTGGAGCCGCCCTCGGCTGGCACGATGACCAACAGGGCCCGCATGGCGCGGGTCATGGCAACGAACATCGTCCGTCGCTCCCGGGCCACGATTTCCTCGCGCTCCGCATCCGTGGCCTGCGGAGATACCGGCGGATAGCGACGGTCCGAAAACCCGGCGAGGGCCACGATTGGGAATTCAAGGCCCTTCGCGTTCTTTAGGGTCATGACTTTTACGCCAGCCTCACGGAGGTCCAGATTGCTCGCGTCGACCTTGCGGGCCGATAGTCCAGCACTGGAAAGCCCGTGCGCAATGCGTTGTGCCTCTTCGTTCGTGGGGGTGAGCACCGCGCACCCGCCGAGGCCGAGCTTCAAGGCACGAGTGGCTTCACGGAAGTAGCGGGCGAGCAGCTTTCCCTCGTCTGCATCGCCTTCGACCGCGCGCACCGCTGGGATGGGCCCCGAGTGGACGTATCGCGTCGGCGTCGGGACCGGCTTACCGCCGTCGTCTCCGTCGTCCTCATCGAGGGCCGGCCGCTCCGCACCACCGCGCAGATATGCGTCTGCGGCCTCACCAATTTCCCTGGTCGAGCGATGGTTCGCTCGCAAGACCGCCGTGCGGCCCTGAAACTTGAGCCACGCGTGAATGTCGCTCCATCGAAAGCTCGCGCCATAAATCGATTGGTTCGCGTCCGCAGTGAGAAACACACCGGCCGGATCTTTGGCCAGACCGACAAGCGCCGCAAGCGTGGTGGGAGAGAGGTCCTGCGCTTCGTCGATGACCACGGCGTCGTACATCGGGGGCACTTCGCTCGCTTTGATGCGCTCGGCGGCGCGACGCCTCCAGCCTTCCACAGTCGTGCCTCGCTCTTCGGCGAGCCTTGCCACGAAGGCTTCCCGCACGCGCCATACCGCCTCGCGCTGGACCTTCGCGAGCGAAACCCTTCGCCCAGGCCGCACGGCGGCGAGATACTCGTCCAGCGTCGACAAGCCACGTCCTTCGATGACCCCGAGGATTTCCTCGAGCAAGAAGTCTCTGGAGAGCTTGGCGACCGATTCCTTCTGCGATGCCACTTTCAGCGAAGTGCCCACGAACGCGGCATTCTCGATGGCCCGTGCCAGCGTACCGCGGAGGTCGCTCACGAGGTGGTCCGAGGAACCGCCCGCAATGGCCATCGGACGAAGCACGGCGTCTGCCGTCTTCACCTCGACGTGCACCATGCCCTCCGGCCCAACGAGGGAACGCAAGAGTTGCTCCGAGATGCGCGTCAGCGCCCGCGTGTACGTCGTGAAGAGAAGTTTCGGCGCGGTGCGCTTCTGCTTCTTCCACGCCGCCAAAATCTCGCGCACTCGGTAGAGGGCCACGGTGCTCTTGCCCGTGCCGGGGCCACCCTTGAGCAATGTGGCGCCTTTGGACGAAAGCGCCCACTGCGCGAGCTTCTCTTGCTCGGGCTCGAGGCGCAGCAGAAATCCTAGAAGCTCACCCTCGCGGTAGCGCAAGAGGTCTTCGGGTTGGGCGAGGAGCAAGTCCGGCTGACGAGCCACCTCGGCAATCGGCTTTCCGGTGACCGCATCAATCACACGGTCCACGATGTCCTGCGGCACGGGACAATCCAAGAGATCGTCTTCGGTGGCGACCTTCACCAAGGCCGCGTGAAACGCTTCTGGAATGCCGAGCGACACCAAAAGAGACTGGTCAATCGATCGCGGCAAGGGCGAAGACTTTGGCCTGCTCGGACCGAGCCAGGCATTCACGTTCGATGCACGACTGGGCCCATCTGCGTTGCCAACATTCGGAATTTCGCCCCCGAGCATCTCTGGCTCGACGTCGCTCTCGTACGTCGATTCGTCGCGCTTCTTGACCGAGAGCAAGCTGACGAACGGCTCCGCAAACGTGTAGAAGATCCGAAAGTCCCCCGCGCGAAGCCTGTGAAGCTTTCCGCCCAGGTTCTTGAGCTGCTTTTTCGTCTTGGCGTCCGGCCGCGGGTCCTCCGCGAGAAGGTCGAGCTTCTTCAGGATCTGCTGGGTGACCTTCGCCTCGAACGCGTTGAGCTCGTGAAGAAACGTCGGCTTGAACGCGAATTGCCACTGGGCCATATGAACCTTTGCTCGAGCCAAGAACCTCGAAGCGCCACGGCATCGGAAGGTCGGTGGACGGGGTTTACGGAGAACGGACGCTCGATTCGTGGCGGCGCCGAAGGCTGACGCGAGCACCGACCCGACGCCACCTCACCTCTTCTTCGGCCCGCAGAGAATTCACCAGTCAAGCACCTCGGGCACGGCATTGAACCGAGAGATGAGAAGGGGGAGCTTCTTCGCCTGGCGCTTCATCTCCTCCCAAACGCACCTGTGGGGAGTCCCTTCGATGACACACTTGGGTCCATCGAGGTCTTCTCCCCTGCTCTTGTGCATTGCTGCCGCGTCGAGGGCGTAAAGCAGGCTGTAGTAGGACGTCTTCCGACCTTCGACGAGATATGCGCGATCGTTCAGGTGCAGCTCTTCTATCGTGTAGTTCGCTCGCAGCTTCTTTCGGGCGGAGATCCTCGGGCGCGCACGAAAGGTGAACGTATCGACAATATCGAGCACGAGAAAGTCGAGGGGATCGTCGACGCGCGGATCGAGAAAGGCCGGTTCGCCGGGAGGGGGCGGAACGATGGTATCGCGGCGCGCTCGAGTGACGTCCGTCAATTCGGGATCGTCGCTCTCGAGGACGGCAAAGTGGTTGCTCTTCGGACTGTTGCACGGGCCACACGAATAGAGGTAGTTCTCCCATCGAAAGACATAGTCGGGGTAAAGGTCTTTTGGACGAAAGTGCTCGATTTCGTCTGCCACCGAGTCTTCGCAATAGGCACAACGCCGGTGCCCCGAGCACATCGCGACGAGCTTCTCTTTGACCTCGACGAAGGCGGCAGTGGCCTTGCTGGTACTCTGCCATCGCGCCTTCGCAGCTTCGGTCTGGGCGGCGTAGCCCGAGGCTGCATCCACCTCGGCTTGAAGCTCGGCGAGCGTGTCCGTGGTTTCCTCCGACAGCTCGGGGACCTCGCGTAGACGGAGCATGTCACTGCCTCCCCATGAACGCGGCCTTGGACGGCAAGAGCGCGCGAAGGCCTTCCCGTTCTTGGGTCTCTTCCGCGGTGAGTACGTCGTCGAGCTCCTTGGCATTCAGCTCGGCAAGCCGGTCGAGCTTTTCCGTACCTGCGGTGGATTGCGTCACGCCGACGCCGAAGGCCCCCGTTCCCATGGCATCCAGCACGTTGCCAAAGACGAGCCGCCGTTTCTCTTGGCCATCAAGGAACCGGCCGGAATCGTTCGATCCAGGGTCCGGAAGAAGGAAGATCGTCCCGCGGTCCGCGCTTTGGCAAACAAGTGGGCTGTGGGTCGTGACGATGAACTGGATGTTCGGAAAGGCGTTCGCGAAGAAAAGGCCTATCGAACGTTGCCACGTAGGGTGAAGGTGGGCATCCACTTCATCGATGAGCACGACGCCCGGAACGGACACTCGCTCTGGGCTCCCGCCGCTGCCGAACACGAGCGATTCACCGTAGGCGGCCACCAACTGACGCAAGAGCTCGAGAGTCAGGCTCAGCACGGAACGAAAGCCGTCGGACAGCTCCTGAATGGGAACCCGCGCGCCCGATCCGTCCCGAAAGAACACAATGCGTGGCTGGGCGGTCACGTCGTCCAGGGTGACGCCGTGGGGGAGAAACCCCTGCTGATTGACGAAGGAGCGCACGCTCTTGAACAACGTGGAACCGTCCGACAACTCGGCGAACTTCAAGTTCGCGAGCCATTCGAGGGTATCGGTCAGGGCAAACTGCTCGTCAAAGAGCGAGAGGTACCGGGCAAGCCGGGGCAAGCTCGCGGTGAGCTTTCGGGAATCGCTTTCGCCTCCAGTGAAGCGGCGATACGGGCCAAATCCTGCGCTGAACCACCCCCTCGCGTCGGGCGCCCAGACCGAGCGCTCGGACGGCGCACTATCCCCCATGGAACGCTCGAGATCGGCGCCTAGAGTCACCGAATCTCCAACCCGAGCGAGCCTTACGAATGCGCTGTATTCCTTGTGTGGAGCGCCACGGGAAGACAGGCGATCATGGTCGCCGTCGCGCGTGAAGATGACGCCGACACCGCCCTCGGTCTCGCCCTTGCGGAGCCAGTCGTCCCCCGCCTGCCGAAGGCCGTGCACGTCCTCGGGGCCGACCAGCGCCAAGGCAATGCCGCGCAGGAAGCTGCTCTTCCCCGCACCGTTGTTGCCCAGCACCACGTGCCACCCCGGAGCATGCTCTTCCGGAACGGACCACTTGAGGGATCGAATCGATCGAACGTTTTGGATTTCGACGGTCGTGACGTACATGGTTGTTCGAGCCTAACAGGGGTGACGAGACGTGTTCTTGGAGATCGCGTTTCACGGGCCACTCGGTGGAGCACGGGAGTGAACAGGTGCAGGTTCCACCAGCCCTGTTCGCTGGGGGTTCATGAAAGGGCCGCCACAAGCGCCCCGCAGCTCGCGAAGCGCTTTGCGGGGGATTCGCTCCGCGCCCGCCAGAATGCCTCGCGCTGCTTGGCCGAGAGGTCTTCGGGCAGCTCGTCGCGATCGATACATGCAATCGCCTCATCCCTGCCAGCGATGCAAACCAGGAACACCAACGCCAGGCTGTACTGGTCGGATCTCCGCTTGGCCTCTCCGCTCTCCACCTCCGGCGCCGCAAAGCGCGGAAAGTGCCCAGGGACGGCCGATGTGGCCTGGGTGTTCCCCGGCGATCCCACGATGTGGCGCGAGATCCCAAAGTCCGTGAGTCTCACGACGCCCTTGGAATCGACCAGGATGTTTCCAGGGTGCACGTCGAGGTGCGCCAGCTTGTGCTCTTCCACCAGATAGTCGAGCGCCTCGGCGACGCTTTTGCACAAGGTCAGTGCTTCGGGGACCGTGAAGAGTGTGGTCTTCAGTTTTTCCTCCAGCGACATTCCTCCATGCTCGATGACGAGCACCGGACTTCCATCTTCTTCCCTACGTAGCTCGTAATACCCAACGAGCCCAGGATGCCGAAGCTCTCGAGCGCGCTCGTACTCCTGCTCAAGAAGCTTGATGGACTGCGCGGCTCCATTCGGCCACTTCAGGACGACTTTGCGCTTCGGGTCGTGGGACCTGTCAAACGCCTCGCGAACTTGGCCAAAACCGCCTTGCCATTCGCGACCGGTGAGCTCGAACCTTCCGAGAGTGAAGCCCGGCTTGGGCGCCACAGGAGATTCCATCAGGTCGGCGAAGGCGTTCTTCACCAGCATCGCCCCGTGTGCACTCTTGAGTCGACGCGAGAACCGCCCCGACTCGATTCCTAGCAGGGTCGCCAACACCGCAAGCTCACCCGCGCCTCGAGCTTGCTGCACGCTCATCCCGAGCAGCGTGTCTCGCGTGAGGTCGGTCGCGCTGGGCCATCGCCCGGCCAGAACTTCGCGCACGGTTCCACGCGGAGTAGTGCCTAGTTCCTTCTTCAGCGCGGTGGGCTTCGCGCGGACGAGTCGGCCGAGCTCTTCCAGCAAGCCGGCTTCCTCGAGCACCACGCTGCACGGTTCGGCGCCAAGTTCGTCCAAGCGCGACGGCCAGCGGTCCGCGAACACCACGCGGACGTGGGTCTTTCCATTGGCGCTTTTGGCACGGTTCCGAACCGCGCCTCGCCGAAGGCCCGTAATCTCGGCGATGGCATCGACGCGTGGCTCGTCTTCACGGATGCCGGACACCGGGGTTCTGCCAAGAGCCAGGGCGCGGAGTGGGGACTTGGGCGTCTTGGCGGTCAGAGGCTTTTTGACTGCGGCCTTCGGCTGGGGCGTGGGCAACTTTGGCTTCGCTGGAGCCTTTGGTTTGTCCATCTTCAGTGGGCCCTGCTCTGGCGTGCGGGGAGTGACGAGCGAGAAGGTCAGCCCCTTGCAACTCTTGAAGTCGATCTGCGCGAGCGTATCTCCCCAACTCCCAGGATCGATGACCCGAAATCCCTCCGGCAAGCGCTGAAAAATTACCCAATGAAGCGACCGACTCGCTGGCATGCCGTTCCACCGAATCTTGACAAGCGCGTGAGAAGGAATCTCATTCCACGATTTGAACCTCCGAATCTTTCTTTCGTGCTCAACCCCGAAGTGTTCAAGTGCGTTCCACACATCCGGATAGTGCGTTCCAAAGTGCTTTCGCTTAGGGTCTGGGAACATGAAGGACTTAACGACGGCGTGGGTCTGCCGTGCGAACATAGCGGCAGCGGCCACACCACAACTCGTTTCGTCCACCTGACGCACACGCGCAACCGTGGCGTCCTTTCGCGCCGGAAGCTTGTGCCGAACCATAGGAGCCTGGGCGGGCCCAAACTCTATCTCTTCCGAGTCGGAATCGAGGAAGCGCAGGCCGCGCTCGACGACACGCGCCCAGAAGCTCTGATTGGGCTTAGGTCCGGCTGCTTTGGTCATTTCGCGTTTCCTTTGAGAATGAATGGGCCTCTTGGCTTGCGTCGCGAACCTTCTCCTCGCACTTGAGGCCGTGAGGTACCGAGGTCGGGTCGAACACCTCGCCCGAACTCCCGTTCGGGGCAGTTGGCGAGCGCACGTTCGGACTACGCCCGAACGAAGTCGAGCGTCCGTTTCGCAAAACCATGCAGCTCGCCATCGTTGATGCTTTCGGTGTCCCAGGCCGGGTTGGTGTCGTGGTGAAACTTGTTGCCGTACTCGATAAGCGATTCGAGCTCCGTCAACTTCGTTGGTCCCACAATCGACGTGCCTGACAAGGCTCGATTCTTCGCAAGCTGTCGAAACGGCCCAAGTAGCGTTCCCGAAGGAAAGTCGGCAGCGCACGCAACCCTCAAGTATCCTTCGAGTACAGGGCGAATGGCCTCAGCCGTTTCTCGCGGGCTGCCTGTATTCGTATCGACGAAGTCCCGCAGCCGCGCGTGCCGCTTGTCGTACTCAGTAACGCTATCGTCCTTCACGTTCCACTCCTCAATCGTGGAGCCTACGGGTGCCCGCTTCACCTCGATGGCTTTCGTCGCCGCGTGATCGGCGTGTTGCCAGATACGCGCCAAGAACGGCTTGGAGTGCGAGAGAACGATCACCTGAGCTACGTGTGGAACGAGGCTTCGGGTTTGTTGGACCGTGGCGATGCAGCGGTGCTCGTCGAGACTCGACATGGGGTCATCGAGAACAACCACCTTGCTCGATTTTTTCGGGTCTCGATCGAGCGAGGCGAAGAAGAATGCCAGAGCAAGTGTGTTCCGGTCTCCCGCGCTGAGGGTGTTCTTGAACGTCGCACCAGCCTTTCCGGCAACCGGGACGGAGTGTTTGTTGATGTCGAGGTGGTAGGTGCAGCTCGGGGTCCCCGCGGCGTTCTGGGGCTGCACTTGGACAACCGTGAATCCCGCGTTGAAGCGACCGAGGTAGTCATTTATGGACGTCTGATATTTCGGAAACACCGCCACACGGTGGGCATCGAGACTCATCTGGGCGCTAGCCTTTGCCGCCTCAGCTTGAGTCTTTGCCAGAGTGGCGCCGAGGTACGCGGAACAAAGAGCGGACGTCGCCGGCTCGTGGCGAGCCCGGATTGCTCTCAGGCGGTCAAGCGCCGCTTGCGCGGCGGCGGCGCTGTCACTCTTTGCGGCCTCTTTGACCCGAGCGACGTCCTCATTCGCTCGCTGAAGCGAAGAGCTGAAAGTGACGACGCGAATAGCAGCGGCCTCGTACCTCTCCAACCCGACCTTCCCCTCACCCTCGAGCTTCATCACAGCTAGCGGGTCGGCATGCTTCGCCTTTAGCGCCGCCAAAACCCCATCGCGCGCCTTCTGCCAAACCGAGGCCAACTCGGTGCTGTCGATGTCAATCGGAGGCACCGAGCAGAGGTCGGCCCAAAAGGCATGCCGCGTCCGAACCGTTTGCACTTGGCGCTCGAACCCAGCGAGGGCGTCACCGTGCAAAGTCCTGTCGACAGCAGCTACCTTGGCCGAAACCTCCCCAACCAACGCCTTGTACTCCGCAGCGAAGTGGGCCCTGTACGCATCGAACATCGCTGAGCCGTCCAACGACTGGTCACACAACGGGCAATCGTCGACGCCCCCCTTCGCGAGGGACGCCGCGTACCCCATTCCTGCCGCGACCCAAGCCTCGGCCCCACGTCCGAGCTTTTCGAAGTGAGTGCGCGTGCGAACGAGAGACTTCGCGTCGATGTCAGCCACGGACTTCGCGAGCAAGGCCTCCAATCCCAACGCATCGACGTGTGGAAGAGCGAGCGTAGGAAACTCTGGCGTCGTTCGTATGGTATCGGCCTGCCGCATCGAAGCGACTCGTTTCTGCGCTGCATCAATGGCCTGGTCGAGCGTGTCGTGGGTTGGGAGCGCGCAGAAGTCGTCGAGGTTGAATCCGTGTTTGTTGACGTTCTGGAGAGCTGAGGCCGTGTTCCGCAGTTCGGTGTTTCGGCTGCGGATTTGGTCGGCGAGGCCCGCTACGTCGCGGGCGAGCAAGACCCCTTGTTCGCCAAGAATGAGCTCGTGCAAATTCTGCCTGTGGTCCGCGTCGACCTCCAAACCGGAGTATACGTTGCGATCAATAAAGGTATCGTCGAAGACGGCCACGTCCGGGCAGGTTCGTGACCACGAACCATTCTTGAAATGTGCCGTCGGCGAAGAGCCCGAGCTCGTGACGAGCACCTCTGGTGGATGTGCAGCTCCGAGCCGGTGGCGTTCGGTCACCGGGAGCGCCTCACCGCTCCCCAGCGAGCGAAAGATGGCTGCCAGAGTGGTCTTGCCGCGCCCATTTTCAGCGTAGATGAGGGTGAGCTTCTTCAGGTCGAAGGCAGTCGAGACGTTGTCGAATTGGCCGACATTCCTTACGAGATTGATACGTTTGATCATGAGACCCCACGGATGACACGCATTTGTCTCTCAGCCATTCTCGAAGCGACGCTCTGCCGCTACGGCAGTCACGATTCCTCGTCCTCTCCCAAGAGTGCTTGCTGCGCCGTTTCCTTCTTGGCCTTGCCCTTTGTAGGCGCAGCCGTCTTCCCGGGCTTGGCGGACGGCTTGGCTGCGGCCTTTGAGGACTTCTTGGTGTCCCCGTGCAGGCCGGCCTTCACTTCTTCGGCGTAGCGCTCGTGGTTCAGCGCGAGGAGGCGGTCGAGCACTTCGACCCGCGCGGCCTCGCTGATGGTGAAGCGCACACCTTGTTTGGTTTCGTGAAAGCCGTGATCGAGGCGGAGATCGTCCCAGCCGTAGGCGTGGGCGACGGCTTGGTCCAATGCGACGTGGAGAGCGCGCAGGCAAACAATCCCGGTGTCGCGCTCGTTGATCGCATGTATTCGATTGTACAGCTTGGTGAGTCCCTGACGGCTGCTCGAAAGCACTTCAGCGCGTTCTTGGTGCAGACGCTGAGCACACGCTGAAACAGTGAGGATATCGGCACGCGAACCGTCCGGAAATGGAAAGGTGAGGAAGCAATCTCGGACAATATATCGAGTATTGTTGGCGCCCCCGAGTGACGAAGCAGTCGACCATACCCAAGTGTCATGAAATATCGACTGCAGAACCCCAAACGATTCCCATGCAGGTCCGAGAAAGACGACAACGAAGTGGCTCGGTGTCACGGCGCCTTCAACCACGGCGAGCACGTGGTGAGAGCTGACTTGCGAACGGACGCAAATGCTATCCGTCTGCGCAAGGGCCGCTACGAGTTCGAGTCGAGGGTGAAAGAACTTCCACCACTGGGTCTTAATTCGCATGTCCCGTGGCGGTGGATCTTTGGCATCACGAAACGGAAACACCCGTTCGCGGAGATGCTCAAACGGGCGCGCGTATGCGCTCGCCTCACGCTCGGTCCTCTCGCCAAATGCAACGATGTAACGAGACGCCTTTTGTTCAGGGTCAGTATTAATGTCTTGGCCAATAAGATATGGGCTTATGACTTCAGCGTTTCGGGGGTCCTCGTCAATGAGAGAGCGGGCCTCCGCTTTGGTCAGAAGGAATCCGTCGCCGTACGCAAACGGTCCGACGTAGGCGCGCCGCTCATTCTTCTTGAGGGGAAGCGCACCGCCGACATCAGCGCGCGAAGATGTCCCACCCGTGAGGTCGCAATTTATGCTTTCCACAAGCTTTCCGCCGAGCATGCACTTTCCTTTCCACGGGCCATTGTGAAGACACACGGAGAGGACCTCCACAGCGGCAGCCCCTGGCCATCTAACGGACGGAGTGGCATGCACTATTCGATATCCGCGCGACGAGAGATGGTCCAGGCTCACACGGCGATTCAACCCTTGTATGAGGCTGTTGGTCGTTATTAGACCTACACAGCCATTGGGTCGAATCATGTCGCCACTGCGGCGGAAGAAGTAGCAGCTAAGGTCTGTTTTTCCAGTTGCTCCATCATTGAGCGCGACGAGTAGGCGATTATACTGCGCGCCCAAGCTCTCGCTGACTCGGAGTCCGCCCATAAAAGGAGGATTCCCAACAAACGCCTCGAACCCACCCCTCCCCATCACCTCCGGGAACTCCACGGCCCAATGGAACGGCCGACGCTCCGCGTGCTGCGGCTCCTTTCCGGTGTCCAAAAGCTCCCGTGCCTTCTTCTTCAGGTCCCCGCGCACCTTCGCGCGTACCTCGGGCGACTTCTCCTTCAGCAAACGAGCCACTTCGAGAGACAAGGCCTTCAGCAGATCGTCGATATCGCCTTTCTTCGCCGTGGCCAGCGCCGCTCCCATGAGCAAATCGCCGACCACACGAAGGTCTTCCGTTCTCTCTCGGGCCTGGGAGAGCAGCCACTGCTTTTGCTCGACGCGGGTGATGTCGTCCGAAGCGAACGCTTCGAGCTTCTCGCGGCAGTTTCGGGCAAAGGCCAGGGCATCTCCGATGAGCGGGCCCACGTCCACGAAGTTGTGGTGAAGCTTCTTCCCTCGCACCGGATCCAGGTGAAAGTGCAGAAGCTGCTTCTCGTCCGTCACACCCAAGAGGGAGTCGCCACTTCGCAGGGCGTGGTCCAAGAACGAAAAGGGGCGGCCCTTTTGCATCGTGGTGAGCCATAGGGAAAGCTTTCCCATTTCGACGGCCCACGGGTTCACGTCCACGCCGTACAAACAGCGGTCGGCCACGTAGCGCTTGGCCAGGGACAGACGCTCGAGGGAGTCGGTGGGAATGGCTTGGTCTTTGGCCGCTCCCCCCGAGAGGACACCGTCCGGCGCCAGGAGAAGCTTTCCGCCTTGGCGCTCTTCTTCCTCCGACCAGGCTTCCACGAGCTTGGCCGCCATGTAGCGGCAGGCTTCCACCAAGAACGCGCCAGAGCCCATGGCCAAGTCGCACACGCGAAGCGCCAAGATGTCTTTGGCGCTCTTTAGCTTCCACCCTTCGCGCGGCACGCCCTCGGCCGGGCCCACGTACACCAAAGGATCCAGCGTGTGCTGCACGATGGGCTCGGTCAACGTGCGCGGCGTGTAGTGCGTTCCAGTGCTGCGTCGATCTGCGCCTTCAGTGACGTAGAGGGCGCCCTTGGGAATGACCACGGGAAGGCCGTGGGTGTCCTTGCGAATGAGCCCGGCCCAGGGTTTTACGCGCTCGTACGTGTCCGACACGTTTTCGCAGACGCTGAGCATCTTGCGATCGTCGTCTTTGGGGATCTTGTACTGAATGGCCCCTTCGATGGCGCTCGTGCTTCGGCCGGTCTCGCCCACCAGATAGGGCACGAGCTCGTCCGGCTTCTTTTTGTACGACTCGAGCTTGAGGAGCGGAATCTCGGGCTCGAGCTTTCCCGAGAGGCTCACGGTCACGTCCTCGGCGCGCTTGGCCGTGTGGTCCAGCAATCCCTCGTACACGTGGCCAATCTGCTCGACGTCGAGCTCCAGGAAAGAGAGCCTTCGCGACTCCATCGAGCCGCCTCCGACCTTCACCTCCAGGCGCGTGATGGCCCGGAGGAGGTGAAGCACGGTCCGGTTGTCCACCGCCAAGGGCTCCGCAGCCTTTTGCGCGGCGTCACGGAAGTGCGTGCCCACCGCCCGCCCTTCCAGGAAGGGGAAGCGATCCGGATCGAACAGCGAGCCGCCGTGCGCCGGCATGCGAAGCTGATCGTGCTCGATGCCCGCGAAGATGGCGCGGAACGTGGACAAGAGGCGAACCCACGCATCGAAGCGCTTCTCCAGGATCTCCTCGCCGTGGCGGTCCGCCGTGGCCTGGAGCTGATCGTGAAGGGTGGATACGGCGTAGTGCTGGTCGTAGATGGGAGTGCCAAGAAGCAAGAGCTTCTTCTCTTCGGCCGCGAGCACGAAGATGAGCCGCATCATCACGGTCACGGCGCCTTCGTAGACGGTCACCGGGGCGAGACTCTCAAGGAGCCTTCCGCGTCGGCCGCGGTCCACCCGGTCGATGGTCTGAACGAGCACTTCTGTGGCGCGGCGCACCTGAGAGCCGAGGCGATCGGTGACCTCGTGGCCATCCTTCGAGCTTCGTGCGACCAGCGCCTCGAAGGTCTCTTCGTCTGGAACGCCGAACATCCGCCGCGCGCCCACGAACGTGACGAACGCGCGAAGGGTCAGCGGCTCGTCGAACCACAGCTCAGTGGACCAGCGCACGTAGGTGGTGGTCTCGTCCTTCGCCACGTAGAGCAGCACCCACGTGTCCCCGTTGGTCACGAGGCCAAGGCGTGCCGTTTGGCCCGCGGCCTGCGCGCCACGAAGCAAATAGAGCATGCGGTCGATGGGCGCGAGCTTCCACGTCGACGCGCCAACACTCGCGTGCGACGGCGGCTTGTCCACTGGCTCGTGCGGAGCGAGCACAGTGACAAAGAGCCGAGGCTTTCCGGCGTCGGCACGCCCTTCGGGGTTCTTTACGGCGAACGTCGCTCGCAGGGTGTCCCGGTGCTCTGGAACGTGCACCTCGAGCGACGGGTGGTGCATGAGAATGTCCGCTTCGTGAACCCCAAGGGCCTCGCGGAACACGTACCTAATGAACGCGTTGTGAACGGCCAGGTCCGCGTTCGGACCACTGGCGCCATCGAGCCACTCTTCGTGCGCCACACGCAGGTGCTCACGAAGCTCGGTCTCGACCGTGTCGAGGCCTTGCGGGAAGACCTGCGCGAGTACCGCCATGGACAGGAAGGGTCCGGAGACCTCGACCAGCTCGCGCCACTCGGCGTGGTGTCGGCCGATGCTCATCGCGAGCCTCCCGCATGCGCCACCATCTTGGAGGGCAAGAAGTACGTGACGGCCACAGGAAATACGCGGGCCGTGGGCTCGTGGTAGCGCGCGGCGATCGCCGCGGTTTCACGGGGAATTTCTGCCTTGATGGCGTCGACGCGCGCCTGCATGGCTTGGTGGTGCGCTTCGGTCTCCGCGTCGTCCGATCCGTCGAGCGAAGGCGACGAGGGGCGCTCGCCGAACATGTCGAGCTGCGACCGTTGTTTCTTCGATTTCGGGCTTAGCTCGATGCGAAGGGCCTTTTCGAGCTCCTGCAACACGACCGTATGGTCGCTCATTTCTTTGTCGCGCCGCACTTCGAGGTCCCCCTTCACAATCCGTTCACGCTCTTTGGCGCGCGAAGCCAGCGCCGTATCCAGGGACTTTTCGTGGTCGGGCCACAGCTTCAAGAGATCGGCTTGGGTGGCCTTCGGAACGCCACGGGCCGCCTCGCGCGAGGCCGACTCGAGGAGGCGCCCGAGCTCTTCGGCCGGCAGTGGAACGAGGCGCCCTCGATCGAGGATGCCGCCCACGGTGAGAAGCTCTTCGTGGAGGCGGCTGTTGTCCGCCCCGAGCATGACGAGGCAGGCATAGGCCACGAGCAGCGGCTTATCGAGCTTGGCGCTCACCCGCGCCGACACGCGCGACAGCTTCCGTTGTTCTTCGGGGGCCCACACTTCGGCCCGCAAGAGGCCCACGCACATGGACACCAGCCGATGCCCGAGATGCGCGAGCACCACGTCGTCGCGGTCGCGCGCGACTTCGTGATCGAAGGTGATGGGACGAAGCTCGCCCGTGTGCGGGTGGGGCAAGCCGTCCAAACACGAAGCCCACGAGCCCGCGAGCATGGGAACCCGAAACGCTTTCACGGGCGGATCGGACGGCTCGCTTCCCGCACGCCGTGGAATCTCTACGGGAACGAGGGGCGGGTGCCCGGCAAGCGAGAGCGCAACCGACACGGCGGCCTCGAGCGAAGCGGGTGAAATGTGAAGCTCGTCCCGGCTCGACTTGAGCTTCGACACAAGCTCGGCGAGGCGCGCGGCCAGGTTTCGCTCGAACAAGAGGGCCTTTTTGGCCGCACTCGAGCGAGGTTTGACGGCCTCGGTATCGAGCTTCTTGCGCTTCCCGAGCATGGCCTCTTCCACCTGCGTGGCGAGCACATCCCCTGCACTGCCGAGGTCTTCGCGGATCTGATCGACCTTCTTGGCCGCGAGGAACAAGAACTCCAGGTCCCCCTCCAGGCTTCCGGGCTCGGCCTCTTTGGAGATGCGCTTCTCGTGGAAGCCTTTGCCTACGAAGTGAAAGACCCGAACCGGATCGCTCTTTTGGCCGTGGCGATCCACGCGACCGTTGCGCTGTTCCATGCGGTTGGGATTCCAGGGAATCTCGTAGTGCAGGAGCCGCGAACAATGGTTCTGTAGGTCGATGCCTTCGGAAGCGGCGTCGGTGGCGAGCAGCACGCGCACCTTGGACAGCTCCGGCGCGGCTTGGAAGGCGTGTTTGATCTTCTCGCGCTCCTCGGGAATCATCCCACCGTAGAGGGTGAGCAAGCGGCCGTCCTGGGTGAGGCCGCGCGTGGCCAGCTTGTCAGCGAGCCACTTCTGCGTGGCGCGGTACTCCGTAAACACAATAACGCGTGTGTCGCCCCATTTGCCTTTGGGACGCACGGTCTCCTCGAGCCAGGCGAAGAACGCCTCGCCTTTTGCGTCGAGGCGGGCCGAAGCCTTCTCGGCCCAAGAGAGAAGCTCCTTGGTAATCTTGGTCTCTTCCGGAGAAAGTGGACGAAGCGCTTGGGAGGTCATGCCCACGAGCGCTCGCTCTTCCTCTTCGTAGACCTCGTCCGAGTCGGTGTCCTCGGCGGCTCGGGCAATCTCCCGCCGAAGAATGCCTGGGCGAACACGCGTCGCGGGCGCTGCCTTCTCGCGAGAGCCTCGGGCCACGTTCTTGAGATGGGTCTCCAGAGTGAGCCGAAACGCCTCGGGAGAAGAGAACAGGCGCTTCTTGAGGAGCTTCATCAGGAAGTTGGTCGCGTAGCGGGAGCTGCTCTCCTCGCCCTTTCCCGCGTCCCCTGGTTCGGCGTCGTCACCAGACTTTGCCCGAAGGTCTGCGTACTGGTTCAGGAGGGAGTGGGCGCGGCGCTCTTCTTCGGGGAAGGCGATCTCGATGGCCTCGAGAGAGCGCTTTGGAAAACGATCGCGGCCGAGATCGTCTTTCGGAAGATCGCGTTTGAGCCTTCGCACCATGACGCGCTCGAGCTGGACGCGGTCGGGCTCGAGGGTGCGTTGGAAGCGTTGGTCGTCCAAGAGCTCGAGGAGCGCCGAGAAGCTCTCGGTGTAGCCATTGTGCGGCGTGGCGGTAAGAAAGAGCTTGTGCTCGAAGTGCGGCACGAGCTCGCGAATGCAGTCGGTGCGAAGCGACTCGATGGCCAGCTTGCCGCGGCCAGAGGGCGCTGCGTTGTGGGCCTCGTCGAGAATGAGGAGATCGAATCGGCGCGGGTAGCGAGCCTCTCCAGGACCGGGAAGCGCGTCGCGCATCATGCGCATAGGCCGGTCGCGCTTGAGAAAGTCGATCGAGGTGATGAGCCGCGGGAAGTACGTCCAAGGGTTGACGTGAAGCCCACGGCGGCGACGAAGCTCGCGAAGGGCCTCGCTGTCGATGATGCGAAATTCGAGCCCGAACTTGTCGCGCATCTGATCGCGCCACTGAAGCTGGAGCCCCGCGGGGCACACGATGAGCACGCTGCGCGCCCGGTAGCGAAGCAAGAGCTCCTGCGTGACGAGCCCCGCTTCGATGGTCTTGCCGAGACCCACGTCGTCCGCGATGAGGAGGTTCACGCGGGGCATCTCGATGGCGCGCACCAGCGGATCGAGCTGATAGTCCTCGATGGCGATGCCGCTCCGAAACGGCGCGTGAATGGCGCCCACGTCGGCCGAAGCCACAGCGCCCCAGCGAACGGCATCAAGGAAGGCCTCGAGGCGCGCGGGATCGTCGAAGCCGCTCTGCGGGCTCGGAAGCACGGTGCGCTCGAACGTGCGCGTGCCCGGCTCGAGCTCCCACACGACCGACAGCTCTTCGCCGAGGCCGTCGTCGTCGATCGACTGGAGGTGCAAGAGGTGCTGAGGAGCGGCGGGGGAAGCGGCCTGGGCAAGCGGCCGAGCCGGCAGGGCGCTCGGCACGACTTGGGTGACGACATAGCGGCGCTGGCGCACGCTCACGAGCTGCCCAGGGCTCGGCACGGTGGGGCTGTTCGTAGGGATCACGAGGCGTTCGAAGGTACGCGAACGGAGCCATTTTGTGCGGAGATCGCAGGGTACGCGGATGGAGCGTGGGCGCCGCCGAGACAAGCGCCGGAGCATGCGCTGTGCCAGGCGTGTCGTTGCGGGTTTTGTGGGGTCCCGCGGACGAGTCACGCCACTTGTGGCGCGATTGTGAGGCCAGCGGCGGCCACGGTCACGTCGGCCACGAGGCAGGTGACACGCAAAAAGGTCGGCCCCGCGGCTCCGCCACGGTCAGCGGCGGTTGTTCCAGGCCTCCACGTACTGCGCCTCCGTAGGCGGCACGATGCCGTACCAGTCGTGCTGGAACACGCGCTCGCGAAGCCTTCCGCGTTCTTCCTCCGATCCGGGAAGTCCACGCCCAGGACGCCCGGTCCTCTTGTTGACGACCAACACCGTGAGCGGCGGCAACTTGTTCTGCGCGCAGTAGTAGAGGATGCGCGCGAGTTGCTTCGCCAACACCTTGGGTTGGTTGTGCCCAAGCAAGCCCACCAAGCCTTCGTACGTCTTCGTTTCTCTGCGTGCGGCGCACCCCACGAGGATTTGCCAGATCTGGCACGCGCGAGACTCGAGGCTTGGTGCGTCGCGGAAGCGGTAAACGGTCATGGTCGGACCTCCTATGGGTGGCGAAGTCACTGAGCAGACCGCAGCGCGGCGCTCTTGGGCAACGAGACTCGGGGTGGTGGTCACGTGAGCCAGGCGCGGCGCGAAGAAAAACGGCCCCCAAACCTCCCCACGCTGCCCTCCGTCACCAAAAAGAGCTGAACGAAGCCGCTGCGCGGCGGCTGGGGCTTGCTTCGGGCGCCGTGCCGAGCGGGAAGGCCAGGTCCCGGCGGCCTGTACGAAGGGTGGTCTCCTTGAA
>JAYUKI010001406.1:0-2047 GCA_043764595.1 Myxococcales bacterium | reverse complement strand
GTTCGGCGCCAAGTCGTCCTCGCAAACACCATCGTCGACTTCTACGTTCCCGAAGCGAAGCTCGCGATCGAAGTCGATGGCGGGGCGCATCGCGGGCGGGAGGCCTACGATGCCATTCGGGACAAATACCTCGCAATGCACGGAGTGCGCACCCTTCGCGTCAAGGCGTGGCGCGTCGAACGCCGGCTTCACGAAGTGCTCGCTACCCTCAGGGACGCGCTGGCGTAGGCCGCAGAGCGGGCCCTCGCGGGCCCGCTTTGCCTTTGTTGCACAAGACGAGTCACTTCACTTCGAAGACGTCAGCGTGAATACCGTCGATGCCCTTCGTTGCGGCTCCGCCGCCACCTTCGCCTCCCGCGGGTGATGCGGCCGTGGGACGCGTGATTTTCGTGGCGCCGTCGCGCTTTGGCTCTTTGCCCGTCGACCACACGATGCCTGCCGCGATGCCGCCCGCCCCGCCTCCTGCGTTCCCGCCGTTGCCGCCTTGTGCTCCGCTTCCACCGTTGCATGCGTTTCCCGAGCGGTTGCCGCTAAATCCCCCCATCTGCCCGGCCTGGCCCGCACCTCCGCCACCACCTGGTTTGGCATTCTTCGCAACGAGCTCCGTGCCTTCCACGCTTACCTCGCTCGCGAATACCAGCAACCCCACGCTTGAGCCGCCTGCGGCTCCACCAAAGCCGCCTTGACCTCCGCAGCCACCGGCCCCGCCCGCTCCGCCCGCTCCCATCGTTCCGTATCCGCCGCCTCCGCCCCCTCCGATGCTCCCAGCAGCCCCGTCTTGACCTTTTGAGCCTGTGAGACCGGTCGGGACGAGGGATGCGACTGCCGCCGCGCCAGCCCGGTCCATGCCGGGCGTGCCCGGCAACCCAGTTCCAGCAACGGCCGAACAATCGACAGTGGTGCCGCCCTTTGCTCCGCCCGGTGGTCGAGGACTGCCGTCATCACCTTGAAAGCCGCTATCTCCACCTTTGCCACCAGTGCTCGTCCCACCACCCGGGCACACCCCACTGCTCGCGGAAGCTCCGCCCGTGCTTCCAGCAGCGTCGCCGCCCTTCGGCGCCTGCGCGGCCATCGCGAACGCCCCATCCTTCTTCGCAGGCGCATCCGCACCGTCGCCAGCTTCCACGCGGGACCGAAGCAACGTCACTTTCGCGCTCTCGCTCGCAAACACTCCGACGCTGCTCTCGCTCGGCGCTGCCGCATTCAAACCCACCACGTCGAGGTCCGCGAGAATCACACCCGCCGCCACCTTGCTAACCTTGATTCCGTACGCCGGCGTAGACGCCACGATTTTCGCCTTCGCGCCCGCTTTCGACCAGTCGCATGTGATGCCACCGAACATCTCCACGCCGCGGGCGATCTCGAGTGACCCAGCGTATTCCCCTTCGCAAACGACAATGCGCGAGCGCGGCGTGCCGAGCGCTTTCCCGATCGTCTTGAAAGGCTTCGCTTTCGTACCGTCCGCACTATCGTCTCCTGTCGGAGACACAAACACGCCAAACGAATCGACAAGACACTTCTCGGGGTTCTTCGTCGGATCCGTGGGCGTCGTGCAGTCCGTAGGAATCGGGTCTGCGTCTGGCTTCGCGTCCGCGATCGAGTCCGGGAAAGCGAGCACATCTGCGGTCGAATCCAGTCCCCCATCCACCGTGCCACACGGACCCTCTTCACAACCCACAAACCACGTCCCACACGAAGGAAGCGCCGAAACTCCTGCGGCCAGAACAACCATCCCAAAGCCAATTTTTCGAATCATCGTTCTACCTCAGAACTTTCCAATGAAGGCCATGCCGCCAATGCTCGGCACAAGAGTCACTTCGCGTCCGCGTTCGCGCGGCTTCCACGGCTTCATCACCAGCGCCGTCACCACGCTTGCGACCAAGAACGCTCCTCCCGCCGCATACCCGACTACACCTCCGTAGCCGAGCGCCCCAGACGAGCTCTCCTTGTCCTGGGCCGTCCGGCACGTCGAGCTCGACAAGTCGGCGCATGCGCCGCCGCGAAACAGGTCGATGCCGGAAGTCCCCACCGACGAAGACGCAGCACT
>JAYUKI010001405.1:0-6830 GCA_043764595.1 Myxococcales bacterium | reverse complement strand
AGCGCAGCGCGAGAACGCCCACAACCGAATGCTCGTGACCATCTTGCGCAACCGCGAGAGTTTTCGACTCTTCATTCAGGACACTCGCGGACTTCTCGCGGATGCGGAAAGTGCCGCGGTCGCTGGCGACGAAGTCACCCTTCGCCGCGCCGTGCATACGATAAAGGGAAATAGTGGCTGCTATGATCTCTTGGATATCGCCGAGTTGATCCATCACATCGAAGACGGTCCGATCGGAGCCTCCGATGTGGCGACGATTCGTTCGGCCTTCACGACCTTCCTGCGCGATCATGCAGGAATCCTGGGCATCGAGCTCGAAGACTCGGTCGAGAAGGTGGAGGTCTCGGTCGACCAGGTTCGAACCTTGCGTCGCTTGGCGCGCGATCTCGAGTCGCCCGAGCTTGGAGTCTGGGCCGACCGCTTGGTCGAGCGCCCCGCCGAGCAATACCTTGGGCCAATTCGCGCGTTTACCAGCCAGCTTGCCGCACGACTCGGAAAAGAAGTCGAGCTGTCGATTGTAGGCGGAGACATTCCCGTCGATCAGCGCATGCGTCCCATTCTCGTGACGCTGACCCACCTGTTGCGCAACGCGCTCGCTCACGGCATCGAACCGGTGGAAGAGCGCGGGGACAAGGACAGAGTCGGCAAGCTTCAGGTTGCGGTATCCGCGACCGATTCGCTGTACGAGGTGGAGGTCACCGACGACGGGCGCGGCATCGACTTCGACCGCCTCGCAGCAAGCGCGGTCGAACGCGGAGTCCTGTCCGCGACGGAAGTGGCTTCGATGTCGGACAAGGCGCGCTATGCGCTCGTGTTCCACGACGGAGTCTCCAGCGCAGCAACGGCCAGCGAGGTCGCTGGCCGCGGTGTTGGAATGTCCGCCGTGCTAGCCACGGTCCGAAGCGCTGGTGGCACGATCCAAGTGTCGTCTTCCCCCGGCAAGGGCACCACATTCGTGGTTTCGATCCCGCGCGTGTCCTTCGACTCGAGCGCACGAACAGAGCGCTCACTCGCCGCGTAGGTTGGACCTCCCGCGTAAATGGCGATACGTCCCTTGTAGCCAGTTTCATCGCACGCCTTGCACCCTCGGGACCTCCATACGAGGAAGTCGCCGAACGTGATGTCGAAGGGGCGCACCAAAAAGAACGGGCGCCCACTGGACGCCCTTTTCCGACCCCGGCTTGCGCGGGTTCAGTCGTTCCCGCCGCCCACGGGCGGTGCAGCGCCGCCGCCGGTCCCTTCGTCCTCGCCATCTTCGTCGCCCTCGGCACTCCCGCCGCTGCGGCCCTTCACCGTCGCCATCGCGGTGCGAAGCGCCGCGAACTCGGCCTTCACGTCGGGCCGGGCGCGGAAGATGAAGTGTGCGACGTCGCGGACCTCGTTGTAGAGCCGTTGCACTTCGGTGAACGCCTTCGGACGGAACGCGACATAGACGCTCTCCGTCGACTGGGAAGCGCGGTGCTGGTCGCGAATCTCTTGGGCGATCGTGAGCGCCTTATCGTGGTCGCCCGCGACGTAGTTCTTCTTGTCGTCGACCAAGAGCTCGCCGTGAGTCTTGTACATGGCGGCGAGCCGGGTGAGGTCACGCGCGTGGTCGAGGTAGCCTTTGCCGCGGCGAATGTCGGCCAGCTCTTTTTCGGCGTCCTCGTTGCCTTCCAGGTTGTAGGCGAGACACTTGTTCATGCGCTTGCGAAGCTCGTCGCCGGCACTCACCGTCGCGACGTCTACTTTGACGCGCGTGACGACCGCCTCTTCCTTCACGCTCTCGACGACCACGTGCTGGGCGGCCATGCACGCGAGCTCCAAGTTGGCTATCAGGTCCTTCTCGATGTACGTCGGCGCGAGGCCGTCGAACAGCGCCAGCCGGCCTTCTTTGCGGGCGCGGTCTACGGACACCAACCCTGCCGTGGCTGCAAGGTCGAGATCCACATTTAGCGTGGTCACCTCGGACGAAGTGAGCTCCACCCACTTGCCGCGCACCTTCTCGAACGCCGCCGCACTCGCAGCGACTTTCTCCGTAGTCGTGTTCTTCTTTTTCTTTTCGTTCGCCATCTCCAAGCCCTCCGTGATGTCGAGGGCGACGAGTAGAACCGTGGGCTGTCCCCGGGGTCAAGAGCTTTTGTCGCGCTATTGGCCTGAGCCCAGACCGAGGTGTTCCAACCCAATGGATCTCCCTCGAGAGCATAGGCAGCATAGGCAATGGGAAAGCGAGGCGCGTCGCGGGGCATCTCCTCGTCGCGATGGGCACGTCGTCTGGCGCCCGAAGCACGTTGTCCGTCGCCGCCGGGCTCGAAGGTCACACACGTGTCCTTTCCATCACTTGCAGCACGGCCGGTGCTGTGCGCGAACGCAAGCCAACCGTGCAGAGCGGCGCCAGCGCTTCACACGGTCGCGGGGCGTTCGTGGGGAGCGCCGCCAGCGCTTCACACGGTCGTGGGACGTTCGTGCGGAGCACGGCCAGTGGTTCGCACCATTGCCGACGCACCCTCGAGAGCGCCGCTCGCGCTTCGCACGGTCGCTTGGCCTTCGTGCGGAGCGCCGACCGCGTTTCTCGCGGTTGGGGCTCTCCCCGGACCCAGGCTAGGTGGTTCCCGTTGCGCGCCGATCGCTCATCCGAAGGTTGGTCGAGACCTGGTGTTTGGAGCGCGGCGTCGAGTTTCAGTGCCTCGGATCGTTGACCCTCGAGGCGCAAGAAGCGCGCGGGGCGTGAAGCCCGACGAGTGTTGAACCTTCAACGACGCGAAGGACACGCCCGTCCCGATCTCGCCGTCGAGGTGGTCTGGACGTCGGGAGGACTCGACAAGCTCGAGACTTCTCGAGTAGCCGAGCTTCGGCTTGGTTGGTCTGAAGAGGTACGAAGAGCCCATCGACGGCATGAAGCCGGCGCGCGGTCGACGGACGGGAACACCAATCGTCGGTCATCCTGCCTGCCTACTCGGAGGAGACGGTCGCGAGCACCTGTTTCATGTCGGTCTGACCTGCGATGGCTTTCGCGACACCGTCCTGCAAGAGTGTGGTCATGCCATTGCTCGCCGCAGCCCGCCGTATTTCGCCGACGGGCGCCTTCTGAGCCACGAGCTTCCGTATCTCGGCGTTCGACGTAAGCACTTCATGAAAGGCAAGACGGCCTTTGTATCCGGTACCATCGCAGGCTTTGCATCCTTTGGTACGCCACACGAGGAAGCCCCCGGCAGCGACTATCCCGAACGTAGTCGCGAGCGCCTCCACGTCGTACGCCCGCGTGAGCTGGGCGAAGTCTTCGGACGTACCTGGTTCCTGCGTCCGACACTTGGTGCAAAGCGAGCGCGCAAGTCGCTGGGCCACGATAGCGACGAGAGAGTCGCTGAAGCTGAAGGGGTCGAGGCCCATGTCGAGCAGTCGCGTAATCGTCTCAGGGGCGCTGTTGGTGTGGAGCGTCGACATCACGAGGTGTCCGGTGAGCGACGCTTCGACGGCCATGCTTGCCGTTTCATGGTCGCGCATCTCACCGACCATGATGACGTCGGGATCAGCTCGAAGGAAAGAACGCATGCATGAGGCGAACGTCAGTCCGATCTTGGCGTTGAGCTGGACCTGGCGAAGCCCCGCCTGCGTTATCTCGACCGGATCCTCGGCAGTCCAGATCTTCCTATCGGGGGTGTTTATCGCACCGAGCGCACTATGGAGCGTGGTCGTCTTGCCCGAACCAGTCGGCCCTACAATGAGCACGAGCCCGTACGGCTGACGGACAGCATGCTCGACGTCCCGATAGTTTCGCTCGCTGAGGCCGATCTGAGCAAGCGGCAAAGGCTTTGACGAGGCGAGGATTCGAAGGACGGCGTCTTCGTTCCTGTTGACGGTCGGCATGGTCATGACGCGCAGCTCGATCAATCGGTCGCCGATCCTGAATCTGATCTTGCCGTCTTGCGGCTTTCGACACTCGGCAATGTCGAGTCCTGCCATGATTTTGATGCGCGCCAGGATTTGACCTCGGTAGCGGGCTGGCGCGTCGCGGTAAAGGTAGCACTCCCCATCGATGCGAAAACGAATGGCGAGACCTCGCTCGTCGCTGTTCGGTTCTATGTGGATATCGGACGCGTTGCGACGGTGCGCGTCCACGATGATTTGGTTGACCACTTTCACGATCCCATCGTCATCGCTTGCATAGGCGTCGTACGAATCGTCCACCTCGTCGTCGGACTTTGCGCTGGCGAGAGCGTCATCCTCGCGCAGGGCGGCCAGGAGCCCGTCCAACTCGCGTCCGTCCAGGTGCGCCTCCGGAGGCGTCTTGGCGAGGTGGGCATCGACGAATCGTTTGAGTTGTGAAGGAACCACGAGCACTTCATCGATGCGCCGCTTGACGTGGCGACGCGCAGCGTCGATCGCGTCCACTCCGAGGGGATCGGACACGGCCAACACCAACCGCGTGGATGTAAACTCGATGGGCAAGACTCCGTATTTGGCGATAACTTCCCTTGGAATTTGCTCGGCTGCAGACTCGTCAATTGAATGTTCTTCCAAATCGACCACGCGAAGCTGGAACTTTTTTCCGAGCGTCAAGGTGAGGTCAAGCTCCGGGACTACACCCATTTCCACCAAGACTTCGCCAAGACGCTTGCCCTTGCGTTTCTTTTGTTCTGCCAACGCGCGATTCACGGCGGCCTCGGTGGTGAGGCCCATCTCGACCAAGACCTGGCCAATGCGAAGCTTTCGACGGGCCTGAAGGTGCATGGCACTTGCTACGTCGTCAGCGTCGAGCTCACCGCGCTCGACCATGATTTGTCCGAGTGGAATGGTCCGATTGGCCGCTTGCGTCCCCACGGCGCGCCGAAGCGACTGCCGCCCGACTAAACCAGACTCGACCAGCATCTTGCCGATCGGAGTCGCGGTCTCTCGCGAGTTGATGCCATGAACGTAGAAATAGATCTCTTTGAACGGGCTAGTCGACGAGGTGGGCCGACCGCGAAACCCTAAATTGGAGCCCAAAGCCACCGGGCTCACGCTCACGAGGAACACCTTTCCGCCGGCTACGTACACCCGAAGCGGCGGCGCTGCGACCTCTGGCGGGGCCGAAGCGCTTGGGCCCAAGTCTCGGTAGAAGGCGATGTACGCGACATGCTCCGCCGCCACGGAAGAACGGCCAAAGCGATCGAGGTCGACCATCAGATCTGGCATGGTCGGGACGAACCGCTCAATCTTGCCGGTGCGAACGTTGCCGTCCAAGAAGCCGATCTCGACCTCTTCAGCGGTCGCCGGATGAGTAGATTTTCGTGCGGCTACGACCATGGATCGCGAGAACGGCCCTGCGGGTCCGAACTAAATGGGTCGACGCGATCTCCGCTTTCCTTTCGGCAACCACGCGCGGCCCCCGAGCAGGCGGGCGCGATGCATGAACCAACGATAACGGACGGCCGCCGGTGCGTTCATATCGTTCGATAGATGGCCCCGTCGCGTGACTCGAATCGAAATTCCAACCCACTCTTGAAAGGCAAGCCACCGGCGCCGTTCCGAAGGTCAATGCCACTTCATTCGTTGGCCAAAGGAACACCATGAAGTCTTTTCTGCGAGCGCGCCACAATGGCGGCTTCACCCTCATCGAACTAATGATCGTCGTTGCCATCGTTTCCATCTTGGCCCTCCTTGCCATTTTCGGAGTGAGCAAGTTCATGGCAGCAGCCAAGACGGCGGAGGCGACGAGCACAATCGGGCAAATCAACAGTCTAGCCATGCAAGCGTACAACCGCGAAAATGGCAATGCCCAGCTCTTACTCAAGGGTGGCTCGAGTGGTCTATCGCACTCTCTTTGTGGACGCTCGAGCCCCGTGCCGGAGTCGGCTGCTGCAGTAATGAACCGGAAGTACGTTCCGAATCCGAACGGCGACTATCAAGCCCTCAAGCCTTCTAGGAACGACAACCAAAACGGATGGCGCTGCTTGAAGCACGAAATGACGGAGGGCCAATACTACCAATATGCGTACACCGGCTCGACTGGCGAACCGTCCGAGGTTTCTCCACAACTGGGTACTCCGGCGGGCTTGCCGCAAGGCGCGCACTGGTTCGCGGAGGCCGAAGGCGATCTCGACGGCGATGGTCTGAAGTCGCGCTTCGTCACGGGTGGCGGCATCAGCCGGCAAGGTACGGCCGTACCTTTCACTCAAATTGTGGTCGAGAACGCGGAGGAGTAAGCGAGCGCCAGCGCGTCGCTCAAGCGTCGAGTCCGACGGGCGCCTTCGCCCCGTCGGGCGGCTTGCGTGCGCGGTCCGGAGCCGTCCCCATGCCGGCCGAATGCACCGAGCCAGGCAGCTCGGTTTTCAGGTTGGCGACCAGGGCTGGGGAACAACACCCCACGAACGCTCTCTGCACCCAGAAATGTGCTAACCGATAGGGGCCGGATCGGCTGCCCTACGATTCACCCTCTGGCCTGGTGGTCGAGGACGCATTCGTATCAAACGCTTTTGAGGTTCAGAGATTGCTCAGCCACGCGCTCGGTCTGCCCCGGTGTGCCAACGCAGCAGGAGAGTCCCTTCTCGATATCTCTCTACCGATGGGCGGAGGATGAACCTTCGAACCGGCCGAAACCGCACGCTACTCCTCCTCCTCGGAAAATGACGCGCTATGGTTTTGGGTGGTCTTTCCGCGTCGCGCGCCGGTCCTTCCTGACTTCTGCCGCGACGGACGTACGCACTTCCCCAGAGATCTCGCACAAGCTCTGGATCGCCCGGCCAAAGACGACGAGCTCGCTCGGGAGGAGGGGACGCTCCTTGGCCCGCCCTCCAAGAACCCGCACCAAAATCGGCTTCCCGTCGCAGGCGGTGGGCAGTCCGAGCGACACATGCTCGACGAGCGCGCGG
>JAYUKI010001404.1:0-6831 GCA_043764595.1 Myxococcales bacterium | reverse complement strand
CGGCTTCGCCCTCCTCTACCCCGAGCGACTCTCGTGAGCACGCACGCCATCGTCACGCTCGTCGTGTTCTTCCTCGTGCTGCTCGGAACCGCGTACCCCCTCGGCCTGTATATGGCCCGTGTCTACGAGGGAAAACACCCGGTCGTCAGGTGGCTCGGGCCCGTGGAGCGAGCGCTCTACCGCGCTGCGGGCGTCCAAGAGGACGAAGACATGCCTTGGACCACCTACGCACGGGCCGTGCTCGTGGTGAGCGTGATCGGGGTCTTCGTCGTTCATGCGATGCAGCGCCTTCAGGGCTTCGGACCCACACTCGGGCCCTCCAATCCGGGAGCCCTTGGACCGGTCTCGCCGGAGGTGTCGTTCAACACGGCCATAAGCTTCGTGAGCAATACGAATTGGCAAGCGTATGGCGGCGAGACCACCATGTCGTATGCCACGCAAGCCCTCGCGCTCACGGTCCAAAACTTCCTCTCTGCCGGCACGGGCATGGCCGTGTTGGTCGGTCTCATTCGTGGATTTTCCGGCAACGAGCGAAAGGGCCTAGGCAACTTCTGGGTCGATTTCGTGAGAAGCACCCTCTACGTGCTTTTGCCGCTCTCGATCGTACTGGCCATCGTTCTCGTCTCCCAAGGTGTGGTTCAGACGGTTTCTGCCCACGCGATGGCCACTCTCGTGGAGCCCACGAAGGATGCCAATGGCGCAGCCATCGTCGAGCAAACGCTGGCCCTGGGACCGGCGGCGTCGCAGATCGCCATCAAGCAGCTCGGTACCAACGGTGGCGGATTTTTCAACGCCAACTCGGCCCACCCCTTCGAAAATCCCACGCCATTCTCGAACTTCTTGGAGGTTCTGGCGATTCTGGTGATTCCGGCCGCGCTGTGCTTCACGTTCGGCGAAATGGTCAAAGATCGTCGGCAGGGCGTCGTGCTCTTCGTGGCGATGACGGTCCTGTTCGTGCCCTTCGCCATCCTCTGCATTCACTACGAAGAAGCAGGCTCTCCGATGCTGGCCCAGGCCACCGACGTCGCCGCGTCCGCCCTCCAGAGCGGCGGAAATATGGAAGGCAAAGAAGCTCGCTTCGGTGCCGTGGACTCCGCCCTTTGGGCCACGGTGACCACCGCCGCATCGAACGGATCGGTCAATTCCATGCACGACAGCTTCACTCCGCTCGGTGGCCTCGCGCCGCTGGCGCTCATGCAGCTCGGCGAGATCGTGTTCGGCGGCGTCGGCTCGGGCCTCTACGGCATGCTCGCCTACGCCATTTTGGCCGTGTTCATCGCGGGTCTCATGGTCGGCCGAACTCCCGAGTACCTCGGAAAGAAGATCGAGGCCTTCGAGATGAAGATGGCGTCGCTCGTCATCCTGTTTCCTGCGGGAGCCGTGCTCATCGGGACGGCCATCGCGTGCTCGACCGAAGCCGGCACGGCCGCCGTGGCCAATCCAAAAGCGCACGGATTTACCGAAATCCTCTACGCGTTCAGCTCGGGTGCGAACAACAACGGCTCGGCCTTCGGCGGCTTGACGGTGAGTGGCCCCTTCTACGCCACGGCCATCGGAATCGCGATGATGATCGGGCGCTTCGGCGTCATCGTTCCAATCCTGGCGATTGCCGGCTCGCTCGCCAAGAAAAAGAAGATCCCCGAGAGCGCGGGGACACTTCCCACCCACACGCCGCTTTTTGCGGGCCTTCTCGTCGGAACCGTGCTGCTCGTCGGGCTCCTCACGTTCGTGCCCGCCCTCGCGCTCGGGCCGGTGGTCGAGCACCTCTCAGGCTCCGTTCCGTCGCCTGCGCCTGCCGTCTCTGGAGTGTTGCCATGAGTGAACCCAACGAAGTCGAGCACCGCGGCGAACAGCGGCCCCTTTTCGAGCGCGCGATCGTCGTTCGCGCCATCAAAGACGCGTTCGTGAAGCTCAATCCGCGCAGCATGATCAAGAACCCGGTCATGTTCGTGGTCGAGATCGGGAGTGCGTTCACGACTCTTCTCTTCGTGCACGGCATCGCCACCCACGACGCGGCTTCGAGCCCGTGGTTTTCGCTCGCCATCTCGGTTTGGCTCTGGTTCACCGTGCTCTTCGCGAACTTCGCAGAAGCCATGGCCGAGGGACGAGGAAAGGCCCAGGCCGATACTCTACGAAAGTCACGGAAGGACGTGCGGGCCAAGAAGCTCGCCGGCCCGAGCAGAGACGCGAACAGGACGGAAGTGTCCTCCGCGGACCTCCGCAAGGGGGACCACGTGCTCGTGGAGGCGGGCGATGCGATCCCGGGCGACGGCGAAATCGTGGCCGGAGTGGCCACGGTCGACGAAAGTGCCATTACCGGGGAGAGTGCTCCGGTCATTCGCGAAAGCGGCGGCGACCGAAGCGCCGTCACGGGCGGCACGCGTGTGCTCTCGGATTGGCTCGTCATCGAGATTCGCGCAAACCCGGGCGAAACGTTCCTGGACCGCATGATCGCGATGGTCGAAGGCGCAAAACGCAAGAAGACCCCGAACGAGATCGCCCTCGATATTCTCTTGGCCGGCCTCACGATCGTCTTTCTGCTGGCCGTGACCACCCTGCTTCCGTATTCCCGCTATGCGGTCCGCGCCGAGGGAAGCGGCTCCGAAGTACCTCTTTCGGTGCTCGTGGCTCTCTTGGTTTGCCTCATTCCGACGACCATCGGAGGACTGCTTTCGTCCATTGGCATCGCGGGCATGGACCGCATGATTCAAGCCAACGTGATCGCCACTTCCGGTCGCGCGGTCGAAGCCTCGGGAGACGTCGACGTTCTGCTTCTCGACAAAACCGGCACGATCACGCTCGGAAACCGCCAAGCGGCGGCGTTCATCGCCGCCCCAGGAGCCTCCGAGAAGGAGCTTGCGACCGCGGCACATCTTGCGTCGCTCTCCGACGAAACGCCGGAGGGCAAGAGCATCGTGGCGCTCGCGAAGTCGCTCTTCGACGTGGTCGAAGGCGAGGACCCGGCGCGAACCTTCGTGCCGTTTACCGCACAAACCCGCATGAGTGGAGTCGACACCAACGGGCGCTCGCTTCGCAAAGGCGCCGTCGATGCCATTCGCAAGTACGTCGACACGCTCGGAGGCTCACTTCCGGACGAAGTGGACGCGGCGGCTTCGGAGGTCGCACGGGAAGGCGCCACGCCACTCGTGGTGTGCGACGGCGCGCGGGTCCTTGGCGTGGTCAAGCTGAAGGACGTGGTCAAAGCCGGCATCAAAGAGAAGTTCGGCGAGCTCCGCCGAATGGGCATTCGCACCGTGATGATCACCGGCGACAACCCGCTCACCGCGGCAGCCATTGCGGCCGAAGCCGGCGTGGACGACTTCTTGGCCGAAGCCACCCCGGAGCAGAAGCTCGAGCGCATTCGGGACTTGCAGGCCAAAGGGCACTTGGTGGCCATGACCGGAGACGGCACGAACGACGCCCCTGCCCTCGCGCAGGCCGACGTGGCCGTCGCCATGAACACGGGCACACAAGCGGCAAAAGAAGCCGGAAACATGGTCGATCTCGATTCGAACCCGACCAAGCTCATTCGGGTCATCGAGATTGGCAAGCAGATGCTCATGACGCGTGGCGCGCTCACCACGTTCAGCATCGCGAACGACATCGCCAAGTATTTCGCCATCATCCCGGCGGCATTCGCCACCACGTACCCTGTCCTGCGCAAGCTGGACGTCATGCATCTTTCGTCCCCGAAGAGCGCAGTGCTCTCCGCCGTGGTGTTCAATGCCTTGATCATCGTCGCGCTCATTCCGCTCGCCCTCCGTGGCATTGCCTATCGCCCGGGCCCCGCATCTTCGGTGCTGAGGCGCAACATTGCCATCTATGGCGTCGGAGGAGTGCTCCTGCCGTTTCCCTTCATCAAGGCCATCGACATGGCCCTGGCCGCATTCCACCTCACCTGAGAAAATAAGCCATGCTCGCGCTCCTTAGGCCCGCAGCCGTTCTCTTCTTCGTACTTACGTTGCTCACGGGCGTGGCCTATCCGGCGCTCGTCACGGGAGTGGCGCGGCTTGCGTTTCCCGCGCAGGCGACTGGCAGCCTCCTTCGTGCCCCGGATGGCCATGCCGTCGGCTCGACGCTCATTGGTCAGTCCTTCACGGATCCTGGTCACTTTTGGGGTCGTCCCTCGGCCACGAGCCCGAATGCGTACAACGCTGCGTCCTCGTCCGGATCGAACCAGGGCCCGAACAACCCCGCTTTGGCCGAAGCGGTGGCAGCGCGAATCGCGACCCTTCGTTCCGCCGATCCGGGCAACCTCGCGCCGATTCCGGTCGACCTCGTCACGGCGTCCGCAAGTGGTCTCGATCCGCATATTTCGCCTGCCGCAGCTCGCTATCAGGTGGCCCGCGTGGCGAGGTCACGCCACTTGCCGGAGGCCGAAATCCAAAAGCTTCTGGACGCGCACATCGAGCCACGAACGTTTGGCCTTTTTGGCGAGCCGCGAGTAAACGTGCTTCGGTTGAACTTGGATCTTGAACGCCTTGCCGCCAAGCCCTGAGGACGCGTGAGCGACGCCCCTCACGAACAGCGCGAACAGCGCCCTTCCCCTGACGCGATTCTCGAGCGTCTTCGGCGCGAGGAGCTGGAAGCGGGACGGGGCAAGCTGCGCCTGTTTTTCGGGTTCGCCCCCGGTGTGGGCAAGACGATGCGCATGCTGGAGGTGGCGCACGCGCTCGTCGCAAAGGGCAAAGACGTGGTGGTCGGCGTCGTGGAGACCCACGGACGCGTCGAAACGGCAGCGCGCGTGGAGGGGCTCGCGTCCGTCCCGTTGCGCGAGGTGCAGTACCGCGACAAGACCCTCCACGAGCTCGACCTCGACGCGATCAAGAAGCGCGCCCCCGACGTCGTCCTCGTCGACGAGCTCGCCCACACGAACGCGCCAGGTTCGCTCCACACCAAGCGATGGCAGGACGTGCTCGACCTGCTCGCGGCAGGGATCGACGTCTTCACCACGCTGAACGTGCAGCACGTGGAGAGCCTGAACGACGTGGTCGCGCAGGTCACGCACGTGACGGTTCGCGAGACCGTGCCCGACTCGGTGATCGAACGCGCCGACGAGGTCGAGCTCGTGGATGTCTCGCCGGACGAGCTCTTGGCGCGCCTCGCGCAGGGCAAAGTGTACGTGCCCGAGCAAGCGATCGTGGCCGCGAAGAGCTTCTTTCGCCGAGGGAACCTGCTCGCCCTGCGCGAGCTCGCGCTTCGGCGAACGGCCGACCGCGTGGACGTCGACGTACGCGCCTTTCGCGAGGCCAATGCGGTCGAAGCCACGTGGCCTGCCAAAGATCTCGTGCTCGTGTGCGTGAGCGCGGCGCCTGCCTCGGCCCGCCTCGTTCGTGCGGGAAAGCGCATCGCCGATGGCATTCGAGCCCCCTGGCTTTGTGCCTATGTGGAGAGCCCGGATTCGAAACCGACAGGCACGAATGCCGAGCGTCTCGACGGCCACCTCGCCCTCGCAGAGGCGCTTGGCGCCGAGGTCGTGAAGCTCGGAGGAGCCCATCCGAGCGAGGCGATCTTGGCCTATGCGCGGAAGCGAAATGTCACGAGAATCATCGTCGGAAAGCCCACGCACCCCCGAGTCCTCGACCTCTTTCGCGGCTCGTTTCTCGACTCCATCGTGCGCGGCAGCGGTGACATCGACGTGCTCGTGCTTCGTGGCACCGAAGACGAGCAAGAGACCGCGAGGCAGGAGCGAAACAGCCGTACCGCGCCGGCGGTCGAACCAAAGCTCTATGGGCTCGCTTCTCTGCTGGTCGGCTTGGCCACCGCCTTTGCGTATATGGCCAAGACCGTGCTCGGCATACCCGACGTCGAGATGGTCTATTTCGTCGCGATCGTCCTCGCCGCCGTTCGGCTCGGGCGCGGTCCATCGGTGCTTGCCGCGGCGCTTTCCGTCGCTGCGTTCGACTTCTTTTTCGTGCCTCCGTACTTCACGTTCGAGGTCGCCGATAGTCGCTACGGCCTCACGTTCGGAATGATGTTCGTCGTCGGACTCGTCATTGGAACCCTCACGATGCGGGTCCGAAATCAGGAATCGTTCGCCCGCATGCGAGAGGAGCGGACGGCCGCGCTCTACTCGGCGAGCCGAAAGCTCTCGGCCGCAGAAGGTCAGACCGAGCTCGCGCTCGTGGCCGCGCAACAGGCCGTCGTGGTCACGGGGGGCTCGGCGGTCGTGCTGCTGGCAAGCCGGGACGGTCGGCTCGCGCCCGTCGCCGCTTGGCCTCCCCTGGCGGAGCTCGACGCCGATAGCCTTGGTGCTGCCGAGTGGGCGTACGTACACGGAGGCAAGGCGGGCCTCGGAACGGGAACGTTGCCGGGCGCAAAAGTCCTCGCATTGCCGATCACCGAAAGGCCCAAAGGCTTGGGAGTGCTCGTGACCGTACCGCGCGACAAAGACGCACTGGACGCCGCGGACCGGGCCTACCTCGAGACGCTCGCGGGCCAGCTCGGGGCAGCCATCGACCGCGCGGACCTTCGTCAAAAGGCCGACGAGGCCACTCTCGTCGCTCGTACGGAGGAGCTCCGAAGCTCGCTTCTCTCCGCCGTGTCGCACGATCTTCGTACGCCGCTCGGCGCCATCACGGGCGCCGCGACGGTTCTCCGCGACGAGCCGAGCCTCTCCGCGGAATCGAAGCGGGAGCTCGTGGTGAGTGTGTGCGACGAGGCCGAGCGGCTCGAGCGCATGGTGGGCAATCTCCTCGAGATGACGCGCCTCGAGTCCGGCAAGCTCGAGCCTCGTCGGGACTGGGTCATGGTCGAAGAGCTCGTGGGCTCTGCCGTGACGCGGCTCGAAAAGCGACTCGAAGGTCGAAGGCTTTCTACCCGCATCGCTCC
>JAYUKI010001403.1:0-2048 GCA_043764595.1 Myxococcales bacterium | reverse complement strand
GGCGACGACGAATACTGCTGTATTTTGAGGAGCGGCAACGCCGCATCCGGCGTGCGGGACCGGCGAGATGGGCAAGTTATTTTTGAGCGGGTCCTTAGTCCCTCACGCTCCGGCCGTGAGGCGCTCCTCGGAAGGCCGCGAACGTATCCAGGCAAAAGCGGTCGCGAGCCCCATGCGCACGCGACGGGGTTCCTCGAGTGTGCCATTCGGGATCGAGCGACCGCGCGCGGGTCAGAGCGCCTTGGCCGCGATGGCGTGGTAGACGAGGCCGTAATAGAAGTCGCCCTGGGCCGAAGCTTCTTCGAGCTCCCCGACGAGCTTTGCGCCGCGAGCTTCCGGGAGTCGGCCGGCCGTCACGGCCTCGTCACAGGCGCGTCCGACGAGGTCGCGCAGATACGGAACGAAGGTGTCCGAGGTCCACAAGAAGGATCGGCGAGGGAGGACCGTGAGTCCGGCCTCGCGTAGGAGCGCGCGGAGGCGGAATGGCAAGAAGGGGGCCTCGTTCGCGCCCTTCCGGACGAACAGATCGCGCACCTCGGAGTAGTGGGCATGATGCATCGAATTGGTCTGAAGATCTTGTTCGACAAAAACGAGAGTGCCTCCTTCGGCGAGCGACGCCCGCAGCGAAGCGAGCAGTGTCCGTAGGGTCGTGTCGTCCAAGTAAGGCACCATGACCGACGAAAGGACGAGGTCGAACGAGCCGCTCGCGGCTTCTGGCCTTGGCGCGGCGACGTCCCAGGCCACGAACGTCGCGCGGGACTGCTCGCTCGCTGGAGCGGGCTCGAAGAAGCGCCTCGCCGCCTCGAGCATGACCTCGCTCTTGTCCGTGACGACGACCTCGGTCTTGTCCGTCGCAGAGAGGACGCGGCGAGCGAGAGCCCCCGTGCCCGCGCCGACCTCCAGGAGGCGACGAGGCTCTGGGCTCAAGAACGGACGCACGAGGGTCTGGAACATGGCCGCCGACGCTGGCTCGTTCGCGCGAGCCTCCATTCGAGACGCCGCCCGAGCCCCCTCGCCGGAGGCGTCGAGGCGCGCGTAGTCGTAGGTGCCGGGTACTCTCTCCATGGCCGGTTCGGTAGCGCCAAGTCCCCACCTCGTCGAGCCCCCGCGGGCGATTTTGGTGGGTCCCGAGGTCAGGGATGGAGAGCCGAATCGGCGACCGGCCAAGTCCATCGGGGCCGGAAACCCGCCGAAGCGTGCTCTCGGTCCTTGCGCGGTGGCGTTGCCTCGGCAAGCGCCCGCGCCTCGCCTCTTCCTCTCGCGCGAGAGCGACAAACACGATGACGGACCGAGGATTTCGCACGGTTGGTTAGTTCGCAAGCTGTCGCTAGGCCAGAGCGTCGGCCTTGAACGTGTCGATGGCCAAACGCGCAACTGCGCGACCTTGGCACCTACGATTGCTTGAGGCGCTCGAGCTCCGCCAGCGCGGCGTCGAGCGCGCGCTTCGTCTCCTCTGCGCGATTCTCTGCCGCGTCGGCCCGCGCCGCTTCTTGCTCCGCCCGCGCGCATGAGTGGATCCGGGGCCTCTTGCTCCGCCCGCGCGGCTTCTTGCTCCGCCCGCGCGGCTTCTTGCTCCGCTCTTGCCAGGACATTGTCCATCATCGTGCGGAGCCGCGCGATCATCTGGTCGGAGTCCTCGAGTGCAGCGTTGCCCGCGAAGAACTGCAGCTTCTCCCCGTCGATCAAAAGGTCGAGACCCAACACCTTCGATGCGTACCGACCGCCTTGCGCCACGATGCGTTGGTACGTGTCTGCTCCCGTGGGCGCAATCCGGTGCCCATACAGCCGAGATCGCGCTCGATCGAACACGAAATACTCCGCGATCCCGAGCCGCGCATACCGCACGACGTTCGCTTCGAGGTCCCGAGCCGCGCATACCGCACGACGTTCGCTTCGAGGTCCTTCTTCGGATCGCCTGCGACCAGCACCTCCAGCACGAAGTCGAGCCAGCGCCCTTCCTTCGCCACGACCCAACGCATTCGGTCGTGCGACTCGACGTCGAGCACCGCCAGCACGTCCGGCACGAAGCTCGGCTCCCCGGGGTAGTA
>JAYUKI010001402.1:0-6854 GCA_043764595.1 Myxococcales bacterium | reverse complement strand
GCTCGGGAGCAAACGCGTCGGTCACCAAAGCCGCGGGACGCCGGGAGGACGGCATCTCTACGGGTCCGGTGAGCGCGACACGCATCGAAGAGGGCATTTTCCGAGGAGGAATCGAGCTCTCGCGCCTCGGTGCGGGAACGAACGTCGGAGAAACGAGGGTGTACTCCGAAGCCGTGCGGCTCGGTTTGACGTGAGCCTCATTCGCCTCGATAGGGGCAAACGGCATCGATAGCTCGAACCAAGCGTCCGCCTCCGGCACGGTCACCGCCGCCATGTCTCGAACCGTCGGATGGTATGCGGGGTGGTCCAGCCGAACCTCGGCCACCAATACGGCAGCCATGGATCGAACGGTCGGGTAGAGGGCATCGGAAGCCTGCTTCGGAGGGGTTCGATGGGCGTCCTGTTTGGCGGGAGCCGCGGGCCCATTGGCCAAGTCCGCCGCCACCGCGCCAAAACCCAAAAGCGTCGTACGAGCGTTCCGAATCATGACCCCACCTCGGTTTTTGGCACCAAGCTCTTGGTCAAGCGACCGAGATCGTGTGCTCGTGGACCCAAAGAGCAAGCGACGGGCCAACGTCCGGGCAGGGTCTGCGTGCCGAAATACCAGGCTTTTTTTCAGGATCGCGACGCGTGGGGGTTCCGTCCGGAACCGTGAGAACCGACGATGGAACGTGCCCTACCGTGCTCGAGTCGAGGATCGCGCGAGTCCTCCCTGGCGACGAGGCTCAATTCGTACCTATGACGGATGCGGCTTGCGTGCCGTGCGATCTCTCGCGCGTTTAGGCCCGATGAATCTGCAAAACGCTTTCCTCTGCGGGCACACCGAGACGCAGCGGAAAGCCATAGTGGCCCGTTCCGCGATGCACCCAGAGGCGGTCGCGGCCTTTGGCCCAATACCCGTGGTCGGGCATCTTGTTTCCGGCCAGGCGCAGGAACGTCCACGCGAGGCCTAGGCTCACGAGGCCCACTTGGCCGCCGTGCGTGTGGCCGGAGAGCACGAGGTCCCCTTCTCCCTCGGGCAAATCGTGGAACGCGCTCGGGTCGTGCAAGAGCACGAGGCGCGTCACACCTTCGATGCGAGGGTGCTCTTCGCAGACGCGTGCAAGGTACGCTTTTCGATCGCGCCAAACGAAGTCGGTCCCGACGATTTGCACCGGGCCCGCTTCGGTCTCGACGACGCGCGAATCGCCGAGGAGGAGCTCGATGCCATTCGCCTCGCACGCGTGCGAAACGATGCGCGGCGCTTCGTGATCGTGATTGCCGTGGCAGGCAAATACGCGGCCCGGGAGCTTTTTCAATGGAGCAAAGGCGTCCAGCAAGAGCCGCGCGTCCGAGTGCGATTCCATGGTGAGAAAGTCCCCCGTCAGAAGCACGAGGTCCGGCTTGGCCGCGACGGCACGCTCGCAAATGGCGGAGAGGCGCGCCACCGACATGAACGGCCCGATGTGCGGGTCCGAGATTTGGACGACACGAAGAGGCCTATCGACGCGAGCCTTGCCCCGGGGGTGCGGCGCGAGCACGGCCACACGCGCGCTCGGATCGTTGCGATCGGCGAGGGAAAGATCGATGGTCTCGCGTTTGGTGGTGAGCGACTGCACCATTCCGAGAGTGGCGAGCGCGTAGGGAAGCCAAGGCCAAGGCAAAGCAAACCCGGCCGCAAACGCGAGCGCCCATGGCAGCGAGAGCAGCGTTCCGGCCGCGAAGAAGGACGCCGGCCAGCTCACGAGCAAGCGGTATACGAGGGGACGCATGCGCGGCCGAGTGAGCGCGATGAAGTTCACGAACACCGTGACGTGGAGCGTGGCGAACACGGGAAGGATCGGCACGAAGGCCTTCGCCATGGCCACCGCGATGAGCGCGTAGATGCCGACCAGCACGCCCACGAACATGGCAAAGGCGCGGGTGCGAAGCCACGCCGCCACGAGGACCAGGAGCCCCCACGAGCCGAGCGTGAGCCAAGAAAACCAGCTCAATGGGTCCCCAAGTCGAGAGCTCGCGGGGCGGTCCGAAAGGGTGCGCGCATCGCGCTTCACGTTACGTCGTCTCTTGCCTCGGCGGCGGTAAACGTACGTAAAGGGCGGCCGCAAGGTCGAGGTTGCGGCGGCGGTTGCGGTTGCGGTTGCGACGCATCGCCTTTGCGTGGAGCACGGCGCCCCTTGCATCGTCGCCGGCGCCTGCACGGCGTCACAGGCGTTGGCGTCGTGCTTGTCGAAGGCTCTTGTCCGATCCCCACGAACCCTTCACGTGTTTCTTCGGCGCGCCGCACTTCCGACGTGCACCGAGATTTTGCGCAAGGTGTCGAACGGAAGTGAGTGCCGTCGTGATCCGTTCTGGCCGGCGGCACCACGTAGCTCGTGCCGAGAGCGACTCGGCTTGCCTAAGCCAACCCTTGGGAGGGTTTCATGAAAGCGCGTGTCCAAAAGCTCGTACCGTTTGCGTTCGCTCTCACCATCGCGCTCGCAGGCACCGCGGCTTGCACCGAGCCCACCGAGGCGACTCCCGGCGACCTCGCGAGCGTGGAGATCACCGTAGCCGCACTGCCACCTTCGCCAACCAATGCGGTGGCCGACGACTCCCGCGCAGCAGCGCTGGGGCAGGCGCTCTTCTTCGACCGTGGCCTCAGCGCGGACGGGACGATTGGATGCGTCAGTTGCCATGACCCCGCGCGTGGTTTTTCGGATGCACGAGCGCGCTCGGTGGGGGTCCGAGGCCAGCTCGGAGACCGACACTCGATGCCCGTGACGGCGGCGGCGCTGCATCCCTATTTGCTTTGGGACGGAAAGGCCGACTCGGCCTGGTCGCAGCCGCTGAAGGCGCTCGAGAACCCGAAGGAGATGGACTTTACACGAGTGGAAGTGGCCCGCGCGTTGGTCGAGCGTTATCCAGCCGAGTACAAAGCCGTGTTCGGGCCCCTCCCGGACCTCTCGGCCGCACCCCCCAGAGCCAAACCCGGCGACGTCGCCTGGGAGGAAATGTCCATCCCGCTTCGCGACGACGTTCAGCGTGCATTTGCCAATGCTGGAAAGGCCATCGAGGCCTACGAGCGAAAGATACTCTGCTCCAATACCCGATTCGATCGCTCGCTGCGCGGCGAGGAAGAGCTCTCGACCGCGGAGCGGGCGGGCGCGGCCATCTTCGAGCGGGAGCGCTGCACCGGATGCCACTCCGGCCCGAGCTTCTCGGACGGTAAATTCTACAATATCGGGCTGCCTTCGCCGGACCGCGGTCGAGTGCTCGGAGCCGCTGCGCTCAAGTCCGATCCGTTCAACGGAGCAGGCGCCTACTCCGACAACCCCGCGGCGGGCGCGGCCAAGCTCGCCACCATTGCGGCCGAAACTGCCCAAGAGGGAGCCTTCCGAACGGCGAGCTTGAGGGGTGTCGCGCAGCGCACGTTCTTCGGGCATGCGTCGCACCAACAGAGTCTTCGTGGGTTCATTCTCGACGTTTACCGCGGCGGGCGAGGACGAAACGGCCGGGGAGGAGACGCCGACCGTAGTGGTGGTGGTGCTGGTGCTGGTGCTGGTCCTGGTGCTGGTGCTGGCGGCGCGACGGTTGGCGCGCTCGATCCGCTGCTCCAGGGCGTCAACATCGACAATGGGGACGTGGACGATCTGATTGCCTTTTTGAAGACCCTCGACTGCCCACCCTTGCCGCCCGAGCTCGTCGCCCCGCGCAGGCCGTGATCAATGGCGGGCGCCGGCGGTGAATCCGTCCCTGGCGCGCGCCGACGAACGCGGATAGGTTGGAGAGGCTCACCGTGACCGAATCGGAGCTTCTTTCAGGACTCGATGTGCACGACGCGCTGCTCATCCGGTGCGCAAACCGCGAAATCTCGTTCGAAGAGCTCGAGGCGCTCTACGACGACTACTACATGCGCTGCGCGCTCGACGGGCACGAGTCGCCCTTGCCAGAGCAAGACCTTCTTGCCCGCCATGCGGCTCGCATTCGTCCTCATGCTCGCATTTGGCAAGAAGTGCTCTGCCGCGCGACCTCCGAAGAGCTCGCTTCCGCTCCTGGTGCGAGAGAGGCAGGATTCTTCGGCCCGAACATCGCCGTACAAAAGCTTCGCGCCATCGCCGCCGACGCCGGGCTTCTCGATGACGAACCACTTGGTGGCGCGCGGGGCGCGTAGGAACGCGCGCTACAATGGCCGGACACGGCACCTCGCCTCTATTGGCGCTTCCAGGGTCGGCATGCTCGGATGGCCGGCAACCGAGTCGTGGCCCATTCCACCTCGCAACGGGTCCTCGACGAACTTCGAGCGTTCGTGCAGGGTAGCGGGATGAGGCGAGTCGCAAATACTCTCTTCGTCGCGGCCACCTTCACCTCGGCGTTCGTGCTCTTCGTGATGCAGCCGTTCGCGGCGCGTACGCTCCTTCCGCGCTATGGCGGCGCTCCGCACGTGTGGGTAACGACCGCCGTGTTCTTCCAGGTCGCCGTGCTCCTCGGGTACGGGTACGCGCACGTGGCGCCGAAGCGGCTCTCGCCGAGGATGCTCACGTTCGTGCATGCGGCGCTCGCCGCGTTGATCGTGGTCTCGTTCCGGCGCGGGGCGCTCTTGGACGCTTCGGTGGCCGAAGGTCGGTCCCCCGTCGTCGGGCTCTTTTTGGCTCTGCTTGGCTCGGTGTTCGGTCCGGCGCTCTTTCTGGCCGCCACGTCTCCGCTGGTTCAGCTTCTTCTCGCGCGCTCGAAGCTTCGTCCAAACCCGTATTCGCTCTACGTGGCGAGCAACGGTGGAAGCCTCCTTGCGTTACTTGCCTATCCATTCCTCGTCGATCCGCTGCTCGGGCTTCGCGCGCAGAGCACGGCGCTCCATGGGGCGCTTGCGGTCGCGGCGGCGTGCATTGCCGGGGCAACGCTCGTGGCGCACCGGATTTCGGCGGAGACTAGCGTCGACGTAGCGAAGGCGGCCGCCACTCCCCTGCCCTCGACCCGAATCCAGACGCGTTGGTTCGTGCTCGCGTTCGCGCCGTCGCTCTTGCTCTCGGCCATGACGTTGCACGTGACGACCGACGTTGCGGCGATTCCCCTCTTTTGGGTCGTTCCTCTCGGTCTTTACCTCGTGTCGTTCATGGTGGCGTTCGGGCGCTACGGCAAACCTTCGCTTCCGTTCTTTCGCCGCGCCACCCTGTTTTTTGCACTGCTCGTGGTGGTCGCCATTCATGCAAAGAGCGCCTCTTTTGCCCTACTCGTTCCTCACGCGGCGTTCCTCTTCGTAGCGACCACGTGCTGCCACTCGCTCCTGGCCGAAGCCAGGCCGGACGCGTCCCACCTCACTCGGTTTTACGTGGTGATGAGCCTTGGTGGGGCCGCGGGCGGAGCCGTGTGCTCCATCGTCGCGCCGCTTCTCTTTCGGGACCTGTGGGAATACCCGCTTAGCGTGGTTCTCGTCGTGTGGCTCGTGGCCTCCGGCGAGGCGGCGTTCCGCCCGCGCGATCTGCTCGCGGTTCCCGTGTTCGCCGCGGCCGTCACGGCGCTCGGAAAGCTTGGTTCGGGCCCGCTCGGGCTCACGGCCGGCCCCCTCGCGGCGCTGTCGTTCGGCTTGCCGATGCTGGGGGTCTACCCCCTTCGGGGCGTGCGCCAGCCGCTCGCCATCGCGGGGACGCTGCTCGCCGGAGCCTTCTTGCTGGAAGAAAACCTGCTCTTCCACAATCGCACGTTCTTCGGAGTCCTCCGGGTGAAGGAGAACCCGGAAAAGACGCTGCGCGGCATCGTGAGCGGCACCACGTCGCATGGTATCGAAGAGCGCGCCCATCCCGAAAAGCCACTCGCGTATTACTTTCGCACGGGCCCCGCAGGCGATGTGTTTCACCTCCTCGGCGAGCTCGGCCCAGCTCCGGGCCAGACCGGGAAGCGGGTGTTCGTCGTGGGCCTCGGCATCGGCGCACTTGGTGGATACGCCAAGAAGGGGGACCAATTCACCTTCTTCGAGCTCGATCCCCTCGACGTATGGCTCGCTCGCGATTCGGGACTTTTTGGCACGCTCGCCGCCATGAAGTCCCCAGGCACCTTCTTGATCGGAGACGCACGAATCCAGCTCGAGCACCTGGAGAGAGGCTCCCCCGGAGAGCCCCTTGCCGATCTCCTCGTCGTGGACGCGTTCAGCTCCGACATGATCCCCGTGCACCTTCTGACGCGCGAGGCCATGAGCCTCTACGCGCGCCTTTCCACGGTCGGCATTCTCGTGCACTGCTCGAACCAGTTCGCAAACCTCGTCCCGGTGACCGCAGCCGCCATGTCGAGCGCATCCCTCGAGCCGCGCGTACGCGTGGACCTGGAGCTCTCCGAGGGCGAGCGCAAAGAAGGCAAGCGCGCGTCCGTGTGGATGTTCGGTGCGAAGTCCGCCACAACCACGCAACGCCTCGAGGCGGTCTTCCCAAGCTGGAAAGTCGCCAAGGCGGCCAGCGAGCCCTGGACCGACGACCACACCGACGTCGTGTCCACCTTGGGGAAGGGCTTCGACGCGAAGTGACGGATTGGGAGCGCTGGCCGTGGTGGCACGGTGGATGACTGCACCGTGACGTGGCGAGGCCGACGGCGCTCACTTCAGGACCGCCATCGCGCCGTGAATCGCGGAAGCTCATGAACGTGGAGCGTTTCGCCCCGGCCCCGTCGAACCACCTCTTGCACCTCGTGCACATTGGGGTGATCGACTTCCGGACGTGGCGCCACGCCCGGCGCTCCCGATCTCCGCCAGAGAGCCAGTGTGATTCCGACTCCGGACGAGCACACGGCACCCCTGCTGCACCATGCATGCAACACGTGGGTACGCGATCGGCCGGCGGGGATCGACTCAGGCCTCGAATGGATCCTCGGCGGCTCATCGAGGCGCGCTCTCGACGTATTTGGCTCCA
>JAYUKI010001401.1:0-2054 GCA_043764595.1 Myxococcales bacterium | reverse complement strand
GCCTGCATAGTCATCCTGCTCCGGCAGCCGACATTCCGGCACAAGTCGACTTCATCCCTGTGTTTCCCAGTCGCGAGGTTGCCGGATGCGCTCTAGCTAGGTGGAGCGGAATCCAGACTTGGAGGCCCAGAAGACGGACAGGCCGCCTGCAGCAAGGACGACAGCTCCGACGACGACCCAGGTTGGCGACGGCCCCTGAACGGGAGCGCAATCGGCAAAGCACAGAATTGGGCGCAGATGTACGATCCCCAATCCCTGCAGAAGCCACAGGCCGCCGAGCAATGCGGCAACGATACCAGCGACCAATGCTACCTTTTTCATTCAATGCACCGCTCCATTTGACCGACCAGGACATTGGCGAGAAACCACGAGCGAGCGGATTGGGTCAATTGCGATGAACAGGGTGCGAAAGCTCTTGAAGCCGGCGCGAGAGCATCGAAAGTGGCATTACGAAGCCTGCTCGAAGAGAAGGTCACCGAAGACCTCATCGTGGCCGCGGTCCGCAACTCCATCAGGAAAAGAGACGGAAGCCCAGCGCCAGGCCCCTTCCAATCCGGTCGCGACTTTGGCCACTGCTGCAAGCGGAGCTCGAGGAAAAGAGGCGGGTGGGACGGCGACGCGAAGCTCATGACGTTGCCTGCCGCAGCGCCTTACTGCCCCCGACGTCGAGGCCGGACCGAAAGAAGGCAACCGCGAGCGCCATCCCGAAAAGCCAAACGAGGGCGAAAGGCGCCGCGATCCATCCGCTCGTTCCCGCGTCAGCCGTCGAGGCAAGGACCATCGCCGTGAGAGCCGCCCCCATGCAAACCACATTGACCATCATGATGGCGGCGAGAAGCAGGCCCGCCGAGCTGCGCCGTAGGAGCATGACCCCCGCCGCGATCCCTAGCGGGACTTGGAGGCCAAGGTCGAGCGCGTGGACCACGTGGCGGACGGCGTCTGCGCCGACAGGCCAACCGAAGCTCCCGGCAAGCGTGAGGCTCGCAATTCCCTTTAGCCACGCGATCGCCAGCAGCGAAGCGAAAAGGAGCGAGAAGACCGCGACGGGGAGGCGCGGAGCTCGCTCGCCGAACGCAGCCGGAAGGTCGGAAACGTCGATTGACCTTACACCGATCACGAGCGCCGGGATTGCGCAGGCAAACGCTGCAACGTACAAAAGATAGAGCGCAGTGAAGGGTGGGCTGACGGCGAACTCGAGGTAGGTGTACACGAAGTACGCAAGCGCGCCGAGCCAGACCAGCCGGCCACGAAGCGAGCCGCGACATGCCGCCCGGAGCGAGAGGAGGGCGAGCGGTAGTGCAACGAGCAGCGTCGCCGCGCTCCATCCACGGGCTTCGGCCAGTACGCTGTTCTCGAGGGATGCGGGCGACGGATCGGGGAACGAGCCGCGCCACGCGAGCGTGATGAGAGAGGCCGCCGCTGCGGAAGCGACGACGACCATCGAAAGAACCACGGCCGACCACGGGATTGGCCTCATTCGGCGCTCGCTATCGATGTTTTGAGTCAAGGCAGCTCCGTCGGTGCAAGACAGAGGCCGGACGCATTCAAGAGCCAGTATCGCGTTTGTGCCTTCGTTTGAAGAACGAGTGCCCATCCCCGCAACCGCGCGACTGGGCGCGTCCCATCAGAAAGATCCGGGAACATGACCAATTCGATGGATCACCGCCCCGTGTCGGCACAACGATGCAACACAACCCGCGGCGGGAATCACGCCAAAACGGCATCCAAGTCGATTCCGACTCTCCCGAATCGAGGCTTGAAGTCTCGTGTGACCGCGCGCTCGAGAATGGTCGCATAACGAGCCGATGGCATGAGCCCCCAAAGACGATCCTCCGACGCGATGGCGTCGGTCTGACCCATGCAGTAGGCCGATCGCAAACGCGCGAATGCTCCTGGAAGGCTCAGTCGAGCAAAAGCCCGCATCTCCTCGCCGAACGGAGCCTCGAAGAGCCAACCAAGAAGCGTCCACCCGAAGTCCCGATGGCGCACCTCGTCTCTCAAGATGCGATCGAGCACACGACGCGCCTCGGGCACGGTGCACCCCTCCCTCAAGG
>JAYUKI010001400.1:0-25402 GCA_043764595.1 Myxococcales bacterium | reverse complement strand
GCACCCGCGAGATTCCCGTCCGCGTGAAGGAGAAGCGCCCGCCCTCCATCAACCTTTGGAAGCGCGTCCCGAACGTGCTCAAAAGCGTCGCCAAGCTCACGTACGCCATCCGCGTCCGTGGGTAGCCCTCTTCCGTTCCGTCGTTCCGTCCATTCTTCCCCTTTTCCCGACTTTTTCTGGTTCGATCGCTCTGGTTCGATCGCTCTGGTTCGATCGCTGTACGCCTCACCATAGAGGCGAGACCTTCTCGTTTTGGGTGCCGTCCGTTGGAAGATCAAGCCGCGAGCAAAGCAGTAACCGGCGCGGCGATCTCGCTCCTCGTTTGGAGCGCCGCCACGTTCGTTGCGCTCGGCGTTTGGTTCAGTGGCCATCCCGGCGGCGTATCGTGGAAGAGCCTGACCGCCGCAGCCGCAGCGCTCTTCGGCGTCATCGCGAGCCTCACCTTGTGGAAGAGCCCCACCCGGGGAAACGCCATCCTCGGCATCCTGGTGATGCTGGCCTCCCTCGCCCGCATCGGTGGTCCCGCCGAATGGACCTGGGTCAGCTTCGCGCTCGTGGCGGTCACGTTCGTACTGCTCATGCCGCTCGTTCACGCCGCCATGACCCTCCGCTCCTAGAGCCTCGATTCTGTTGATTTGAGGGGTCGTTCGCGGCCGCCTCATCCTGGGTCGCGGCGTTGCTCGTCGGTTGCATGGAAGACGCTTTTCGCCGATACCTTCGATCGCTGGCCACACCAAGGGGTGCAGCGAACGTTGGGGAGCCCTTGCGACGGGTGGACTAGCGGGTCGGTGTCATCTTCCAGACGTCGGCGTACCACTCGCCAGCTATGGCGTTTCCCGATCCCACGAAGAGACCTCCGGCGTGTACCCACGCCGTGCCTGCGTGACGGGGAACGAAGGTGCTCGGAGGGTGGGCTTCGTACCAATCCGTGCCATTCGACGAATACCAAACATCGGAGAGGTTGTCGGCGGCCCGGCCCTGTCCGAGGCGATCCCCGTCGTACCCATTGATGACCCAGATGCGGCCGTCGAACGACTTTACGTTGTGCCAAATGCGTGGCGAAAAAGGAGACGCGTTCGGAGCTTGTTCCCAGCGCTCGCCGTCGGTCGTGGACCACACGTCGTTGTAGAATTCGCGCCGCGCACGCCCTGCGGTCGGATCTTCGCTCAGTCCCCCGCCGACCAGCCAAAGGCGCCCATCGAGCTCGACCGCCTCCGAGACATAACCACGTGGCGCCCACATCTTTCCTTTGCTCGGCACACGGGCGAACGTGACACCGTCACTCGAGCGCCACACGTCGTCGAACGATTTCCCTGGCGCCCCGGGCCATGCCGGGTCGACGAATTGCTCTATCCGCTGGCCTCCCATGACGAGCAAATGGTCCCCGAAGATGGCCGTCACGTGCGCGGTGCGCAAACCGAATTGGGGAATCTCCAGCGGGCGCTGGTCGGCGAAAGAAAAGGGGGTACCGTTTGTATCGAGGCGTGGCTGAATGGCGTGAGCGTCGGTTCGGGTCCAGGCGCGACCGTCCTCGGACGACCAAACGTCGGTTTGGTAATATCCTTGATTCGGATCCCCACCCACGATCCACATTTTGCCATTCCACGAGTGGTATCCGGCGAAGTGGCGCCCTTCCCAGTCGTGTCGCGGAAAGGCGGCGGAGGTGAACGTATTCGGCTTTTCTTCGACCCACGTCGCACCGTCGACACTGCTCCAAACGTCGTTCGCGCAATCGAGAGGAAAGCGCTCCGGGTTCCAGCCGCCAATGAGCCACATCTTGCCGCCGTGCACGATGCCACCCGCGCCGTCGCGCGCTCCAAAAGGAGCTTCGTTCGCGACCTTCTGCCACGTGTATTCCTTCTTCTGAGAAGGGGAAAACGCGATATCGAGGGACTCCAAGCGACGGAGCACGCTCGACTCGCCTTTTTCGTTCGTGCGATGAAATTCGACGGCGACGCGACCGCGCTCCCCCTCCGACGGAACCGTCCAGCGAAAATATTCCCCTTGGTGAAGGTCGTCGAGGGGTGCCTCCGTCACCCGGTGGAAGGTCGCCCCCGCGTCGGTGCTTTCCACGATCGTAACCGTGGAATCGAGCACGCCGAGGTCGGTGGGGACCGACCAACGAATTGGGTGAATGCTCTCCTTCGCGAACGTGGAGCCCGGAACAATGCCAAGCGGCGCGGACGCGGGCAAGGGAGGGGGCACCGCTGGACGGCTCGGCGCGCGAGTGGCCTCCGGACTGCCTGTGGCAGGAGCCAGATCTGCGTTCGCGTTCGGCACGTCGGACGTCACGAGGCCCCGCTCCGAGGCGCGAGGAGCGCGAGGAGCGCGAGGAGCGCCGGGAGCGCGATCTCGACTATCCTCCGTTGCGCTCGTGCAGGCGGCCAAGAGCACCGCAACGAGGGGATAGAACCGAGCTCCGAGAGCAAGTGACAGAGACATGCGTTTCATCGACGAACCACCTTTCCTGCCGCTCTCTCGACGGGATAAGGAGTTTCGTTTCGTGGGCCCCCGCGTTTTCCGATCCGCTCACCGCACGCGCGTAAGCCACCGAAAACGCTCGACTATCGCAACCGAAGCACCCAGCAGAGCCCCACCGAGCCCGCCTCTCGACGTCCCCCACCCAGCTCATCGGAACGCCCCACCCAGCTCATCGGCACGCCCCACCCAGACCATCGACATCTCCGACGCAGACGCCCACCAGCTTCCACCAAACCCGACTCCCGTTGCTCCACCACGGCTCCGGCCCCACGCGCCGTCCAAGTGAGAAGGCAGGGCGATTTTCGTCGAGACCAAGCCGTGGCCAGGAGGGACGCGCGGAACGGACTCCTGTACTCCTGTCCGTGAGCACGCCCGACGCCGCCACGGCGAAGGTATCGGCGAAAAGCGCCCTGCCTTCTCAGCGGCCTTCGATTTTTGATCGGAGCAGTTGGTAGGCGGTTCGGAGAACGAGGTCTTTCGAGGTCGTAGGGTCCTTCGGAATATCCGCCACGGTGAGCGACTCGGCGCCGGGACCTCCGTCGACCACACCGCCATCGCGCGACTTTGCTTCGGCGGGAGCCCCTCCTTGCGGGCCCTCGGGAGGCAGGTGATTCTCGAGATCGCGCTCGCGTGTGACTGGCGTTCCACCATCCGGCGCGAGGCGCGTCGAGGTCTCTAGCAGCACGTCCGGATGAATGCCGTCGGCCTGGATGGCGTGGCCGCTGGGTGTGAAGTAGCGCGCCGTCGTGATCTTCAGACCGGCCCCGCCCGGAAGCGAGAGGATGGTCTGCACGCTGCCCTTGCCGAACGTCGCCGCTCCCACGACGAGCGCACGTTTGTGGTCTTGAAGCGCCCCCGTAAGAAGCTCCGAGGCGCTCGCGCTCCACTCGTTCACGAGCACGACGACCGGCATCTGCGAGAACGCACCGCCACCCTTGGCGCGGGCTTCTTCGATGGTCTGCCCACGTCGGCGCATCGAATAAATGACGCCGTTTTCGAGGAACTCGTCCGCGATTTCGGCGGCTTCGTCGACGAGCCCACCGGGGTTGTTCCGAAGGTCGAGCAGAAGGCCCGCGAGCGTTCCACCTTGGCGAAGCTTCGCCGCCGCCTCGAGGATCTCCTCGTGGCTTTTGTCCTGGAACTGCTTGAGCCGAATGTACCCGACGTTCCCATCGAGGCGCTTCGACGCGACCGAAGGAACGTGGATGTCCTCGCGTGTGAGCTCGAACGTCAAGAAGCCACGCGTGCCTTCGCGGCGGATGGTGAGCTTGACTTTCGTTCCGGGGGCGCCGCGCAGCTTCTTGATGACCTTGTCGACGCCGGAGTCACGCACGCTCTCGCCGTCCACCCCGGCGACCACGTCGCCGGGTTTGATGCCGGCCCTTGCGGCGGGTGCACCTTCGATGGGCGCGAGCACCTTGATCTCTTCGCCGCGCGCATCGACCTCGATGCCGATGCCACCGAAACGGCCCTCGGTGTCGTTCTGGAACTCTTTGTAATCCGACGGCGGCAAGTAGTGCGAATGCGGATCGAGCGACGCCACCATGCCCGAAATGGCCCCGCGGACGGCCTTCTCTCGATCGACCGGATCCACGTAATTTTGCTCGGTAATCACGAGCACGCGGGCCAACTCGCCCGTCGCGGCGTAAGGGCTCGCTTCGGTAGGTGTTGCAGCGGCACGTGTGCTCTCCACCACGATGCCGGCGGCGAAGGCGAGAACCACCGGTACGAGCCTCCGTCCCAGACGCAGGAACCGGCCTCGTGCCGCAACCGGTGCCGCAACGATACCGGTTGGCGCGGCTCCGTCTGCGCTATCGTGGTGGGACCGCGCATCAGCTGAGTTTCCGGAAAGCTTCGGGGCCTGCATCTTTCACCGAGCGTAGTGCACGCCGCGGCCGGAGGAAGCCCGAACGACAGCCAAATACGCCCGCGCTGCTGCGGTTCGCGCCGGAACGCGAAACCCGGATGGCGCGAATCCGTAACGATTGTCGTAGCAGGGCGGACAAAAGCGCTGATAGGCTTCTCCTGTCGCAGAGATACGCGCATGCGGGCACACACCACGCATCGTCGACTCCCCACGACGACAGTTGCAATCGTCCCGCACCACGCTCGTCCCGCACTACACGCATCGCGCATCGCGCATCGCATACAGGAGGCTCCCTTGGCGTCTGGAGACAAGGACTCGATCCCGAACCTTCGCACCGAGAACTCGAAGACCGACAAGAGGAAGCAGAGCCTCTACTTCCCCGAGTCGATGCTGACCGAGATCAAGGAAGAGGCGGCACGCCTCGACCGTTCGCTCTCGTGGGTGGTTCAACGCGCGTGGAAGATCTCACGACTCGAGATCAAGAAGCTGCCAAGCGTCAACGAAGTCGACGGCGACGACGAAGACGACGGCTGAGATGCACGAGAACGATCGCGAAGCCGAAGGGGGTCCTCGGTCGGCCATGCCGCAAGGGGAGCGCCGAGGCTTCGCGAACGCTCCGGATGGAACGCGCCTCTTCTACAGGCATGCCGACCATTCGTTGGTGGCGGCGGGAACACCGCTCCACGCGATACTTTCCGACGGCATTCTGTGTGACGGGTTCATCTGGAAGTACCTGTGGGGTCAGCTTGCTGGACGCATGCCCGTCACGCATTGGCACTATCCAGGCCATGGACGCAGCGCGCGGCCCGCAGACGACGAGCGGGTCGACATCCCGTCCCTCGCCGAGGACCTGCACGCCGTAGCCCGTGCCACGGGCGACGCTCCGGTCGTGCTCTTCGGGCACTCGATGGGAGTCCAAGTTTCGCTCGAGGCCTACCACCTGGCGCCAAGTAGGGTTCGTGGGCTCGTGCTCTTCTGCGGAAGCTTCGGCAAGGTGACCTCGTCGTTTCGCGGTGTCCCCATCCTGGACGTCCTCCTGCCAAAGCTCACGGAGATCGCCAAAAAGAGCCCTCACATCGTGCGCGCTCTCTGGTCTCGAATCCCCGCCGATGTCGCCATGAAGATGGCGCGGAAGGCCGGTGACGTCGACGCCGCCAAGATCCGCGACGAGGACATGCTGCCCTACCTCCAGCACATGACACACGTCGATTTCCCCTTGTTTCTCCGCATGTTGCGCGGCGCAGGCGAGCACACCGCCGAGGACTACCTCGCCGAAGTGGACGTCCCGGTGTTGGTGGTCGCAGGCGAGAAAGACACATTCACGCCCGCCGCGCTTTCCGAGCACATGGCGAAGCTCATGCCCAAGGCGAAGCTCGTGGTGCTCGCGTCGGGCTCCCATGCCGCTCCCATCGAGCAACCCGATCTCGTGTTCGAGCACGTAAGCTCGTTCCTCGACTCCCTCGCCTGAGCGAGAGGCAGACCACGGTGAGGTCCTCCCTCGCAAAAACCGTCTTTGCCTTGGGCACGTTCGCGTGGTTTGGCTGCTCGCGCGCCGTCCCATCGAGCCAACGGCAGAATGCAGACGCCGAGGTCCCCCGCGCCGACGCGGAAGCTCCTCACGCCGAGGCCGTCCGCGACGCAGGCCACACAGGCGACACGGGCCACGCAGGCCACGCGACCACGAGGGACGCGAGAGCGGCTTTCGCGAGCGCCAAGCTGCTCTCGGGCCGGGCCGTGGGGCACACCTCGGTCGTGCTCAAGGTAAAGCTCGAAGGCGGGCTCACGGCGGCGTGGAAGCCGAACACGCGGCGCGGCAAGGAACGCTACCGCGGAGAGATCGCCGCGCGAAGGCTGGCCCTCGCCCTTGGCCTCCCGAACGTGCCCGAGGCTTGTCTGCGAGCCTTCTCCAAGGCCGAGCTCGCGCATGCGCTCGACGCGGACGCCGCGACCCTCGTCGCCGAAGAAGCCCTCGGCGATGCGAAGGGCGACGTGCCGGGGGCTCTCATGCCGTGGATCGCCGACCTGCAATTTCCCGCACTCGAGAGCGAGCCTCTGGTTTCGCAATGGAAGGCCGGACTTCTCGGAACGAACAAAGTGGGCGCCACGGAAGAGCCCGAAGCCACGTCACGTTTCCTGGGCGAGCTCTCCACCCTCGTCGCGTTCGACACGATCTCCGGAAACTGGGACCGCTTCAGCGGAGCGAACATCGGGAAGGATCCCGTCTCGGGGCAGCTCTTGTTCATCGACAACGACGGGGCGTTCTACGAAAACCCTCCGCCGGATGGGCTCGCTCGAAACGTCCGTCTGCTCGCGGGCACGAAGCGGTTCTCACGGACGTTCGTGGCCGCGGTGAGATCCTTCGATGCGGCGCGCCTCGAGGCCGTGCTCGGCGAGGACCTCGCAGGCCACCCTCTGCTTTCCCCAAAGGCGCTCGCAGGAGTGCGGAGCCGCATCGAGCTCGTCCGCTCGGCGATCGCGAGCACGAGCGCCGAAGGGCGGGACGCCTTTCCCTGACCTCGAAGGCCACGCCCACGCGCCACTGTGCGCCCCGAAGGAAAGAATCCAAGCTAACGTTCGACGCCATGCGCGCCGTCGTTTGCTCCTCCCTCGAAGGTCCGAAATCTCTCCGCGTCGCGGACATGCCCGAGCCCGTGTGCGGCCGCGGCGAGGTCGCCATCGACGTTCGCGCGGCGGGCTTGAACTTCCCGGACGTCCTTCTCTCGTACGGAAAGTACCAGTTCAAGCCGAGCCCGCCCTTCGTGCCAGGAGGCGAAGCCGCTGGCCTCGTGGCCGAGGTCGGCGAAGGCGTCACTCGAGTAAAGAAGGGGGATCGCGTCGCGACCACGATGCTCCACGGGGCCTTCGCTTCGCGCATCGTCGTGCCCGAGCCCTCCGTCGTGCCCGTTCCGGAGAAGGTCTCGTTCGAGACGGCTGCGGCGACGCTGCTCACGTACCTCACGACCATCCACGCACTCGAGGACCGCGCCCACCTTCGCCCGGGCGAGACGCTCCTCGTGCTGGGGGCTTCGGGCGGCGTCGGCGTCGCGGCGGTCCAGCTCGGGAAGCTCCTCGGAGCTACGGTCATCGCCGCCGCTTCCACGGACGAGAAGATTGCATTCTGCAAAGAGCAAGGCGCGAGCGAAGGCATCGTCTATTCACGAGAGGATCTGAAAGAGCGCGCGAAGGCGCTCACCGGCGGCAAAGGCGTCGACGTGATCTACGACGCCGTCGGCGGCGCCAATTCGGAGGCCGCCCTGCGCGCCATCGCCTGGGAAGGGCGTCACCTCGTCGTGGGGTTCGCGTCGGGCGAGATCCCGAAGATTCCGCTCAATCTCACGCTCCTCAAGGGATGCCAAATCGTGGGTGTCTTTTGGGGACAGTTCGCCATGCGCGAGCCCGAACGGAACCGCGCCCACGGCGAAAAGATCTTCGGCTGGGTCGCGGAGGGAAAGCTCTGCCCGCATGTCGACGCCGTGTTTCCGTTCGACCGAGCCACCGAGGCGTTGGAGCGAATGGAGCGGCGCGAGGTGAAGGGGAAGCTCGTCTTGGTTCCGTGACCCGACCCGCCGCCGCCGATTTCCAAACAGTTTGGACGACTTGACCAATCAACCGCGGCGGCTGCGCGTAGGTACACGGGTTTCGCTATGCTCGGGACCATGGGCCCAGCCGATCCCGCGCATGCCGACACCCTGCACGATGGCCACGCCTCACGCGACCCGCACATTGCCGTAGCGAAGACGGCCGTCGACGACGCCTTCGCCACGGGAGAGACGCTTGCAGTCGACGACGCACGCCGCGCGGACACGGTCGTTTCGATGCCGAGAGGCACGACGACGTCACGACGCACGGTCATCCCTCGCGTGGTCGAAGAGCGTGGCGAGACGCTCCTCGTGCACGCAGTCGAAGAGCGCTACCGCGTCGACCGCGTGATCGGCGCGGGGGGCATGGGAGAGGTTGCACGCGCGTTCGATCGCGACATCGGCCGCACCGTCGCCGTAAAACGCATGCTCCCCAAGGCCGTCGGCCCCAAGCTCGTCGCGCGCTTCGTCGACGAGGTGCGCACGCTGGGTCGCTTGCATCATCCGAACATCGTCCCCATCCACGACGTGGACGTCGATCCGGACGGGCAGCTCTTCTTCACGATGCCTCTCGTCGACGGCCAGCCCCTCGACACGATCCTCGAAGGGCTGATGAACGGAAACCCAGAGCTCTTGGCGCAGTTTCCGTTATCGCGACGGCTCGACGTTTTCGCGGGCATCGTCGACGCGCTCGGGCACGCCCACGCTCAAAACATCGTCCACCGGGACGTGAAGCCCGCGAACGTGATGGTCGGTCCGTTCGGAGAGGTCGTCCTCCTCGACTGGGGAATCGCACGGCTCGGAGACGGCCCCGATCGAGCCATCGATGCTCCGACGGACAAGGTCGAACGTTCCGCGGCAAAGACGCGCCATGGCCACCTCATCGGTACGCCTCACTACATGGCTCCCGAACAAGCACGTGGGGACGTGGCCGCCATCGGTCCGGCCACGGACCTCTATGCAGCCTTCGTGGTCCTCTTCGAGATGCTCACGTTGACGTCGTACGTGAAGGAGGAAGACACGGTCGGCGCACTCGCCGAAGTGGTCGCCAAAGGCGCCCCCTCCCCACACGATCCAGTGTACAGCCGCGCCGGTACCACCGCCGTCCCCGTCGAGCTTCGCCACTTGGTCCGACACGGGCTCGCGCCAAGCCCTTCGGATCGCTACGCCTCGGCTTCCGTCGTATTGGCCGAGCTGGCGCGCATTCGCTCGGGCGACTTCAAGGTCGAGTGCCCCGTCTCCTTCTCGAAGAAGGTCAGTACGAGCTTCTTTCGGTTCGTCGAAGCCCACCCGAAGACGGGTCTCGCCATCCTCGCCGTCGGCACCTCCTGGCTCGTCGTTTCGGTTCTTCTCGTGGCGATCTTGGTGGCGTTCCGCTGAGCGGACCCTACTGCGCGAGCGCCGTCGCCGCGGATACGGCCCACTGGAGATAGATCACGACGACCGCAGCGAGCCCGAGGGGGACGGCAAAGCGCAAAAAACCATGCCCCATGACCGGCTCGGAGGAACGTCCGTGGGCAACCTCGAACGCCGCCGCACTCGCACCGAGGGCACGCGAGGTTCCGGCAGCGGTCATGTCGATGCTCGGAAGGTCGTGGAGCGCAAAATCGAGCTCGTCGTCGGTCATGAGATCCGTCCCTCGGGTTTGGATTGTAGGCCCCTTCGCTCGCGCCGTGCGAGCTCTTCGGAGAGCGCTTTTCGCGCACGCGAGAGACGTTGCCGAAGGGCGTCGCCCTCGATCTGCAAGACCCTTGCGGCCGCCTCGTGCTCGAGCCCCTCGACCGCCACGAGGAGCAGCACTTCACGATGGGCGACGGACAGTGTCCCCATGGCGGCTTCTACCTCGCGAAGGGCGCGGGACGCGTGGGCTTTCTCGTCGTGCGCCCGCACGGCTTCGTCGTGCTCGCCGCCGAAGAGAAATACCCTCGAGATGTCGAGCATTTCCCACCGACGGTGGGACCGAAAGAGGTTCCGCGCGACCGTCAGCAAGAACGCCAAGAGGTGAGTGTCCTCGGCGAGTGTCGGGGCGGCCTTCGCGAGCCGAACGAACGCTTCCTGAGTCAGATCTTCTGCCGTGTCGCGCTTTCGCGAGAGTCGAATCAGGAACGCGAAGACCCGCGGACGAAGGGCCTCGAACACGGCCCCGAAGGCCTGTGCGTCACCTTGTCTGAGACCCGCTACGCGGGCAAGCTCCTCTTCGCGATCCATGCCGTGGTCCAAGAACGCGTGTCCAGCGCATCCGTGACCGAAAATCGAGCCAAGGACCGCGGCGACCCAGCGTTTCACCTTCGCGAGCGAAACGTCCATTTTTCGACGCAGCTACGAAAGGTTGTCACGCCCTTCACCCTCGGGCATTTCCCTCACGAGCGATGATCCTCGCTCGAAAGGAAAGCTCCGTGCTCACCCTCATTCGAAACGGCGGCGTGCCGGTAATCTTCGTCATCCTGTTCGGGGTTCTCGCCCTGACGGGAGCGGCCTACGCCGCCGCGCGCCCCGACGAGCGCACGCTTCGCTACGTAAAAGGCATGTGCGCGGCCACGGTCGCGAGCGTCCTTTCGGCGACCTGCTCCGACCTTGGCGCCACGTTTCTAGCCGTGTCGGGCAAACAGGGCACCCCGACCGCCATGCTCCTCGAGGGCCTCTCGGAGTCCATGAGCCCAGGCATCCTCGGATTCTCCCTCGTGTCCCTCGCTGCCCTATTTGGAGCGATCGCCGCCCGGAGACTGCCCACGAAGAAGGACTGAAGCCTGTCTCGACGGAGCCCATGGGTGGATCGTTCGATCCACCACGATGGTGCCGTTGGTGCCCAGTCCAAGACCCATAGAACTCAAATACCAATGGTATTCGAATCGCTGGGCGAGGCCCTCCGTCGGTACGCTCCGTGCTTGGGCGAGCGCAACGACTCGGGCAGGCATGTGCCAAAGCCCGACGGGAGAACTTCTTCATGCAAGCCAACAAGCGTTCGTCGATCGCCGTAGCCCTCGCTTTCGTCACTCTGTCCTCCGCGACCGCCATCGTCGGCTGTTCGGCCTCGATGGAAGGCGAAGAAGACACGTCGAGCGAAGAAGCCGTGTCCGGAAAGCCCAAGCTCACTCTGACCGACGATCAACGACGCGACATGGTGAGCAAGAAGACAACCTGTCCCTTCGTCGGCACGGCCTTGGCGATGAAGAAGCTCTTCGTCTACGGAACGCTCTCCGACCCGTTCGCGGTCATCGCCGGAGGAGCGGGAACACCCGCGGTCGCCAACGCAAAACCCGGAAGCGCAGTCGCGGCGGGTGGAGCCGGCGACCTCGCCCAGGGTTTCCGAATCGTTGCACGAGGCAATCACAACAAAAGCCCCAGTGGCACTCAGGCGCCCGAAGGGATGTTCAGCTTGGACTTCCCTAATTCGGTGGGCGCCCACGCCGCACACAGCTTCGTATTGATGGGAAACCCGCGCGTACGCGATAGCGGCCGCTTGAACGAGAAGAACCTGGCCCGCTTGCTCGACGAAAAGGCGAAGGGAGGACACGCCGAGCTCGTCGCGGGAAAGCTCGTGGTTCGTCGCTCCGAGCTCGGTCAGTTCGTGGCCCGCAACGTCGCCTGCGACCCCAATGCCGTGAGCATCAGCCGGACACCGTTCGGCTTCGCGAGCCTCCTCGGCGGGGACATCGTGGAGTTCACGCGTAGCGCCGCGTCTCTCACGCTCACCAAGCTCTCGGGCTCGGCGAGCGAAGGGGAAAAGACCCAGCTCCTCGAGAGCATGCTCAAGATCGCCGTGCGCAACAACCTCGTCGGAAGCGCGGGCGAGTTCGGGCTCCTCATGACGGCCCTCGAGGGAAGCCCGAATGCCGTCACCTTGCCGAGTGGCGAAAAGGCTCTGGCCGCGAGCGACATCGAGGCCTTGTACGCCGGAAAGAAAGTGGACGGCAAATACGACCCATTGACGCGCTCGCTCCCGTCGAACTGGGACTCCACTCCAAAGAATCTCACGCGCTTTCTCGTCAACACCTTGGAAATCCTCAAGGTCGCCGGAATCGAGAACCTCGCGGACACGTACGGGACGAACGGTTGCGCGAACCCCAATTGACCTGGATTCGACCGAGCCAGGGCGGTGCGGACGTCGGCAGTGGGGCTTCTTTTGGCGCGGGATTCCTTAGGCACAACGCGCCGAGCTCTATTCGGCTCCCGGCGCGTTCGCGAGCTCCCAAAAGCTCGCATATGGCTTCTTCGAGCCACGCTCGAGAAACGCGTTCGTGCGCTGGAGCAGGCTCACGGTGCGGTGAGGATCCACCTCCAGGGGGTGCCTCTTTCCCTGATCGAGGTATGCACGGAGGATGAGGCTCTTGCCGTTGGTCGGCAACGACGCGACATTCTTCGTCCACCTCGCGAAAGCATCTCCCGCGAAGAGATACTGTTCCACATTGGACACGTAGAGGGCATTCACCAAAAGTCCTCGTTCACGCAGGGCCACGGCGATACTTGGCAGTGCGTGCGAGCCCGCCAAATCCCCGACGACCGGCACGACCCGGTTCTCCTTCTGCATCGTCGCGACGAATCGAAACGCGCCTTCGGTCGCCAAGAAACTTCGCGATCGGCCGCTTCGATCCGTGGCCACGAGAAGCTCGCGAAGCTTCGGATAGGCGCGGCCATTCTTTTCTTTCAGCGCGAACGCGAGATCGAGCTGGCCATCGAAAAAGGCGCGGTGCGCGGTGGCCAATCGTTTTGCATCCGAAGGGTCGAGGCGGCCTCCGAGGCTCTCTTCCACGATCCGCACGAGCCGTTCGTGGGTCGAAGCATGGACCTCTTCGCTCGGAGGCCTCTTTTCGGCGTGACGAATCACCTCCGAGGCGGACGCAGCCGGACCGGGCTGGCTGGCCTCGTCGTACGGGCGTCCGACGAGAAGCGTGAGAAAGTGCGAGCGGGACGTCGCTTCCTGGAAAAGTGCCTTGTAGAGGAGGTGCAGAACGAGGTTCTCGCGGCGAAGGTCGACCACGAAGGCGAGCTTTGGCTTGAGGAGCGCGAGGTACGAAAACGTCTGCTCGGGGCCGACGCCAATGTAGGCCCCACCGGGCTCGGCGAGCGTTTCGAGCCCGTCGGCGACATGCAAATAGGACGTCTCGTTGGAGACGAGGTTGTCCGAGAAGAACGGGCGGTCCGGCTCCGAGAGGCGCTTCGAGAGCTCCACGAAGGCAGCGCTCGATAGAGAACACGACGCGTCTGGAAGGGAGGGTCCCGCGGTGCCTCGGGCGCTTCCGATGGAGGCCTCGGTAGCTCCTGCGTCTAGGGCTTCCGGTGGGGCCGTCCGCCCGCACCCAGGCAAGCCACACGACGCGGCGTGCGCCAAGAAGAGCAACCCGAGGAAAAACGCAGCGCGGAGACGCATGTGACCTTCCGAACGCCGGGCGAGCCCGAACGATTCGCACGCCCCGGGCTCGGCCGCGCAGCCCCCTTCGACGCGCGGCTTTTTCGGCATCGTACGGCCTTCGCACCCTGCCCCTTCCAAGGCAACTCGCTTCACGGTACACGGACCCCGATGCGCGCGCGCTTTGTCCACGCCCAATCGATCGCGCTCGCCGTGGCCCTCTGGCTCTCGGCGACCGGTGGGCTCTTGGCCTGCAAGAAGGACGCTCAGACCACGGACGCGGGCGCAGGCGCCATCCCGCTCGTCGCCTCCGGCACGAGCGAATCGCGCTCGGTTCCGGCGTCGAGCAGCGAATCCGCAGGGGCTGCGCTCGCCGCACCGACGTCCACCGGCCAGGCGATTCTCAGGCCCCGGAGCCCAGCCGAAGCAGGCAAGACCGTGGACGTGCCGGCCGGCGTCTTGCTGTCGGGGACTCTCCCGAACGACGAAGGCCGTGACCCGGGCGCTCCAGCGGGGCTCTCGCCCTACTCCATGGGCGCGTTCACGATCGACGCGCTCCCGTACCCGAACGATCCGTCGAAGCCCCTCGGAACGCAGATTTCACGAGAGGATGCACAAAAGGCCTGCCAAGAACGCGGAGCTCGCCTCTGCACCGAGCTCGAGTGGGAGCGCGCCTGCAAGGGCCCCGAAGCCGATCCCTTCGCCACCGGCACGGGCTGGGATCCGGTCTGCGACACCGCGCCGGCCACATGTGTTTCCGGCTTTGGGGTGCGCGGAATGGGAGCGTTGCGCGAGTGGGTCGACGGAAAAGCCGAGGGCAAGGCCGAAGCCAACGAGGGCCAACCCGTGCGGGGTGGTGGCCCGAAAGAGCCCGGCGCTGGTGTGCACCGCTGTGCTCGGAAGTCGCGGGCGCAAGGCATCTCGGCCGACCTGGGCTTCCGGTGCTGCAAGGCTGGAGAGCGGCCCAAAACGCCCGAGATCGAGCCCTTTCGCAAGACCAAGCTCGACGCGAAGGAGCTCGCCGACATCGTGGCGCAGGCCCCGGAGCTCGGAAAATTCGGCGCCGAGGTTCGTCTCTTCGATCCGGCTGACGCGAACGCCGTGACCGGGCGAACGCAGGCCCCCCGGGAAGGCCTCACCTTCTCGACTCAGCCCATCTTGTGGAGCCCGGACACGGGCGTCGAAGTGCTGGTGGTCACGGGACGCAGCAAAACGGCGTCGTTCGTGCTCGCGCTCTATCCGCTCCCTTCTGGGAAATACAAGACGGCGAGCTACTTCTTGATGCTCGGCGACGTCGCTCCCGTGGCCCTCGCCTACAACCCCAGCAAGCGCCGCGAGCTCCAGTGGACCACGTGCTGGGGCTGCTCGGGCGAGTCGGGCGGAGTGAGCTTTCGCGAGGACCGCCGCATCGTGATCGTGCAGTTTTAGAGCCTTTTTTCCCTGAGAACCCGCGTGGCCAAAAAACCGAAACGCGATCGAACCGTGCGTCGCGAGCTCGATCGGGAAACGAAGAAGAATCTCGCCGATCGACTCGCGCTCGCGAAGCTCGAGCCCGGCGGCGCCCCCGAGCGCGCCATCGCGGTCTCCACGGCCTCCCTCGTCGAGCCCACCGCGCGCGCGGTTCCTTGCCCTGCCTGCGGCGCGAGCATGCGGGTCGCGGATCACACGGCCGAAGAGCGCGCGGGCCGAAGGCTGCGGGTCGTGAGGCTCGACTGCGCTCGCTGCGGGGCGCGCATCGAGCGCTTCTACGAGGTCTCCCCTCCGCTCATGAACTGACGGGGCGAGAGGCTCCGGAAGAAGGCGCGCTACTGCGTGGCAAGAGCCTGCGTGAAATCGATGGCTTCGAGCCTCACGGTCGCGCCGATCGCGGGAAGCTCGAAAGGCCGATAGCGACCCTCTTGCCAGACGACAAGCGCGAGATCGTCGCGATCGAGCGCGTCCGTGAATGCAAAGACGAGATGCGTAGGCACGCCATCGGAAGACGCGTCGGCCACCGTGATGGCCACGTCGGGGAGCGCGATCCTATCGCCTACCCGGAAGGGATCGGCGCGAACGGCTCCGACGAACGGATCGCGGATCATGCCACCCGTGGCGCGAACGGCGAACGTGCGCGCATCGACGCGTGTGAGCGACACCTCGCCCGCGGGGGCCGTGACCAGAAGGCGTCCCGACCGAAACACGGGCTTTTTCGCGAGCTTGCGCGACACGAGCATGCTCGAAGGAAGCAGGCCGTCCGGGCTCGTCACGACGAGCAAGTGCTTTTCGGCGATCCTCGGGTGCGCAAAGAGGCTCTCCGCACCGCGATCGACGAAGGTCGACATGGTCTTCGCGAACAGGGAGGCGCGCACCGGAGCGAGCAGCACGGCAAACCCCACGTGCACGATCGCGACGAAGGCGAGCATCGCGCGCGCGCCCAGCTTCGGACGCCCATGCCACGCCGCGCGGCACCCGAGCGCGACGAGCCCCATGGCCGCCACGCCGGGCAACATGAGCAGGCGGTCGTCCGCGTTCGTCCCACATGCCGGAAGCAAGGACACGACGAACGCCGCGAAGAGCCCCAGCGCGCGCGCACGCTCTTTCGTTCGCCACACGAGCACGAAGGTGAGGCCGAGCACGACGAGGCCCATCCCGGCGATGCCCGGAGCGAGCCTCGGCTGCATCGACGACAGCTCGCTCGGAGGGAAAAAGAGCTGCGCCAAACCAAGGGCAGGCAGGCGCGTCACGGCCATGCCCGCGAAGCGCACGGGGTCCTTCAAGGGATCGACGTAATACGCCGAGCCCGTCGAGCCGCACGCGAGCAGACGATAGAGGACGAGCCAAACCGCCGTCGCGACGGTCACCGGCGCGAGCCCACGGAGCCGCTCACGGGCCGGCCGAGGATCGTCGAAGAGCGCAATGGCCACGAAGAACGCTAGGGCACTGGCCGCCGCTTCACTCGACAAAAGCGCACAAAAGAAGGCGATTCCGGAGCCGAAGGACACCGTCTTTCGCTCCCGTGCACGAAGAAAAAGCGTGAGCGCGAGCACGGCGCCGAACGTCGCCAGGAGCGAATGCCTCGCGGCGATCCAAGTGACCGTGGTCGCGTGCGCGTCGTCGATCGCAAAGAGAAGCGCCCCGAGCCCAGCCGCGGCACCGCCGACCCAACGCTTGAGCGCTGCGTGCACGACGAGCACGGTCGCCACGAAGAGGACGACCGAGAAAAGGTGGGGGAAAAACGCATGCTCGGCAAAGAGCTTCTCTTCGGCGACCCGAAGCAGCGACGCGATGGGGCGCAGGAATGCGAGCTTCAAATGCGGCGAGGTCCACCAGGGGTGAAGACCCGAGTCGATGGCCTCGCGCACCCCTGCCCCGCCGTCGGCAAACCGATAGAGATCCCACGGACCGCGTGGCCCTCCCGGTATGTTCTGACCTTGGGCAAAGAACCGATGCGTGTGGTCGTCGACGAGGTAGCCCGCTCCGAGCGAAGGCGCGTGGGACAGAAACGCGAACGCCCCCAAGAGGAGAGGAAACTTGGGGTGCGCCAGGCCGCTTCGAACCTTGTCCAGCATGGTCATCGTGAGCGCGAGTAGAGCCACGGAAGAGCTGCGTCAACCGCGTTGGAGCACTTCCGCCTCAGCCCGAGCCGGACATCGCGTGCAAAAGACCCACGAGGAGCGCGAGGACGAGCAAAAGCGCCACCAAGAAACCACCGAAGCTTTTCCACGCATTCCCGAGCGATTTCCCCTTCTTTCGATCGCAGTCCAGGCAGATGGCCCACGGTCGGGAGGTGCCTTCGGTGAGCGTGCAGCACGCGCCGCACACGGGAGCGTGGCACGACGCGCACGGACCTGCGGCCTCGGCATGGCAAAACGCGCAGCGCGCCGCTCCGCCACCGTCGTCGTGCTCCATGAGGCCGCTCATGCGTCCCTCTCCCCTCGGATTGCGCGGCGGGTGCGAGGGAAAGCGTCGCGCTCACGGTGCGCTCGTTGTCCGCCTTGGTGCACGCTCCCGAAGGTACCATGAGGCCTCTCGCGGCCAGCAAGGCCGACGAGCTCCCTACGCGAGAGGTCCTATGTCGGTCGATTCGATTCGTCGTGCGCTCTTCGGAGCCATCGCGTGCGCCCCGGCGATTCATGCAGGATGCAAGGAGCCGATACCGGAAGCGCCTGGCGTGGTGCTCGTCCCGGCTTCGGCCGCTCCCAGTGCCACGGCGTCGGCCCTCGAGCCCGTCGCGTCCGCAAGCGCCACGTCCACGGCGACCACGGCGCCGACCGTCGTGCCCACCGCGACGGCCTCCCCTCCGCCCACCGCGCCAACCTCCGTTGCGACGGCCGAGCCGCCGATCCCGAAGCCTGCGGGATGCACACGAACGAAAGCCTACTGCCTGGCTCCACGGACACGTCCTCCGTCGTTCGGCAACGTTCCGGCTCCGCCGCCGGGCGGCTACGATCCCACCGCGTACGACAAAAACGGTTGCGTTGCGCGCTCGTCCATTCCGACCTCATGCAGCGGAATGACCCTTCTATCCGGCCCCGACGTGCGCAAAGGTCAGTGCTGCTACGACTTCTGCCAAGGCCCTGTTCCGCCGTGCGGACGCCCTTTCGTAATCGAAGGCGCGGCGCGGGTCTCGATGCCCACGGCACGAAGCGACTGGGCCGAAGAAACCACGGCCGCACCGCTTCTCCCGTCGGCCGAGGCACGTGCTCGCCTTCGGGAGGCGTGGCTTGCCGATGCTGCCATGGAGCACGCGTCGGTCGCTTCGTTTTCGCGCCTGTCCCTCGAGCTTCTCGCGCTAGGCGCCCCGTCCCATCTGGTCCGTGATGCGCATCGAGCGGCACTCGAGGAAATCGAGCATGCTCGCGCCTGCTACGGGCTCGCGAGCCGCGACGCAGGGCCCGACGATCGATCGACGGCGCTTGGACCTTCTGGACTCTCGCTCGCCGGGATGACCCTCGCGACGAATCTCGAAGAGCTCGTTCGCGGAGCCGTGAGGGAAGGCTGTGTCGGCGAGACCTACGCCGCCCTCGCCGCATCCCGCGCCCTCGAAGGATGCGACGACCCCGCGACACGAACGGTCCTCGAGATCCTCGCCCGCGACGAGCTGGCGCATGCCGCGTTCGCGTTTCGCGTGCTCGTGTGGGCCATCGAGGTGGGAGGAATCACGACGCGAAACCACGCCGCCCACGCGTACACGCTCGCTCGCCGACAGCTGCTCGCCGAACCCACTTCCGCCAAGGCGTTGGAGCCCGACGACTCGCTTCGCGCCTACGGCCGCCTCCCGGATGGGGACCTCGGTGCCATCGCCCAGGTGACCGTGGCCGAAATCCTGGATCCAGCGATGGAAAAGCTCTTTCGTGGGCCCACAGCAGACTTTTCTGCGGCCGATTGGGCCCCATAGACGGGTGCGAGCTCTACCGAGGGACGCGAACCACCAAAGCACGCGTGCGGGTTTGGCAAGACGCGCGGGGTTTCAAGGCGTTGCGCTTCGTCCCCCATCCCGATAGAAGAAGGCTCCCCATAAAAGGCGAGGAATTCCGGATGATCATCGACGTCACCGTCCCCCAGCTCGGAGAGAGCGTTTCCGAGGGGACCATCACGAAATGGCTTGTTCGCGAGGGCGACGTGGTCAAAAAAGACCAGCCCATCTTCGAAGTCGCGACCGACAAGGCCGACCAGGAGATCCCGGCGCCGACCGGCGGACGCATCAAGGCCCTCCTCGTGAAAGAAGGCGACGTCGTCCCCGTCCTCAAGGTCACGGTCTGCCAAATCGAAGAAGGCGTTACCACGCCTACATCGTCCCCCGTAGCCACCGCCGCGCCCGCTGCAGCCCCTGCTGCCGCGCCCGGTGCACCGCTCGCGACGCCAAGCGGACGCCAAGCCGCGCTGGCAAACCAGGTCGATCTCGCCTCGGTGCAAGGCTCGGGCGAGTACGGCCGCATCTCGCGCGCCGATGTTCTTCGGGTCGTAGAAGGCGCACCGCAAGCTCCCCCGCCCGCCCCCACGTACGCCGCTCCTGCCGCCGCTGCGCCCGCCGCGCCCGCCGCGCCCGCCCCTCGCGCGCAACAGGTCGCGCAGCTCGTGAACCAAGGCGGCGGCTTCACTCCGCCCATTCCGGGCGTGGGCTTCGGGGCCTTCAAGGTCCCGCCCTACCGCCCCACCGAAGGGGACAAAATCGTCCCGTTCACGCGTCGTCGCCGCATCACCGCGGACCACATGACGTACTCGAAGTTCGCTTCGCCGCATGTCGTGACGGTGGCCGAAGTGGACCTCCACAAGACCTCGAAGCTTCGTGAGGCCAACAAGGACCGCTACAAAAAGGAAGGCTCGTCGCTCACGATGCTCGCCTTCGTCGTAGCGGCCACGGCGCGCGCGCTCCGCGAGAACCCCAACGTGAACGCACGTGTCCTCGACGACGCGTTCGTCATGTTCAAAGACATCAACCTCGGCGTCGCGGTCGACTCGCCCGATGGCCTCGTGGTTCCCGTCGTTCGGCGCGCAGACGAGCTAGGCGTGCGTGGCATCGTCCGCAGCGTCGACGAGCTCGCGAAGCGCGCAAAGACCGGAAAAATCACGGCCGACGACCTCTCCGGCGCAACCTTCTCGGTCACCAACCCCGGCCTCAAGGGCAACCTCTTCGGCGGCGCCGTCATCAGCCAGCCGAACGTGGGCATCCTGCGCATGGGCGAAATCCAGAAGCGCGTCGTCGTCGTCGAAGCCGACGGCGAGGATCACATGGTCATCCACCCGGTCATGTTCATGGCCCTCAGCTACGACCACCGCATCGTCGATGGCGTGGCCGCGAACGCGTTCCTCTGGCGCGTCACCGAGCTGCTCGAAAAGGGCGACTTCGACGTCTGAGGCTTTCGCCACGGAGTGTTTCGCAGGGCGGTGAGGGGGACACGAGATGAAGCGAATCGTCTTGGTGGGAAACCCCACCGCCCAAAGTGGAAAGAATGCCGAGCGCATCGCGCAGGCTCGGAGCCTCTTGGTTTCCCAAGGTTTCGCGTGCGACGTGTTCGCCACGCGACCTGCCGGAGAGACCATCCCGGCGCTCCGCGACGCGATCTCGAGCTCGCCTCCCGACCTCGTCGTGGCGATGGGCGGCGACGGCACGTTCCGCGAGGTCGGTGCCGCCTTGCTCGCGTCCGGCAAGCAGGAGCTCGTGCCCATGGGCATGCTCCCCACGGGCACCGCCAACGACCAAGGCCGCAGCTTCGGTCTGTCCGCCGGAGAAGAGGCGCTGGACACGAACGTGGCGGTCATCGCCAGCGGTCGACAGACGCGCCTCGATGCGGTGAAGCTCACCCAGACCGACGCCCACGGAACGGTCCTGCGCACCGACGTGCTCTTCGACTCGGTGGGTTGGGGTCTGTCTGCGCGCGTTCTGCTCGAGCGCAACATCGATCGGACCGTGGTCGAAAAGCTCGGTCCTTTGAAGCACTTGTACCGCGATCACATGGTGTACGCCGGCGCGCTCGCGCGGGTGTTCATGGACTCGTTCATGCGCGACCAGACCTTCGACGTGACGCTCACGATCGACGGCACGACGCACGAGCTCGTAGGCCTCACCGATCTTGTCGTGAAGAACACCCGCATCTACGCCGGCGCATGGATCGTCGACCGCGAGAGCCGTCCGGACGACGGCATCGTCGAGGTCGTTCCGTTCCGCAGCCAAGCCGATTGGATCGCCAAGGGCATCGTCGCCCACGACGGCAACCCATTGCCGGACGAGCTCCGCGATCCAGGAGGCCGCGTGCGCGACGACATCTTCCGAGGCAGCGCCTTCGAGCTCTCCTTCGCGGGCGCGGTGCTGCCTCTCGCCCAAATCGACGGCGAAGAAGCCGACCCTTCCCCACGGGCCACGATCGAGGTCCTCGCGAGGGCGCTCCGGCTCGTCGTGCCAGACGCCTACGCCACGGACTGATACGCGGACTGACCGACCAGCGAGCGCATTCGATCAGCCCTCGACCGGAGGCTCTTTCGCCGGCAGCGCGCCGCGCGAACGCAAATAGACCCCCACGATGGCCGCTCCGAGCAGAAACACCTGCGCGGCGTACCGAAGCCACAAAAGGACGAGCAGCGTCTCGCCGAGGCCCACGTCTCCCTTGTGAGCGATGTACCGCGTGATGGCGTGCGCCCCGAGCAGGAAGAGAAGCGCCGACACCAGCGCTCCCACGAGGGTCTCTCTCGGACGCGCGCGCTCCCGTGGGAGCACGGTGTAGAGAAGAAAAAAAAGCAGAGTGGCCACGAACAAGGTGCCCACCCACGAAAGGACCGACGACACCTCGGAAAGGCGTGCACCCGCATGCTCGGCTGCGGCCACGCCTGCACGAAACGCCACGACGAGCGCCAGCACGAGGCCAAGCAAGGTCGATACGACGAACGCGAGGCCACGGGTCCGGAGTTGCTTCAGAGCCTTTTGCCTCTTGCCCAAAACCTCCTTTGGATGGGCGTCGAGCTCCCACATGGCGTTGATGCCACGCTCGAGGGCGGCAAAAAGCCGCGTGGCCGAATAGAGCAGGACCACCACGCTGAGCACGCCGAGCGCGTGCCCCGACCGTGCCTCTTCGGCCCACTTCGCCACGGCTTCGGCGAGCGTCTTTCCTGTCCACCGAGCGAGCTCGGTCTCGAGCGCCGAGCGCGCGGCCTCACGGCTTACGAACAGCGTCGCAATCCACAGAGACAAGTACGCGAGCGGTACCGCCGAGAGCAGCGCGTAGAACGCAATCGCCGCGGACAGGAACCGCCCGTCACGCGAAAAGAACACCCGAACCGCCGCACGCAGTGGAGTGGTCGCCTTCTTGGCCTCCTCGGCCGTCTCCGCGAGCGTCCTTGGCATGACCCATGGACGATAGAGGACCTCGTGGCCCATCGTCGCGCGTTCGTGCTGACTACGGGGCTAGTCGCGGCGGGGAGGCCGGAGACGCTTAGCGATCTACTTCGCGAAGAGCGGGCTCAATACCGCAAGGTCACGCTGTTCACGGTTCCCCACGATCGTGAGCAGCTCGAGAATCCGGGGTCTCCTCCGAGCTCCTTGATCAGGCGTGTGCTGCCCTCCCATTTGCTGGACGAAGACTCGACCGAGCGCTCGACCACCGTGGCGGTACGGCAAATGGAGCCCTTGCACACTTCGACCCGGCGACCGCACAGGCGATTGCTCGAACCTTGGAGCGAGCCGGGAGCTGCAAGCCAGTAGTCGTTGTCGACGAAGTCCCGCGGCATGTGGAGAAACTCTTGGCACGCGAAGGTCACTCGACCTTGCGAGAAGGTGTCGCAGCGCGTGAGAAACTCCCAATTTCCCTGCCAAAGCAGCGAGACCGTGCGTGTGGTCGAGCCGCCTCCGCTGCCTTCGCGCTCGAGGTAGGCGCCGAAGGCGTATCCCTCTTGGCCTCGGTACCGAACCTTGTAAAATCCATTGTCCGAAGTGCCGCCCACCGCGGTCACGCGCTCACCGTCGGAAATCGTGGTGAGAATTCGGGACGACGTGCTCGGCTGCGAGCGAAGGTTGACGTCGCGCGTGGCGACGAGAATGGCTCCGGCCGTGACGCTTCCCGTGATGGCTTCGGCGCTCTCCTCGGCTACGCCGCTCCCGCCGACGTCATCGGCTGCCGTCTCGGCACTGCAGCCGAGGGCAAGGCCGCCCGCGACGAGAAGTGCAGCCACCACCCTGGCCCGCGCCACCACCGAAACACCACGCGCGCTCGAGACCAGCTTCATCGTCATCTTCGCTCCTTGCACGCTTCTCTGCTCGTCTCATGCCAGCACCGAAGGCCCTACTTTTCCAGGCAGAAGCGCGATCTCCGAGTCTTCAGGTCGTACACCTGGAGCGAAGGTGATCCCCCGTGCGCCTCCAATGCGGCGCGTCGTGCTTTCGCCGATCACCCCGTTCTTGGCTTCGGTCGCGAAGCGGCGCAACGTTTCGCCATGAGCACGCGCGCAAGCCTCGAAGAACGCCTTCTTGCCGTCATGGACCAGAAAAACCACTGGGCCTTTCCGTTCTTCTCGAAACCTGGCCTCACGCGGGACCAGCATCTCGTCCATTTCCGTGCGGAATACATGGTCTACGTCCGCGACTTCCCCGTGTTGCTCGCGCGAGCGCTCGGCCAGGTCCCCGACGTCCTCGACGTGAGGCGTGCTCTCGCACGGAACATCTACGAGGAGCAGACCGGCGGGCTCTCGAGCTCCGCGCCTCATTCGGAGCTCTTCCTCGAGATGATGGGAGGCATGGGCTACGCCCGCTCCGACTTCGACGAGACGACCGTCGTGCTCCCAGAGCCCGGCAAAGAATACCGCGACTTCCTTCGGAATCTGGCGGTCGAGCCGCCGTGGCAAGCCGCGGTCGCCCTGCTCACGATCTTCGTCGAAGGAAGCGCGAACGAACGCGCCGAGCTCGCCGGAACGTTCGTTCGCCAGAAGGGCGAAGCGGCCATCGAGAATCACCCGCTCGTGGTGCACTACGGTTGCCCGAAGAGCGCCATGCGTCTCGCTCGGGCCCACGGCGACGTGGAAGGCGGCCACCGCAAAGACGCCTGGCGAATGGTCCTTGGCCACACCGACGGCAACGCCGCCCTCGAAGACACCGTGGTGCACACGTGCGAGGACGCCCTCCGTGGATGGCTCGCCTACCGAGACGCCGTAGCCCACGCCATGGGGCTCACGCGAGCGTGAGCGTGAGCGAGCCCGCACGGCGTTCGCGCGGGTCGAGAGACGGCGCGGCTAGGCGGCTAGAGAGAGACGGGCCCTCCGCGATAGGGGCCACCACCGCCGACGCGACGCAAGGCCGCCCAAGGCGAAGCCGAGCCGTCCACGATGCGCGCGAGGCGCTCGCGTTGCATCGGATCGAGGATCTCGTGGATCCGTCGAAACGCCGCAACTACCGCGATTTCAGCCCGATCGTAGGCCGCCCGGGCTCCGGTTTGCACGGCCGCGAACGACGAAGCATCCGCGCCCTCGGACCTCAGCGCGGCGGCCAAGTTGCCTCGCTGCTCGCGTGCCGCGGCCTTGGCCTCCCGCGCCTCGAGCCAGGCTTCTTCGAGCGCCGAGCGAATGACTTTCTCTTGGCCGGGGGTGGTGTCGAGCGAACGGAAGAGCCAGCGGAGAGCGCGGTTTCGACCGAAGCCCATGCCGCCGCCGCCCGGGCCACAACGCCCACGGCGCGCCATGCGGAAGACGACGCGGACGACCAGAGCCGTAGCGAGAACCGTGAGAGCAGTGCACAAAACCATGAGGGAACCTCCGAGGAGAAACGTGGGTATTCGGGTGAAGCTCGAATGTGCGCTGCAATTCAAAATTCGCAGCCTTTTCCGCGGTAAAGACGTGTAAACCGCGCCATGTGTCTTTACGTAAAGCCACTATCGTTCCTGGCGCGAAGCTCAGCTGGGCGCGCGCTGTCATCGCGTGAATGCAGCTCGTGACACGACGTCCTCCGAAGGGCATAACGAAGACGTCGGACGACATGCGTGCTTCCTTCGTTCCACTCACGGTCTCGCGGGTGTCGCTCTCGGTGCTCTTCGCGTTAGCGTTCGCGTTCGCGCCGGCCTGCGATGCGGGCGAAGCATGCCCCGATGCTCCGGCCGAGACGTGCACGCCCGCGTACGAGCCCACGTTTGCGAACGTCTTCGCAAAGACCCTCGCGCCGAGCTGCGCCAAGACCGGAGTGAGCTGCCACGCGGAAGGCGCTCAAGGCGGTCTCTCGTTCCTCGAAGAAAACCGAGCCTACGAAGCCCTCTCGACGCGTCGGTCCGTCGTGGCGAACGGTGCGTCGTGTAGCCCCATGGTGACGCGTCTGGAAGCCACCGACGGCAAAGTGCGCATGCCTCCCGGACGCTCGCTCTCCGAGGGCGAAATCTGCGCCGTCCGCCGCTGGATCGAAGCCGGAGCGAAGCGATGAGACGAAACAACGGGATTGGCTGGCTCGTCGCGTGTGCCGTGGCAGGCGCTTCGCTCGCGGCCGTACCTTCGTGCTCGGCCCCCACGACCCAATCGGTCCCGCAGCTCTCCGCCGAAGCGCTCGCCAATCCGGAGTCGTGCAGGAGCTGCCACGAAAGCGCGGTGCGCGAGTGGGAAGGCAGCATGCACGCGTACGCCTCGGAGGATCCGATCTTCGTGGCCATGAACCGCAAGATGCTGCGCGAGGCCAAAGACGTCCCC
>JAYUKI010001399.1:0-2061 GCA_043764595.1 Myxococcales bacterium | reverse complement strand
ACGACGACGGATACTCTCGTATCCGAGGAGGAGCGACGACGCGAGGCGACGCTAAACCGGCGAAAGCCGACGGGATTCAACCTGTTCGGTGCTCTAGCGACCGCCTGCGCCGGTCTGTTGATTGAACTGCCGGCAGCGGTCCATGCATGCCGGATCGTCCACGCACTGGGTGGTGCAATCGTTCATACGATCGCGCTTTTGGCACTTCGGATCACGCTCGCACCGCTGCGGATCCTGAGCGGCAGCTTTCTGCAACGTGCCACACGCTCCCGTGAGCAAAAAAAGAAGCAGTGCGAGAGGAGCGAGGGTGGTTTTCACTTTCCGGTCCCCGCGGGTGGGTTCGTTTTGTCGAACGAGGGGCGCTCCCTGAAGCACTTCTCGAGGGACGGCTGAAGGCTTCGCACCATGTCTGGCGGCAGACGCGGCTTGCCCATCACCGGGGCACCGAGGCGCGACCACGCCATGCCTTGTTCACCCACGGACAGCCACACGAAGAGCGCGCGGCCCTTGATGTTCTCGAACGGGACGCCGCCACCTTGCCCACCGAACCACATGCGGGAGTCGTGGCTGTTGTTGCGGTTGTCGCCCATGACGTACACCTCGCCTGGCTTCACGAAGTACGGGCCTTGGTAGTCGTTCGCGCCACCCGAGTAGCGGTCGTACAAGGTGAGATAAGCTTCGTCGCCGAGGAACTCCACGAAGAGATCGCCTTCGTGTTTGCTCGGGATGGGCTCGCCCTCGGTGTAGGTGTAGAGGCCGACGAAGCAGCTCGGGACTTCCCAACCGTTCAAGATCGGGTGTCCGCCACGGGCTTCGAGCTTGTCGCCCGGGAGCGCGATCACACGCTTGATGAAGTCTTGCTCCGGGTGCTCCGGGAAGGCGAACACCATCACGTCTCCGCGCTCGGGAGGCATGCTCGAGAAGAGGCGGGTCTTCGTGTACGGGATGGCCGGCCCGTAGCTGAATTTGTTCACGAAGATGTGATCCCCCACTTGGAGCGTGGGAATCATCGAGCCGCTCGGGATCTTGAAGGCCTCGACGATGAAGGCTCGAAGGCAGAGCGCGACCGCGATGGCGACGAAGATGCTCTCGACGTACTCGCGAATCTCGCTCTTTCGGAAGCGGCCTAGCCGGACCTCGACCTCGCCATCGGCGCGAAGGAGCGCGTCGACGAACGAGCGCTCGTGAAAGGGTGAGGCGCGCATGGTCGTGTCGAGCTCGTCGAGGGCGTCGCGTAGCTTCTGCCGCTCTTTGTTCGAGACGTCGCGCGAGAGGGTGCTCTTGTTCGCCTCGAGAATGCTCTCGGCTTCGTCGAGCAAGGTGCGAGCTCGCTCGAAGGCGCTACGAAGGTTCTCGGCGACGCCTTCGGGAAGGGGCGTGTACGCGTGGCTGGCGAGGGGCAGTCTGTGACGTGCCATCCAGAACGCGAGCTCGAAGAACGTGAGCGACGCAATGCCGACCGGCACGGGTTGCTCGCGGACGAAGGAGCGCAGGAACGAAAGCCCCCCCTCCAAGAGCTCACCGCTCGGAGGCGTGGCGGCCCACACGAAAAGGCACGCGAGCACGAACGGCGCGAGCACGAACCACACCGCCCAATAGATGGTCCGCAAACCACGACGCATCGGCGGAAGCGGCGCCTTGTCGGCATCGTCCCGTATGTGCTTCTTTCGCCGAAGCGAGGGAGGATCGTCGGACGCTTCGCTGGCGGTGGCGACCTTGCCGTCCCCTTTGGCCGACGCTTTGGCAGTCGCGTCCGCGTCCGCGCCCTCTTCCGAGGGAGGTTCGGCGGGCTGGGACTTCGGCGAGGTCTCTTCGGGAGCCGTCGATTCGCCTGCGCCTTGGCTTGGGCTTGCGCCTTGGCTCGGGCTTGCGTCTTGGCTCGGGCTTGCGCCTCCGCTCGGGCTTGCGTCTTGGCTCGGGCTCGCGCCTCCGCTCGTCGCGTCGTTCGTTTCGGATTCGGACTTCACGGGGCTTCGCCGACCGAGATGGCGTAGTTCACGACGGCTGCGCGGTCATCCAACATGTTCTGTGGCGGATTCACTACGCCAGCGCTCGGCGTGT
>JAYUKI010001398.1:0-6897 GCA_043764595.1 Myxococcales bacterium | reverse complement strand
CGCCGACACCGAGACCAAAGAGATCACGCAGGTCGCGGGCAACACGGTCTACCTGCAGAAGCGCGTCTCCGGCGGGCTCGACTGGCAGTTCCACTTCGTGCCGCTCTTCTCCTACGGCGAGAACCCCTCGGGCTACTTCTGGAACGTGCTCTTCGGCGTCGCGGGCTACAAGCGCCAGGGCTCCCTGTCGCAGATGAAGGCCCTCTGGCTTCCGATCACGCTGTCGGGCACGGACACGAAAGTGGCTCCGTACAACCCCTGAGAGCACCCTAGAGGTCGCTGGCCACACCCCCGAAGCGTTCTGGCCACACCCCCGAAGCGTTCTGGCCACACCCCCGAAGCGTTCTGGCCACACCCCAGAGGTCGCTGGCCACAGCCCAGAGGTCGCTGGCCACAGCCCCGAAACGTTCTGGCCACAGCCCCGAAGCGTTCTGGCCACACCCCAGAGGTCGCTGGCCACAGATCGCTCAACCGTCGAACATTGCAGGGGAATTTGGCAGAATCGCCCGTCTTTTTGGGCATTGACGCACCGCTCGCGCGAAGTGCAGTGTCTTGCCCGGTAGGGCGTCCCTTAGGGGCGCTTCAAGGGTGCCCGCTCGGGAGGTTTCGCCCGGCGAGCTCGGCGAGGACGTACGCGGTCAAGAGCGCCACCTTCTCGTCGCCGAGCACGGCGCGCCAGCCGGGCATCCCCCGTTGCACGACGCCGTCGGCGACGACTGTGTAGATCTCGGTGGGGCGGCTGCCATGAAGCCAAGCTCCGTCCGTGAGGTTGGGGCCGATCAACCCCTCGCCGCGCCGGCCGTGGCACGCCGCACACGTGTCCCTCCAGAGCTCGCCGGCCACCTTGGCCTGCGGTACGAGGGCGAGGATAGCCGCTTCGCTCATCGGCGGTTTGGTGGGCATGGCAGGCCGCGCCGGCCGATCGCGCCCGAGGCTCTGGAGAAAGGCGATCACCGCGATGAGCTGCGCTCGCGGTCCGACCGTAACGCCTTCGGCGACCAGGCCCTGGGCGATCGCGGAGGCCTGTCGCTCGGCCTCGTCGGAGGCCGCATCGCCGTCACGAAGCTCTTCGGTGAAGAGCGACGGAAACGCCGGCATCCGTGCTCCCGGAGTGACGCTGCGCGGGTCGCGCAGGTGGTGGTAGTGCCAGAGATTCGGGTACTTTCCCCCTTCGTACGAGAGGTCCGGCCCGGTCGTGTTGCCTTCGGCCACCGATCTGCGCGACGTCTTGCCGAGGGCGTGGCACCCGGCACACGCGCGCTCTGCAATGACGAATCCTTGACGCTCGAGCGGCGTCAAGTGGGCATCTTCGAAAGGGGAAGCTACGGCGGCCGGCGCTTCGACCATCGGCGCGGCGGCGGGGTGCGCGGGGGGGATATCGAGCGTGGGCACGCGTTGCGGTGCGCGAGGCGCGCATGCGGAGACAAGCACGAGGACAAGGACAAGGACGGCGTGTGATCCGCGGCGCATGGTCGCCTGGAGGTTAAGCTGGCTTCTCTCCCGAGGCTTCGCAAGTCGCGCGAGGACGGCGCCGAGCATCGATCAGGCCTCTAGCCGCCGGCGCCGTCGGTCTTGACCTCGTCGGTCAGCACATCGGCCCCCAGGAACGTGCGCTCCTCGACGGCCATGTGCTCCACCATGCGATCGAGCAGGGTTGCGACGTGGGCGGCGGTGCCCGTGCTGTTCTCGACCAGGACGGAATAGAGCTCGGAATTCTCGTTCACGTGCTCGGAAAGCATCACGTCGCGGCGCTCCTTCCCCCACGCGTCGAGGGTGGGCAGAACGGTCTTGAGGGCGTCTTCCTCGGCGACGTTGTGCGTGCGCAAGGCGTCGGCGAGTCGGCCCACGCATTGGCGAAGGTGCTCTTGGTCGGTGGTCGTGATGGCCGCTCGCGTCTCGGCGATGCGGGTGCGAATGTCGGCGTGCTGCGTGAGCAGCTTCGCTCGGATCTCTTTCAACGTCGTCATGGCAACACCTCCCCTTCGGACACTAGGTTGCCACAGATCGTCGCGATGGCGTGCTTCCGTTGATGGGTCTAAGCGCGCGCGAGCACACGGCGAAACGCAGCGATTGCGCGATCCAGATCGGCTTCGGTCGTGTCCTCCCCCAAGGACACCCGAACCGCCGAGCGCGCGCGATCTCCGACGAGCGCAGACACCACCGGAGACGGCTCGCTCGTGCCGGCGCTGCAGGCGCTTCCACTCGAGACCGACACGCCCTCGAGGTCCATCGCGGCCACGAGCTCGGGCCCTTCCCATCCGGGAAAAAGAAGGCTCGCGACATGGGGAGCACGTGCGCTGGGCCGAAGCTCGGCGGGCCTCTCGGCGTACCCTTCGAGGGTGGCTTCGAGACGGTCGCGGAGGGCTTCGATGCGCGCGTAGCGCTCCGCGCCGGTCTTCGCATGGCGGAGGGCGACGGCGAATCCTGCCGCGGCCACGGGGTCGGTCGTTCCGGGGCGAAGCCCGCGTTCTTGCGCACCGCCGAAGGTGTACGCCGCAAGCCTTGCACCGGGCTTGGCGACGAGCGCGCCGATGCCTTTGGGCCCTCGGAGCTTGTGCGAAGCGATGGCGAGTGTATCGGCACCAAAAAGGTGCCCCGTCGGGATGCGCCCATAGGCTTGAACCGCGTCCACGTGGACGGGCACGCCGCGCACGTGGGCAAGCGCGATGGCCTCGGCCACCGGTTGGATCGCGCCGGTCTCCTGGTTTACCGCTTGAATCGCCACGAGCCGCACGTGGCCTTCGGCCAGGGCGGCCTCGAGATCCGCGAGCGAAATCACGCCGCCCGCCTCGACCTTCAAGGTGCGAACCTTGGCCAGCCCTTCGCGTTCGAGGGCCTCGGCCACCCGCACGACGGACGGATGCTCCACCTTCGCCACGACGAGCGTTCCGATCTCCGACTTCCCGTGCGTACCCGCGAACGCCGAACGGAGCGCGAGGTTGTTCGCCTCGGTTCCTCCCGACGTGAGCACGACGTCACGGGCCTCGTAGCCGGTGAGCTCGGCGAGCTCGTTCCGTGCATCTTCCACGTATGTTCGCGCGTGCCGTCCGTCTCCGTGGACGCTCGAGGGGTTGGCCCAGGCCGAACGGGACGCGAGCACCATGGCGTCGATGGCTTCGGCGAGGGGCGGCGTAGTGGCGTTCCAGTCGAGGTAGACGCGCGTCATGGGCTCACGGCTCGGCTACGGCGGACGGCGCTCGCTTGGCGACCGTCAGGCTGAAGGCCGCACCGCCGAGGAACATGCCTTCGATCGTCGCACCTTTGGGAAGGAGCTTCACGTCGCCGCCGAGACCGCGTGCGACTCTTCGCGCGATCGCGAGCCCTACGCCGACCCCTCCGAACGTGCGCGTGGCCGAGCCGTCGACTTGGTAAAAAGCGTCGAAGATGCGCGCGGCACGATCCTCCGGAATGCCTTCGCCCGTGTCGGCCACGACCACTTCGTAGACCGACGGATGCACCCGCACGGACACCCCGACGATGCCTCCGTCCGGGCTGAACTTGACGGCGTTCTCCAAGATTTGGCCGATGGCACGGCCCAAGCGATCGGCATCGGAATGGCCCGGCAGACCGCCCTTCGGCAGCTCCTCGAGCAAGGTGATCTTCCGGTCGTCGACCTTGTCGGCGTAATGCGCGATGGCCCGGCGCACGGTGTCGACGAAGTCGTAGTCGCGGTTGAAAAACCGCATATTTCCGGTCTCGAGCGCCGTCACGTCGACCAAGTTGTCGAGCACTCCGCGCAGCCGACGGACCGAGTCGTCCATGGCGCGCAGGGCCTTCGCTTGCGGCTTGTTCACGTCGCCGAGCTCTTCGTCGATGAGCATCCGCAGGTAGCCCACGATGGGCGTCAGCGGAGTCGCAAGCTCGTGGGAGACATTGCGGTAGAACTCGATGCGCAGTCGCTCCATGTCGCGCAGACGCTCGTTCGCGGCGGAGAGCTCCGCCACCTTCTGCTCGAGATGCGCCACGATGCGCCCGCTCTGCATGCGGAGGCGCTCGCCCGTGGCGTCGGAGAACGACACCATGCTCGGACGGAAGCCCTTCAAGTAGCGCCCGACCTCTTCGGCGAACTTTCGCGCGTCGATGGGCTTCTGGAGAAACCCGTCGCACCCGACCGCCAAGCTCGTCTCGCGATCGCCTTCGGCCGTGATGGCGATGATGGGGACACGCGCGAGCGACGCTTCCGTCCGAAGCCTCAGGGTGACCTCGTAGCCGTCGAGCCCTGGGATGTTGATGTCGACCAGAACGAGATCGGGTCGCTCGGCGAGCGCGAGCCTGACGCCCTCCACGCCGTCGGCGGCATCCACCACCTCGTGGCCCTCCGCGAGGAGGAGCTTGCGCACGAGCAGCCGGTTGCGAGGGTCGTCTTCGATGTGGAGAACGCGGGCCATGGGCCTCCGCGGACACTACCACTGGCGAGCCTGAGTCGGGCGCTTTCCGGCCGCAAGGACCGTCGCGTCGAAGCCGCCTGCCAACATACTCGGGGACCCGCGTAGGGCGAGCCGGCCCCTCGGCTTCCCCGAACATTTCGTCCCCTTCGCTGCGGGAAGCGCGAGCGTGGTGCGGGAGAGATGCCTCGGCTCGCTTTCCGGCTCTTTACATCGGAGCGGATAAAGGTACTTTGCGCGGGCCCATGCACGTTCGGAACCAAAGTTCGCCTCGCTTGTTTGCTTTTGCGGGCCTCTCGCTCGTCATCGCCCTCGCCTCGGTCGGTGGCGCCGGTTGCGCCAAGCTCACGGCTCCCTCCAACGAGGAGCCCGTGACGGTCACCAAAGACCCTGTCGGTGGTGAGCAGGCGGAAAAGCCCGCCGCGAACCCCAAAGACCCACACGATCCGCATGCCAATCCGCACGGCGATCCTCATGGCGACAAGCCGAAGCCGGCTGAGCCCGAGAAGCCCAAAGAGCCCGAGAAGCCCCTCGAGAAGAAAGATCTCGTCGTCGGCAAGGGCCCCGAAGCCAAGTCCGGCGATCTGGTCTCGGTGCACTACGTGGGAACGCTGCCCGACGGCAAAGAGTTCGATGCCTCGCGCAAGCACGGGAAACCCTTCGAGTTTCAGCTCGGCCAGGGCAACGTGATCAAGGGCTGGGATCAGGGCGTCGTCGGCATGAAGCCAGGCGGAAAGCGCAAGCTCGTCATCCCCGCGTCCCTCGGCTACGGCGCGCGTGGCGCTCCCCCGCTCATCCCGCCGTTCTCGCCCCTCGTGTTCGAGGTCGAGCTCCTCGAGATCAAGAAGAAGCCGTGACGGCGTCCCGAGGCGTGTGGGCCGGGCGCTCTCTCGCTCCTGCGCTGCTCGCCTTTGCCGCGGTAGCGTCCGGAGCGTGCGGCGCTGCTCAGGTGGCTCCTGCTTCTCCCGAGGGCGAGACGGTCGTTCTGCCTCCCGAGCCGAAGCCCGCGGCCGCGGCGAGCGGCGTGGTCGCGCCCGAGACGCCCAAAGAGGCGCCAAAGGCACAAGCCCCGCAGCCCGCCGCGCAAGGCGCACAAGGCGCACAAGCGGACGAACCCCCTCCAAAAGAGGTTGGAGCCCGTCACGTCCTCATTCAGTTTCTCGGAACCGAGCGCGCGCCCGCTTCGGTCGTTCGCACCCGCGAGCAAGCCGAGGCTTTGGCCGAAAAGGTCCTCGCCAAGGCCCGCCGCGGGGAGAGCTTCACCCGCCTCGCGACCGAATATTCCGACGAGCCCGGTGCCGCCGGCCGTGGCGGTGCGCTTGGGAAATTCACGCGTGGAAGGATGGCTCCCGCGTTCGAGGACGCCGCGTTCCGGCTGAGGGTCGGTCAGATTTCCGAGGTGGTCGAGACCCCGTTCGGATTCCACGTCATCTTGCGTACGGAGTGATTTCATGACCGCCGATCTCTTGCCAGGCGAGACGGCCCCGAGTCCTCGCCCTGCTTCGGGATTTCGACCGCTTCCCGCAGGCCTCGCAGCCCTGGGTGCGTTCCTCTCGGGCCTCTTCTATTTTCTCGCGTTCCCGGGCGTAAACTTCTGGCCGCTCGCCTTCGTGGCGTACGTGCCGCTTTACCTCGCGCTCGAGGGCCAAGCTCCGAAGCGCGCGGCGTGGCTCGGCCTCTTGCAGGGCACCACCATGAACGCCACGGGCTTTTATTGGCTCATGGGCATGCTGAAGACGTTCAGCGGTTTCCCCGCGCCCATCTGCGCCTTTTTCGTGCTCGTGGTGGCCGCGTTCCAAGGCGGCCGCGGCGCCATGCACGGCTACCTCTACGCGCGCCTTCGTGCCCGCACCACGAGCCCCGACACGGGCTCGGGCAGAGACTCGGTGTCGCGTCCGCTCGCTTTTTTGGGGGCGTTCGTCGCCGCGGAGCTCTGTTTCCCGGTGCTCTTCACGTGGTACTTCGCGGGCATCACGCACGACACCCCTGCCCTCGCGCAGGTCGCCGATCTGGGCGGACCCATCCTCGTGGGCCTCGCGCTCATGGGCGTGAACGTCGCCCTCGGAGAGCTCTTGCTCGCGCACCTCGCGCGCCGCGCACCGGACCGCCGCGTGCTCGTGGCTGGCTTTGGCGCCCTCGCCCTCACCGTGGTGTACGGGCTCGTGCGCATCGTCCAAGTGGACGCCCAAGCCCAAGCGGGCGAGCCGCTCAAAGTCGGCCTCGTGCAGGGAAATCTCGGCCTCATGCAGAAGCGCGAGGATCCGGGCGAGGGTCTTCGTCGGCACAAGCGCCTGACCCAAGAGCTTCGCCAAAAGGGCGCCGAGCTCGTGGTGTGGAGCGAGTCGTCGGTCACGTTCGCCGTGCCCGAGAGCATGTACGAGCCCTTCATGAAGGACCGTGTCACGGGCTCCGCTGGCGTGCCGATGATCTTCGGCGCCGTCGTGTACCGCGTCGATCCGGACCGCGAGCGCTGGTTCAACACGGCGCTCTCGTCGAACCTCAAGGGCGACGT
>JAYUKI010001397.1:0-6918 GCA_043764595.1 Myxococcales bacterium | reverse complement strand
AAGGCTCCCGTCGTCGCGCTGCTCGAGAACCCCGATGGCCCCGGCACCGCACCGAGCTCCGTCGCTTCGGCGGGCGAAACGAGCCTGAAAGCCTCCGGAAACCAAGGCACCGTGACGAACGCCCTGCCGGATTCGAAAAGCGAAAAACCGGTGCTCGATCCCGAGGCCTTGGCCAAGACGGCCGGATCGCTCGCGGTCGAGGATCCTACCGGGCACGCGCTGGATGCATTTTACAAGCATCTCGCGGCGACCTCGAAAAAGGAGCCCGGCGCCGTCACGCGCATCCTCCATTACGGCGACTCGGTCATCACGAGCGACTACATCTCGGGCACCCTCCGGCGGCGCCTCCAGGCACGCTACGGCGACTCGGGGCACGGGTTCATTCTCGTGGCGAACCCTTGGGAGTGGTATTTCCACAACGACGTCGTGCACTACGCGGGCGAAGGCTGGAACGCGAACCGCATCACGGGGCCGTTCACGAACGACAAGATGTACGGGCTCGGTGGCGTCACGTTCCACGGCGCTCCCGGGGCCACGGCCACGTTCGGCGCGATGGAAAAGGGCGACTACGGCCGGGCGGTCTCCCGCTTCGACGTCTACTACCTCGCGCAGCCGCAGGGCGGCGACTTCGAGGTCAAGAGCGGAGACAAGTCCGAGAAGGTCTCCACGAAGGGCGAAAACAAAGCCTCCAAGGTTTTCTCGTTCTCGGTCGAGGACGGCCCACGCAAGATGCAGCTTCGGTCGATGGGCGGCGGCGACGTGCGGCTTTTCGGCGTGGTTCTCGAGCGCGATCTGCCCGGCGTCACCTACGACGCCCTCGGAGCCAACGGTGCGCAGAGCCTCTTGTGGGAGCCCGCGGACGACGCGCACTGGAAGGATCAAATGGCGCTGCGCAAGCCCGCCCTCGTGATCCTGCAGTTTGGAACGAACGAGAGCGAAGCCCCTGTTTTTTCCGAGAAATCATACGAAAAGACGCTCACTCACGTCGTTCAAAAAGTCATCGCGGCCGCCGACGGCGCATCGGTCATGCTCGCCGCTCCACTCGACCGCGCCGAACGCGAAGGTGGGGAGCTCAAGACCAAAAAGATCATTCCGAAGATCGTCGCCTCGCAGCGCAAAGTCGCGCTCGCCAACGGGGTCGCCTTTTGGAACACGTATGTGGCCATGGGCGGCGAAGGCTCGATGGCCCACTGGGTGAAAGCCAAACCGCAGCTCGCATCGTGGGACCTCACGCATCCCACGCCTGCTGGGGCCGAGGTGATTGGCGAGCTCCTCGAGAAGTCGCTCGTCACGGGCTTCGAGGCGTATCAGTCGCGCGCGGGCACCGGCAGCACCACCGCCACGGACGCCGGCAAGTAGACGCAAGTAAACCTCCCGCGTCAGGGCGAGGAGGCGGGGGGTCCGTCCGGATCGCCAGACGCCGGAGCCACCTCGGGCGCGGACGCGGAGGGCACGGGCTTTGCGAGAGCGCGGGACGGAGGCAAACCTTTTTCGATTCGGAACTGCGCGTAACCACGTAGCAAATCGGCGACGAATGTGGCGCCGAGCTGCGCGTATCCATCCCGTGCAAGATGCACGCGATCCTTTTGCGCACGCGGGGGATCTTCGAGAGCCCAGTTCGCGATGGTCCCCTCGCCGCCCATGGCTCCGAGCTGATCGTAGAAGCCGCAGCGCGCGGCCTTTGCGATGCGCCGTTGCGACTCGATGATCTCGAGGAGCCGCGGAGAGGTGACCCACGAGTCTTTCGTTGCACCCTCGATGGCGCGATCGGGTGGCCCCATCAAGAGGCACGCGGCGCTGGGAACGGCGCGCATCACGCGTCCGAGTGCATCGACGACGTGGCGCTCGTACGCCTCGCGGGTCGCGTCGTCGCCGGACTCGTTCGTTCCGTAGGCAAGGATGACCAACGTCGGCGCGCGCTTGCGAAGCTGCTCCGAAGTGTGGCCTTCGTTCCAGGAGAGGAGCGTGGTCGCGCGTGCCCCGTTGATGCCGAGGGCGTCGTAGGTGACGCCGTTCGCCTTCTCGTCCAGCGCGAGCCCGAAGACGCGGACGTCACCGTCGCCGACGGCACGCACTTCGACGTGGTGCGGTCCGTCCGGAACATCGACGTGGCGGAACGCGGACGTGAACGTCGGCGCTTTGGTGGCGACACGCGCGACGCGAGCGCCATCCACGAAGAGCTCGAACGAGCCTCCAACGGGTTGCTCGAGGTACGAAAGTTCGAGAGCCGAAGCCCGTGCCGAGAGATCGGCCCAGGCACGAGCCCCGCGCTTGGTGGTGCCAATCGCGCCGCCGCCGAGGCCGAGATGGCCTTCGCTGCCCGGGTAGAGCTTCTCTTTTTTCGTGTTTCGCGCGGCGGAGAAATCGGCCATTCCCGTGCGCACGCCCTCTTGGATGTAGCTTTTCCAGGGCTTTCCGAGCTGCACGTACCCGCGCCCACCGTCCCCGAACCGGGCGACCAGGCCGCGTCTTATGGTCCCGGTTTCGAGGTCTGCGGCGGTGTGCGAGTCCCCGAACTGGACGATGCGTGCGTCGTCGGACGCGGTGCCGTCTTCGAGCTTCTGGAAAGCTTCGTACAGGGAACGAAGAGCTGCTGGGTTTTCGAGCGCGCCCACCGCCGTGGCCGGGGCCACTTTGGTGACGATCTCGACGGGGGGTGGCATTCCACCATCCCGAGCTCGCCCCATCCCACCGGTGAGCACGATGCCCTCTTCGGGAGCTGCGGTGACGGTCGGCTCCTTGGCCTTCGCCACGGCGTCGTTGCACGCCGCGCACGAGAGCGCCGACAGCAGCGAGAGGCCTCCTAGGGCCGCGTGTAGCCGCACGTTCTTCACGACCCGTTCATCCTGACATGGCAAGCCACGAGGCCCAAGTTTTCTTCCGTGTTGCTGGTACGGAAGATGCTTTTCGGAAGCCGGGGGCTGGAGCGTTTTCATGGACGTGCACGCAAATCCATTCGAGCTCGAGCTCGAGCTCGACGAGAACGACTTCGATTCGACGACCGAGATGCCTCCATCGTCGGCCGATGCGTGGCTATTTTCGAAGGATTTCGCCTTCCCACGGCCTCCCAAGCTTCCCGTCTTTCATCTTGCGGTGACGCCATTCGTCCCCGAGCCCTACGTCGAATCCGACCCGTTCGCGGACTGGGTCGGGCCGAAAGAGCGCGGCTAACGCGGACACTCTCCGTGCCAGCAACTGGTCGGCCTAGCGACCATCCGCACGGCGAGCTTGGTCTTGTGGGAATGCACTCGCCAGGAGGCGTACGGCACGTGGGAGCTCGGTCTCGTCGAGCTGCGCAAATCCCAGACGCAGGAACGGCCGAGTCTTTCCGTCGAAGGCAAATACCTTCGGAGACTGGAGCGAGAGGCCGAGATCGTAAGCGCGATCGACGATGGCTTCCACGTCCACGTCCGGGTCCACCGTGGCGTGGATGCTCGTGCCGCCATGGGGGACATCGAACATGAGGCGGTCGCCGAACGTCTTGCGCAGTAGGGAGACGAGCAGGTTTCTGCGTGCAAGATACACCTTTCTTGCGCGCCTCACGTGACGTCCGGCCTCGCCATCCTCGAGAAGCTCGGCCACTGCGCGTTCGACCACGTGGTTGCCCTCGCGATCGGTCGAGTAGCGAAAGTCGGCGAGGCGCGCGACGACGGAGCGAGGAGCCGCGACGTAGCCCACGCGAAGGCCGGGCGAGAGCACCTTGGACAGGGTGCCTACGTAGACGACGTTGCCTCCGGGATCCGCGCTGGCGAGCGGCAAAATGGGGCGGCCCTCGTAGTGGAACTCGTGATCGTAGTCGTCCTCGAGGACGAGCCAACGGGACTTTCGCGCGAGGTCGAGCAGGGTCAGGCGCCGAGATGCGGAGAGCGTGACGGTGGTAGGGCACTGATGGTGCGGCGTGAGCAAAACGCCCGCGAGAGTGCGCTTCTGAGCGAGGCGTTCGAGGGCGCGCACGTCCATGCCGTCCGCGTCCACGGCAACCGGCGCGAGCTCGATGCCCGCGCGCCTCAAGGCCTCCCACGCCGGCCGGTAACCAAGAGCTTCGACCGCGACACACGATCCTCGGGGCAACAGCGATCGGGCAACGAGGTCGATCGCCATCTGACTGCCCGAGGTCACGAGGATCTCGTCTGCCGTGCGAGGCACTCCGCGCGTGTCGGCGAGGAGCTTCGCGAGCTCGGTTCGGAGCCGTAGATCGCCGAGTGGAGACCCGTAGCGCAGGGTCGATTTGTCACGTAGGGCCCGCCTCAGCGCGCGCCCCAACGTGGCCGTGTCGACGAGACGAACGTCGGGAATTCCCCCAAAAAACGAGAGCGCACGCGGCGCCCTGGGGACGACGTAGCCACCGTCCGGAACGTCGTACGAAGGGCGGTCGGCCGAAGGCTCGGGTACGTCGAGGCGACGCTTCTGCTCGGGCAAGTCTTCCGAGACGAACGTGCCTTGGGCGGGCACGGTCGTGATCCATCCTTCGCTCTCGAGCTCACGAACCGCAGCGAGAACCGTGTTTCGATGGACACCGAGAGACTCGGCGAGGGGACGGCTACCCGGAAGCACCTGGCCGGGCCGAAGACGCCCACGACGCACCTCGGACACGATGCTCCGCCTTACGCGCGAGACGAGGGCTTCGCGGGGAGAATCGGCTGGCAGGAGAGCCAACGTCGGCGTGCCCAATCGGCGCCGAGCGCCTGGTGATTTGCGGTTCGACTGGTCCATCGATGGCTTCCGTTTCAGCAACTACGAGTAGACCATCATCGGGCCGGCCCCATGGCGCGTGCAAGGGTCACGTGTCGTGTAGACCACCGCGGGCTCGAAGGAGGCGCTCGAGCTCGGGCATCACGCTCTCCGCGCCCGCCCGCACACTCACCATGGTCGCGAACGGAGACGGCTCCGGGTTGACGTCGATCATGACGGCGGACGAGACCTCGCCGCACCGCACCGCGTAGCTCGTGATGCCTACCGAAAACGACGTGCCGACGAACACGAGGACGTCGGCGTCGTTGAGCGCCTTTTTGGCTCGGCGCGCTTGATAGGCAGGGTGCGAGTCGTAGTGCTCGTCGAAGAGGAGAACGAGCGGACGCATGGGAGCACCGCACCTCGCGCACTCGGGAAAAGCGCCCGAGCCCACCTGCGAGAGATCGACCGACTCGACCGGAGACAGGACGCCTTCGCAGACGCCTCCGCTCGAACAAATGAAGCGGTCGTGGCGTCCGTGAATCTCGATGAGCTTGTCCTCGGGATGGAAGGCGCAACGGTGGAGGCCATCGATGTTCTGCGTGACGACCAGATCGTCCTCCGCGCGCGTGACGAGCCGCGCGAGAGCGGCGTGGCCGGCATTCGGCGAGACGCCACGAAACACGTCCCCGTGCGCTTTGAGCCAAAACTCGCGCCACCAAGCGGCGGGGTCTTCGAGAAGCTTCTCGAGCGTTCCCCACTCTTTCACGTGCTCGGACCAAACCGCGTTCGGCCCGGAACGATAGGCCCGAATGCCGCTCGGCACCGAGAGACCCGCGCCGCACAGGTAGACGACACGAGCGGCTCTCTCGAGTTTCTCGGCAATCGCAGCCAGGTCCGAATGCATCTTGATTCGATAGCAGATTCCTCGCGAAGGACCGAAACGCGAGAGCCTGACTTCCCTGCGATCGGCAGCGAACGAGCTCGCTAGCCGCGTGTCAACGGCACGTCCAAACCGCCTGGTTGAAGCGACGGACCGAGCTTCTTTGGATCTCTTCTGGGTCCTTCTGGCAAAGGTTCGAGAGGCTCTTCATCTTGGACTTGCAGACGGCCAAGAGGTCGTTCGCGACCCGAATGGGCGGCTCGTGGTTGGCGCCATTCGGATCGCTGGGGTCGGGTCGACAAATGCCACGCCGAATGAAGTCCGCCATGACCCTTCGGCCGTGAAGGCACTGGGCATTCTTTTCGATCTTGTTCTGGAGCGTACCGCACGTGCTCTGGTCGCGAGCCGTGGCGAGACTGATGCTCGAGCAGGAGTTTTCCGAGGAATTGGGGGTGCGAAGGTCGAGGTTTCCGCACGCCCGCTTGTAGCGCCCGTAGAGGTTCGAGCAGAAGTTGGGGGCCGTGGTTGCACTGCTCGTCGAGCAGCTCGCCGAGCCCGTGGAGGCGATGGGAATGCGCTGCGAGCCCGAGGTGCTGGCCGAACAAAGGAGGTAAGACGCCGTGCCGCTAAGCGCAGCCCCAAGGGCGGTGATCGCCGTTCCCGCGGCGGGAGCGACACACACGAGCTCGCCGGGCCCCGTGACGGCCAACGCGCCGGCACAGACCGTGGTCCCGACGAACGCTTGGGAAGCCACCACGGCGAGCCCCGCCGAAGCTCCTGCAATCAGAGTGCACGCTTGTTGTCCCGTGAGCGCTTCGGAAGACTCGTCGCTCTCACCGGACGGCTCCACGGCGTCTGGCTCGACTTCCGCGGAGCACGCGGCAGCGAGGACGGCGAACGCTGGCACCACGAAGAGGAGGGCTCGGGTTTTCATGTCCGTTCCAAGTGCACCCTTCGGGCCATCGCCATTTCGGCCAAAAGGGAGGGATTCTTCGATAGCGAGCGGAGAACATTCCGTACCTCACCGGGTTTTCCACGAATCAGGTGGCGCGCGGCGCGCCGCGAAACTGGTCCACTCACTATTCACATTCTGGCTCTAACCAGTAGACCATTACCGAGCCATCGTGTGCGGCATGCGGAAGGCCAGCTACTTCGCCATGCCGGAAGACGATGCCCTCGGACTCGTCGACCGTGCTCCCACCATGCACCTTGCCTCCACGGGTGACCTCGGACAGCCGGTCTTGCGAGCGCTCCACGTCGTCCGAGTCGGAAGCGCGCTCTATTTCCATGGCGCGCCCGTCGGAGAGAAGACGGAGACCCTCGGCCGAACGGCGGTCCTCTCGTACGAAGAAGACGTGGCACGA
>JAYUKI010001396.1:0-6920 GCA_043764595.1 Myxococcales bacterium | reverse complement strand
GGACAGGTCTCGAACCTGCGACATCCGGCTTGTAAGGCCAGCGCTCTACCACTGAGCTACCCGCCCGAACCGGACAACGCGGCTTTTAAGATTCTTCGCCCCCTCGGTCAACACAAATCGAACACGACCTTCGCCCCGTACACGGTTCCCGAAAAAACACGAGGCTCCTCTGCACGATCGTGGTCGAGGGACCCGCGGTTTCGCCGCACTGGTTTCCGCTCGGCCCCCCCAAAACTCGACCATGCCCGTCCAAATATCCGTCCCACTGGCGAGGGGCGCCGACCAACCGTCGGCGTGGCACTATGTGTTTTGGAGGGTTGAGTCTTTGCGCGTTTTCTTGGCCCGAACCGTCTCGTGCGGGCTTTTCGCGTTGGCAGCCTGCTCGTCCCCGACCGAAAAAGCACAGCCCAGCTATGCCGAGGTCGTGCGGGCGATCGGCCGGCGTCGTACTGGCGCTTTGGGGATGGCGAGGGGACAGCAGCGAGAGACGAAAAGGAGCGCGCGACCGGCTCGGTCTCGGCGGGTGTGAAGCGTGGCGCTTTGGGTGCGCTCGGCGACGCGGATTCCGCGTTCGAGTTCGACGGTTCCACTGGAGTCGTCGTGGCCCCCGATATTTATTCGTTCGGCGAGAAGGCCCCCTTTTCCGTCGAGGTATGGATCGCGCCGGCGCATGGCGGCCTTCCCCTCCAGAGGATCTGCAACCATCGCGTTGGACCTCCGCACACCGGATGGCGCCTCGTGCTCGACGACACGAAGCGAGTCTTGTTCGAGCGATGGAGCAACGAAGCCTCCAGCACCGCCGCGTCCCGGCCCATTCCGATCGGCGTTTATTCGCACGTCGTGGGTCGCTACGACGGTCGGACGCTCGAGCTCTTCGTCGACGGAGTGCTTGTGAGCTCCGTTCCCGATCCGCACGCCATCGGCCCGTTCGCTGCGGCCCTCACGTGGGGAGCGGCGTCGACGTCGACCCTCGATTTCTTTTCGGGCCGCCTCGACGAAGCGGCCATCTACGAGCACGCTCTCGGCGCGGACCGCGTGGCGGCACACTTTTCAGCACGCGGTCGCTGAGGGAGCTCCCGTCGACGCGGCTCTCGAGCCACTCGAGTGGATCCGGATCTTCACGGCTGGGCTCGCGGCGTCCCCGACGGTCCCGTCGAAACGCTCAGCTATCGTGCACCGAGTGGGCCTCAGCGGGAGGCTGCCGAGAGGCGTTCGCGCTTCACGTTGAAGATGCGCAGAGGCTTCTCTTTGCCCTTCAGCTGCGCTGGCGGAAGCTCCTCGACGTCGAAGCGCGAGCCAAGCTTCGACAGGGTGCTCTCGCTGACGATGATTTGCCCAGCCAGCGCGATGCCACACAAACGGGCGCTCGTGTTGGCGGTGTCCCCGATGACCGTGTAGCTGAGCGCCTTCGAGCTTCCGACGTAGCCAGCAACCAGCGGCCCCGTGTGGATACCGATGCCCACGGCGAGCGGCGGGTGGTCTTGTTCGACGAGGCGCCGGTTGAATCGGCCCAGCGCTTCCATCTGATCGACGGCTGCCTGGACGCTACGAATCGCGTCGTCTTGGTGGGCGACGGGGGCGCCCCAGAACGCCATGATGCCGTCGCCCATGAACTTGTCGAGGGTGCCTTCGTAACGGAAGATCTGCTCGACCATCTGCTCGAAGTACTCGTTCAAGAGGTCGAGGATGGCGCCCGCAGGGGCTCCTTCGCTCATGCTCGTGAAGCCGCGAATGTCGCTGTTGAAGACCGAGCATTCGGCGATCGAGATGCCGCCCTTTTTGATCTCGAGCTTTCCGCTGAGGACCTGCTCGGCGACGTTCGGCGAAAGGAGCCGCGAGAACCGCTCGCGGTTGACGATCTCTTGCTCGATCTTCTTCGCGAGGAGGGTGTTCTCGATGAACATCGCGGCCTGGTTGCCGACGGCCGTGATGAGCTCGAGGTCCTTCTGCTGGAACTGCGCGAGCATTTCCGAGTCGAGCCAGAGCGCGCCGAGCACTTCCTTCTCGTGCAACAGAGGCACGACGATGGCGCTCGAAATTCGGTTCAAAATCATGGACTTGCCCTTCGCTCCGGCGAAGTCCATGGAGGCGTCGTGGGTGAGCACGCCCGCGCGCTCCGACGTGACGTGGTTCAGGATTGTGGACGAAACCTCGATGGGCTTGTCGGTTCCGTCGCGCCGATGCGCTGCGCGTGGCTGAAGCGAGCCATCCGCCTCTTTCAAGAGGATGACTCCACGGTCGGCCTTCACGAACTTGAAGAGCGAAAGGAGGATTTTTTGGAGGAGCTTATCGAGGTCACGCTCGAGACCGATGTCTCGTGTGAGCTCCCACGTGAGCCGGAGGCGCTCGTAGTCGACGCGAAGCTGTCCCGCGTCGTGTTGCACCTGCTCGAACGGCAGGAACCCTTTCGCGAGGGCCGCGATCTGCGTGCCGATTTGGCGCGCCCCGGAGTCGAGCACGTCGACCCGCGTCTTGAAGACCGGTCGGTTCGGTGGGGCAGGAGGCGAATACCCCTGAACGCCAGGCTGCGGTGCTTGAGGACCCATCGCGGGACCGAGAGGGCTCGTTCCGCTCGGGCCTTGCTGCGGCCCTTGCATTCCTCCGTGCTGCATCATCATCGGGGGTTGCGCGGGAAACTGCTGCTGGGGCGCGTGCTGACGATGACCCTGCTGTGGCGCCTGCGCTTGAGGCTGCTGCGCTTGCCAAGGGCCCGATTTGGCCGACCCAATAGGTGCAGGCTGCAAAGGCTGCGCAGGCTGGGAAGACAGGGGCGGCCGGCCATACGCGGGTTGGCCAGGAACCGGAGGCGGTCCGGGTTGGGTCGACGGGTGAAGGACGGCACCAGGGCCCACGGCTTGATGCGACATCTCGAGCGGCGAAGAGCCGTCGTCGTACCGAGCGCGCGTCATGCCGAGCGACACTTCGTCACCGTGCTTCAGGAGCTGCTCGCCGCGGACGCGATCCCCGTTGATGTACGTCCCGTTCAAGCTGCCGAGATCGCGCAGCACGAATCGTCCGTCTCGCTCTTCGACGATGCAGTGCTCTTTCGAGACGATCTTGTCGAGGAGCTGGATCGAGTTGTTGGGGTGACGTCCGAGGCTGTTCGTGCCTCGCAGCTCGATTGCCTGATGTCCCTCAGGTGTGGCTAGGATCAGTCGAGCCATCCGGTCTCCATCGTACGCTCGGGAACGCTTCCGGAGGAAGGTCTCTTTTCGACTCTTCGCAAGGTGCGCACGAATCCTTACTTCTCCGCGCCCCTTTTGCGCGCGTCTGATAGCGTCGAGAGCGCGATTCCATGGCGGACCCCAGGACCACGAAGAAAGCCCAGAACCGACGTTCCGTCGGAAAATCCAAAGGGGAAGAGGCTCCGGCCGTCGAGCCCAAGCCTCGCGAGAGCCTCCCGCCTCGGCCCTGGAGCGACGCTTTCATCGCCGAGGGGCTAGGCCGCGACGCCTTCCGCGTGCGCCCGGAGGAGCTCGCTCTCCACACTCCGATCGACATGATTCCGGAAGAGCCGCGTCCGAGCGATGGCCTTTTCGAGATCGTCGGTAGCGTCACCCGTCGAGCCCTCGCTCTCGGGATCGCGGCTCGCGAGCCGAGCTTTCACGTCTTCGTGGCGGCCGAGCCGGAGGTCATGATCGAGGATGACGTCGTTCGGTTCGCGGAGAAGTTCGCGGCCGCGCGACCGCCGCCGCCGGACATCGTCTACGTGCACGACTTCGAGCACCCGGAGGCTCCCCGTGCGCTCGCTCTTCCAAGCGGGCTCGGGCCGGTGCTCGTCGAAGCCATGCGCGAGCTCGTCGGCTTGCTTCGCACCGAAATCCCCGAAATCACGGACTCGGAGGAGCTCCGCGCGGCGCAGGCGCAGCTCGGTCGAGATCTCGACGCGAAGAACCGCGAAGTGCTCACTGGGCTCGAAACTCGCGCAAAGACGCTGGGTTTCGGCATTCGCGCGGTTCAAGGCGGCGTCCAGACGTTTCCGATCCTGCACGGAAAACCCGTCAGCCCCGAACAGTTCGGGGCCTTCGACGAGCCCACGAAGCGAGCTCTTTCGGAGGCCGAAGAGCGCCTGACCGCCGAGGTGGCGAAAGCCGCGCAGCGTGTGCGAAGCGAGAGCGCCACGTTCGACGCCGCGCGCACGGCAGCCATCGGCGCCGCCGTCCACGCCCTCGTCACCGAGCGCATGAAGCCTTTGCACGCTTCGTTCTCGGCGCTCGGCGACGACCTCGGACGTTACCTCACCGAGGTCGAGGGCGCCCTCGTCAGCGACTGGGAGGACCTCGTCAGCCCGGACGATTCCGGCCCCGAAAGTGAGGGGGAGGCGAACAAGGACGGCCGCGATCACGACCCCGAGCACGCCACGCGTCTCAATCGCTTCCATGTGAACCTGCTCGTCTCGTCGCCTGCGGGCGGGCGCGCGCCTGTCGTCTACGAGACCAATCCTACCTATCCGAATTTGTTCGGGTATCTGGAGAGGCGAGCTCGCTTCGGTGCATTGCTCACCGATTTCACCCGCATCCGTCCAGGCGCGCTCCACCGCGCGTCCGGCGGTGTCCTCGTGCTTCGCGCCGTGGACCTCATGACCGATCCCATCATCTGGGAGCGCATGAAGCGCGTGCTTCGCGAGCGGCGCGTCGGCGCGGAAGATCCGCTCGGCCCGCTTGGTCTCTACGCGACCACGCTGCGGCCCGTGCCCGTGCCCATCTCGGTTCGCGTCGTCCTCGTCGGGCCGCCCGGGCTCTACGCGGCGCTCCTCGAAGCCGACGCCGACTTTGCCGCTCTCTTTCGCGTGAAAGTCGAGGTGGAGCCCTCGATCCCTCGCACGAACGAGGCTCTCTTGCGGCTCGATGGGTACCTCATGGCCATGGCCCGTGAACGAGGGTGGGGCGCGTTCGATCGTCCCGCGCGGGCACGGCTGCTCGATCTCGCGACCCGGCTCTCGGGCGACCGCGAGCGTCTGAGTCTCATTCTTTCGCCGCTCGAAGAGACCGCGGCGTTCGCGAGCGCGCTTGCCCATGCGCGGGCCCTCGGTCTCGACACCTCGGACGATGCGTCGCCGCCTTCGCTCATGCCGCTTCGTGGTGGGGCGGGAGACGCCACCCAAGAGGGTGTCACGACCGTCGACGACGTCGCCGCAGCATGGCGCGAGCGTCGCGAGCGTCTCGGCTCCGCCGAACGCCACATCCGCGAGCTCACTCTGCGCGGCGAAATAGCCCTCGACACGGACGGCTTTCGGGTGGGCGTCGTGAACGGTCTCAGCGTGTTCAGCGCCGGCGACGTCGAGTTCGGCCAGCCCATGCGCATCACGGCGGTCGTCGCGCTTGGCCGCGAAGGCATCATCGACGTGGAACGCGAAGCACAGCTCGGCGGAGCCGTGCACACGAAGGGCGTCGCGATTTTGCGAGGCTACCTCGGCAAAATGTTCGGTCAGGAGAGGCCGCTCAGTCTCCGAGCGCAGCTCGCCTTCGAACAGAGCTACGGCGAAATCGATGGTGACAGTGCTTCTTCGACGGAGCTCTACAGCCTGCTCTCGGCGCTCGCCGAAATTCCGATCGACCAGGGGATTGCCGTCACCGGAAGCGTGAATCAGCTCGGCGAAGTTCAGGCGATCGGCGGCGTTTGCGCGAAAATCGAGGGCTTTTTCGACCTCTGTTTTCCGCGAGGCCTGACCGGCCGCCAAGGGGTGTTGATGCCCAAAGCGAACTTGCCCCATCTCGTTTTGCGGGACGACGTTGCACAAGCCGTGGCGGAGGGAAAGTTTCACCTCCACGCCATCGAGACGGTCAGCCAAGGCATCGAGGTCATCACGGGAGTGCCCGCCGGAGCACGCGATCCCAACGGACGGTTCCCCGCCGGGAGCGTGTTCGGTCGCGTCGAGCGTCGTGTGATCGAGATCTCCGAACGTCTTCGCGAGGCCGAGGGCGGTGGTCGTGCGCCCGCTTCGCCCCCTTCCATGGACGACGTTAGCTCCGCCGATCTCGGTGGGGACGAAATCGACTTCCGGGGGAGCCGCTGAACCGACGCGAGCGTGCCTCCATCGCGTATTGGGCGACGCTTGCGCTCGGGGCGACGCTCGCACTTTCGTCGTCTGGATGCCTCGGGGAGGGGTCGGTCACCCGCCTCGCCGGTGGAGAGCTCAGGGTGGGGCCAGCCATTCCCATTCGGGCCTACGAGGCGTTCTTGAAGGGGGCCATCGCGGAGGAGCGGGGCGACCTCGTAGCGGCGTCGCGGGAGTACCGTGCGGCGATCTCCCTCGGCCCTGACGATCCGGAGCTTTGGTCGCGGCTTGGAACGGCGCTTTGTGCGTCGAGCCCGAAGGAAGCCGATGGGGCCTTTGGCGAAGCGCTCGAGCTCGATCCGGAGTTCGAGGGCGCGCTCTTGCGGCGTGCCGAGTGTGCGGTACGACGCGGTCAGAAGGCCGATTTTTCCCTGGCTTTTCGGCAAAATCCTCGTCGGGTCGCGACGGCGGCTCGGGCCGTGGCGGAGGGGGACGGTCCGGGAGTCGGGGATGCCGCGTTCGCTCTCACGGTGGCGTATGGGGAAACTCCCGCCGCGTGGGAGGCCCTGGCGGCCTACGGGCGTGCCCACGGCGACACGCGGACCGAGGTGCGGGCGCTCGCCGTGCGCGCCGCCCAAGATTCTCCGGGGCGAACGCTCGCGCTCGCGCGCTGCTTCGACCTCTTCCAACGTGGGTTCACGGTGGAGGCGCGAGCCCTCGCGGGGGCGGCGGTGGACGCGCGATCGAAAGTGGGCGCGGATCCAGGGCTCGCGGCCGTGCTCGAGGCGACGAAACTGCGGGTCGTGTACCGGCTTTCGCTCGACGAGGCACTCGCGCGTGGCGACGGCGCCGCGTTGCGCCGCCGCGCCACGCGCACCCATCTGGGCCTCGAAGAAGCCGCGTCGCGCGCCCTCGCCGCGGG
>JAYUKI010001395.1:0-25631 GCA_043764595.1 Myxococcales bacterium | reverse complement strand
GAGGCGTCGGTCGAGGCGTCGGCTCCGATTCTCGGCGGAAATCTGTCCCGCGGAGCCACGTTTTCGGTCACGACCACGGTTCTCGGTCGCGTGGTCGGAGGGCGTGCGGTTTTGCGTAGGGGGGCGCGCCCTGGCGATCGGGTGCTTGTGTCCGGACCGCTTGGGCTCGCCCACTTGGGGCTCCTGGCCTTTCAGAAAGGTGTCGCCGACGACCCTTCGCTAGGGCCTTGTGTGCAGGCGTTTCGACGGCCTCGGGTTCGCTACGACGCAGCTTCCATAGTCGCTCGAGCCCATGCGGCCATCGACATATCGGATGGCCTGGCGCTCGACCTTTCGCGTTTGGCGGAGGCAAGCGGAGTGTGCATCGTGATCTCCGAAGAGTGGCTGCTTCGGCCTGGCGGGAACGTTCTTCGTGACGGGGCTGCGCGCCTCGCAAGGTCGCCGCTCGCGGCCGCGCTGCTTGGTGGCGAAGACTATGTGGTGGCCTTCGCGTTTCCGGCCGATGCGCCGATGCCAGATGGCTACTGGGCCATCGGCGAGGTCGAAGAAGGCCAAGGGGTACTCCTCGACGACGGGCACAGTCGCCGCGAAGTGGCCGCCCACGGGCACGACCATTTCGCGGACCCGAAGTGATGCTCCTCAACGCTCCAGGATCGACTCGACCTCGCGGTAGACCTTCTTGCGCCACAGGGCGAGCGCCGACTCTCCACGATGAAGCTTTTCCGTCTCGGCGAGCATTTCGTCCAGCGGAACCAATACGACGTAGGGATCGTACGGGCACGCGGCTCGGGTGATCCCTGGACCGACCCAACCGGCCATGAAGCCAGACGCGCCATCGGCAAGGCCGCGGATCGCCGCATTCGCGAGGCGAGCGCCAAGAAGCCGATCGAAGGCCGAAGGCGTCCCTCCACGGACGACGTGGCCGAGGACGGTCACCCGCGAGTCGACGTCTTTCATGGTCTTCGAAAGTCGCGCGTCGACCTGGGTTTTTAGCTCGTTCGTCCCGATCTTCACGCCTTCCGACTTCAAGATCAGGACCCGGCGGCGCCGCTCGCCCTCTGCGTAGGCGTGCTCGATCGTGCGGCACACTTGGTCCACCACTTCGGCTTCGGACTTGTCCGTCTCTCGCACGAGCACCGTGTCGGCGCCTGCGGCGATCCCTGCCGTCATGGCGAGGTAGCCGCAGTCGCGGCCCATGACCTCGACGAGGAAGATGCGCTTGTGCGCCGTAGCCGTATCGCAAATGCGATCGCACGCCTCCACGATGGTGTTCATGGCCGTATCGACCCCGATCGCCATCGAGGTGCCGCCGAGGTCATTGTCGATGGATGCCGGCAAGCCGGCGACGCGGAGCGGGCCCTTTCCGGTTTCGGTTCCTTCGAGAGTCCGAGCGCCGGTAAGTGAGCCGTTTCCGCCGACCACCAGCATGGCCGATATCCCCGATCGTGCGAGGATCGCCCTTGCTTGGGCTTGCCCTTCGGGGGTTGGAAAAACCTTGCTGCGCGCGGTTCCGAGCGCCGTTCCGCCGCGCCGTGAGGCGTCGTCGAGCGCGCGGATGTCGAGGGGAACGAAACGCTCGGCGAGGAGCCCGACGTAGCCGTCCTCGACGCCGATCATTTCGAGACCGAGCTCGGCACCCACGCGTGCGGCGCCTCGCAGTGCCGAGTTCATGCCGGGGGCATCCCCTCCCGACGTAAGCACACAAACCTTGTCTCCCCGTGTGAGCTTGTCCGCCATACGCCCACCATACCGAAGCCATGGCAGAAGGCGGCGTGAGAATCCGTCGTCGCCACGCGTCACTCATGTTGCGTCACGCGGCACGTCACAAAACGAAGCTCACAAAACGAAACGGGCGCCCCGAAGGACGCCCGTCAAGGTAGCCGAGGTGCCCTCGGTCAGAAGCCCGAGCAAACGCCAGGGAGCGTTCGACCCTGCAGGGCGGTGCGCAGGATTCCGAGCTCTGGCGCGGTTCCAGTCGGGCCGGCTTGGGCGGCGATGCCGTCGCATTGGGCCGCGGCGGCGTTGAAGAATCCAGCTTCGGGCGACAACCCGAGCTTCTTGCCCTCGGAGCGAAGCTGCCCGCAACACTGCTTCAGGCGGGCCACGTTCGCGTTGACGCCAGGGCCCCACTTTTTGCCAGCTTCGGCCGCATCGGCGGCGTCCACGCCGGCATCTTCTTCCATCGGCGCGATTTGCACCGGGGCCGCGTCCACTTCGGGGGGCGGGGGAGGAGGCGCGGCGTCCACTGGGGCGGGCTTCTCCTTGCAGCCGGAGCCGAGCATGAGCGGCGCAGCGCCGAACAGTGCAAAAATCACAAGCGAGCTACGAAAGGCGGAACGTCGCATCGGGCCTCCGAGAAACCAGGACGGGTGTACGACGCGGCACACTACAAGGATCTTGGGCCGAGGGGAAAACAGATCGCTCCTCGGCTGCCGAGCCGACACGCGAAAATCGCGCTGGCATACCGCTACTTGGCTGCGGCTGCGGCCAAGATCTTGGGGCCGGCCCAGTCGTGGTAAAGAGCGGTCATGGCCCTCGCGGCCGCGGCATCGCCACTCTCGATGGCCGAAACGACCATCTGAATGCCTTCGGCGTGCGTGCCCGACGAAGCCCGCACCGACGCAAACACGTCGGCGAGGTCGCGTACCGCATTCGAGTTCCAGTGCACGAACATCACGTAGAGGGGGTTGTGCGTGGCGCGCGCCACCGCGAGACCGAACCCGAGGATCGCGTCTTCCAACTCATCGGGAACCTTGGCTTTTTGGACGCTGGCTTTTTGGACGCTGGCTTGCTGGAGCAACGTGTTGGCGGCCTCACGAATCGACGGAAGGTCCGCAGGTTCCCGACGCTCGGCTGCGAGGCCCATCATCTCGACATCGAGGAGCCTTCGGACTTCCAGAACGCCCTTCAAGAAGTCGGGTGAGATTTTGCCCTGACGCGGTACGAGAAACGTTGCCACGACATCCGGACTGAGCGAAGCGCGCGGGTCGAGCACTACGGTGCCGCGCCTGCGAACGGGTCGTACGAGCTTGTGCACTTCGAGAAACTTCACGGCTTCGCGAATGACGCTTCGTGCAACGCCGAACTGGGCTTCGAGCTCCTCTTCTTTTGGCAAGAGGCTGCCGGGAGCGATCTCGGCGCCCACGATGCGGGCCATCAGCTCTCGCGCCACCTCGTCCGCTTTCCGCGGGGGGGATTTGGGGCTGACCATCTTTTTCATCCTTTGCGCGATCGACCGGCACTGTCAACGCTCGTCGCCGCGTCACGCACGAGTCGTGCGATTCGTGCCTTCTCGACGAGGAACCCGTCGTGGCCGAAGTCGCTCGCAATCGAACGGTAGCTTGCGTGCGGGAGGCGGTGCGCGAGCGCCTCGACCTCTTCCGGTCGGACGAAGGTGTCGCTCGAGACCGAAGCACAGGTCACGTGAGCGCGGATGCGGTCGGCCATTGGAGGCCCATCGGGGGCCGAGGGCGGCGTTCGGCCAAGGTCGTGGTGGTCCATCGCTCCGAGCAGCGCGACCGTGCAGCGTGGGTCGGGCTGCGGCCCTTCGCCAAGGTGACGAAAGTAGCTCTCGATCCGGTAGGGCATGCGAGGGTTCCAAGGCACGCGGTGTTCGTGGCGACGTCCGGCAGTCTCGCGCCCTTGCCGAGCGATCAGAGCCTCCCGGCCTCGGTATCCAAAGAACCCGATCTGGCGCGCCAGGCGCGCGGTTCTCGTCCCGTGGGGAAACTCCGGATCGGCCAACAGGGCTTCGCGAACCACGTGATCGTGCGCGAGCACCCACGCCGAGGAGGCGAACGGAGCGGCGACGACGAGGGCTCGGATCATCCGTTCGCCCATGAGCGCTGCAAGAGCGAGCGCCACCATCCCTCCTAGAGAAGCACCGAAGGCGAGGTCGATGCGCGTGAGCCCGAGCCGACGGAGCGCGAGATCGGCCGCCCGGGCTTGGTCCCAAGGCGTCACCGTAGCGGGGAGTCGCGACTCCGGAAAAGTGGCGGCCCCGCGCGATATAGGGTCGGGTGGTGGGTGGCGCGTGTCTGCTTCCCGCGTCGGGAACGTTCCGGACCCGGGTCCCGTCGGATCGTGTCGGGATCCGAGCAGGCCAACGGCGACGATGCGGTCGGCCCATGGACGGAGTGGGCGGCTGCGCCCGAAGAGCTCCGGAAAGCTCTCTCTCGGATCGAGGGCTCCCGTAAGTGTGTGCATTATGCATACTGTTCGACGGACTTCTTCGGGCACGTCGGTAAGTGGCTCGCCCTCGGCAAGGCGCGTGTGCTCTTCCTTGGTTCCCCAGAACCAAACACGGGCACGCGGGCGAAGCAGTGCGGCCCCCGCCTCGAGCCGGAACGGAGGGAGGGGGACTTCGACGACGAGCGGCTCTTCCGCCGGGACCACGCGTGGCACGTCCCCAGAGTACGCGCGAACGGAACCGCACGACCTGTGGTAATCGAGCGCGGTGGGTCGCACGACGGCGGCCCGAGGAAGGCGCCTTTTCCCATGTCCCGCTCTCGTGTGCTCTCGCTCGGATTCCTCGGTCTCTGTCTCGGATTGCCGGGCGTCATCGCGGCGTGTGCGGCGACGGAGAACTTCGGAGGGCCACCTCCTTGCGTGGGGCCCCAGTGCCTGGACGGCGGAGGCGGCGGTCCCGTGTCACTCGTGCCCACGTCCTCGGGCAGTGTGGCGCCGCCCGTCACCGGCGCTGCTTCTGGGTCGGCAAGCGCCGCTCCGAGCGGAACCACGCCCACGACGCCCACGACGCCCACCCCGCGCGCTTCGGCGGACATCATCGACCAAGGGATCGAGGTCGCTCTTCGCCAGCAAGCGCTCAAGCTCGCTCCGAAGGGCGCCATGCCCGATCCGCAGGTCGTGCGCATCGACCTCGCCGAAGGCGAGCACTATGGCGTGATGTACACGCTGCAGCCGAACGTCTGTTACACGATGATCGCCGGAGCCGTACCGGGCGTCGTGAAAGAGCTCGAAGTGAAGCTGCTGTTGCCGCCGTTCTTCACGATGGAAGCTGGGAAGGGCAAAGGTCAGCCCGCCGCCATCGGGCGTGTTCCGGCTCCCATTTGCCCCATTTCGCCCATCGCGATTCCGTACAAAGTCGACGTGACGGCCACCAAAGGCGGCGGCCGCGTCGGCCTGATGGTCTTCGCCAAGCCCAAGTGACCGCCTCGCCGCGCACGCTCGACGAGACGGGCTGAGCCTGGCATTCGCCGCCAGTGGAGCGACTGGTTGGCGAATCCGGGCTGAGGAATCAGGCTGAGGAGGCCCAGTCAGACGTCACGCGCGTCTCGTTCAGCTTCGGAGGCTGACCGCGTGGCTCGGAACCCAGACCTGGCGCCCGTCCGGGAAGGTGCAGTGGTACTGGCCGCCACCCACTTGGGTGATGGTCGCTGGATAGCGTTGGCCATCGGACCAAAGCACGAGCACGGGGGTGCCCACCCCGAATCCGCCGACCGCGCTCGTTGCGAACGCATCCATTGCACTTCCGAACGAGCCAATCGCCCCTCCCACGGCCGCGCCAAAGCTCGCAGCTTGCGCTCCAAACGGGTTCTGCTGGGGATATCCGGGCTGTTGCGGCTGCTGGGGATATCCGGGCTGTTGCGGCTGCTGGGGGTATTGCGCGTGCTGGGGATACCCGGGCTGTTGCGGCTGCTGGTATCCGGGCTGAGCGCCACCCGCTTGCGGCGCACCTCCGCCACGCTGGACGTTGACCGGTTTTGGCGGCCCGCCCTGCGCGATGCGGGCGCCTTCTTGCTCGACCTGCATGCCGAACATTCCGTATCGACCCATATCCATTGGGATTTTGGTGTTCCAGTCGCCCGCGATAAGCGTCCAGTCGTTCATGGTGATTTTGTAGAACGCGAGCATTCCTTCGATGCTCATGGCTTTGGCCGCGCCGCTCATGGCCACGTAGTCCTCGAACGAAATCTGGGGCTTTCCGCCGGACTTCTTCTCGAGGGCGGCCTGGTAGAGGGGCATGTAGCGCATCGCCACTTGGCCCATCAGCGACATGTCTTGCATGCGGGCGGTCCAGCCGGCCTTCGCCGCGTCCCAGCTCTCCTTCGAGATGCCCTTTTTGGCTACGACCTCGACCTGCTTGGCCGGATCGTTGAGGTGGTCGGAGACGTCCGCTGAGAGCTCCGCGTAGAGTTCGAGGGAGATGCCGGCGATCGGCGCGTAGGGATCCATGACGCTAGGGGAGCGGCCTCCGCGGTCGAGGTCAAGTGGAAGAGGACACCCACCGGTCGACGAACAAAATCGAGCGAGAGCCTCCCGAAGAGGGCGGACCCTCGCTATGGTTGGGTCTTCATGGCGACTACGATTTCGCTGAGGAGGCGCGGTGGGGAGTCTCGTCGAGAGATCTTCCGAGGCGACGGCGTCATCACTCTTGGACGCAGCCCCGACAACGACGTCATGCTCCTCTGTCCGCGGGTGTCCAAACGCCACGCGACCGCCCAGCTGAAAGATGGCGTGCTTTGGCTACGTGACCTTTCCAGCATGAACGGTACGTTCTTGAATGGCGCGGCCTTGCGCGATCCGGTCATCGTCAAGGCTGGCGATCTCGTACAAATCGGCGATTTTTCCCTGACGTTCGAGCTCGGGCGAACGCTGCAGTTTCCCGCTCACGGCCCAGAAATCGAAGAGCCCACGAGCGCTGGCATGGAGCTCCCTCCCGGTGCGCTCGACGCTGCCCGCGTCACGCGTGAGCGTGACCTCGCCGCGACGCTGACGAAGCGGCTCGTGGCCGAAGGCCTCACACGCGAGGCCATGCTGCGCGTGATCGACGCCATGGTGGACGTGGTGGCCGGTGGTAGCCCGGAGCCGGGCGGGAAACACTGAGGCGGAAGTCGATTCTCCGTGTAAAGTGAACAAATGCGGTCGTTGCGAAGTGGGCTCGTCGTAGGGCTCGTATTCATTGTTGTTTCGGCTTGCGTTGGTGGGTGCAGTGGGACGACTCCCGCAGAGACCGACGCCAGCGCCCCGGTTCCGACGACGACCACCCCGGCAACGGGAACCGTTCCACCAGCGGACAGCGGTCCTCCTTCCGACGCCGCCACTCCGGACGCGAGCCCCGCCCTGACCGGGCCGTTCGGCGACATCCTCGGGACCCTCACCGGTTCGTGCGGCCAAATCCGCGCCGAGTTGGCGAAACCGACACCTTCGGTTTTTGCGAACACGCTGACGTTCGTCGCGGGCGAGATGTTCGACAAGGCGTTCTTGTCCGACGGCGGCGACCGCATCTTCGATACCCCGAACGCCGGCGGAAGCTCCTTCGAGTCCGAGGTGATGAGCTTCGAGATTCTCCGCTATTGCGAGGGCGCCACGCTCCTCAAGACCGAGAAGGAAATCGCGTATGGGCCAGTCGTGGACGGCGGACCCACGACCATCACCGACCTTCTCATCGAGATCGACGGCAAGAAAGTCGGAGTGAATCCGATCCGCGTCTACAAGCCGTCGAACCAGCCTCAGCCGACCGAGGCCGACATCAAGACGTCTCTGGAAGGCAAGCTGAACAGCATCCGTGGCTCCAGCGCGCGGGTCACGCCGGCGGACAAGTGGGTCAAACAAGTGATGCACGTCTACACGGTGTCCCAGGCCAACTCCGATGCCGTGATGCGCGTGCTTCCGACGATCGACCCCGCGATTCGAGCCGACACGATCGTGATGGTCACGCGCTCGGCCGGCGGCGGCTTTCTCTACTGCGGAACGACCCGGGCTCCCGTCGGCCAGGAATGTCCCTGACCGAGGAATCGCCCCTTCCGACACTCCGCTTTCGTGCGGGCACGCTCGAGCTCCGAGGTCTTCCCGAAGGCGTTTGCCCGGAAGGTTTTGTGTGGGATGCACGGACGGCGTGTCTGCGCGCTCCTGCAGTGGCCTACGCGAAGACCGTTCTAGGTCTCCGTCGGGACAAGATTCCCTACACGGACGAAGCTCGCGCGTACCCGGAGATCTCCGGCCTCGTTCGTGCCCACCGGGCCCCGCGGCCTTACCAAGCCGAGGCGCACGTCGCGTGGACCCGAGCGATGGGCCGCGGAGTGGTGGTGCTCCCAACGGGCGCCGGAAAGACCCACGTGGCGGTCATGGCGATCGCCGACAAAAAGCGGGCGACCCTCGTGCTCGCGCCCACGCTCGATCTCGTTCGGCAATGGCATAGCCTGCTCTCGGCCACCTTCGGCGAGGCCGTTGGCGTGGTCGGTGGTGGGGAGCACGACGTTCGGCCCATCACCGTTTCGACCTACGACTCGGCGTACATCCACATGGAGCACCTCGGCGCGCGCTTCGGTTTCGTCGTGTTCGACGAATGCCACCATCTGCCGAGCCCCGCGTATGCCCTTGCGGCCAGGCAGTGCATCGCTCCTTTTCGTCTCGGTCTGACGGCCACTCCAGAACGCACGGACGGTCGCGACGCCATGCTCGACGAGCTCGTCGGACCTTGTGTCTACCGGCGCGACATCGTCGAGCTTGCCGGCGACTACCTCGCCGAATACGAGACCGAACAAGTCGCGGTAGACCTCTCTCCCGAGGAACGCGCCGAGTACGATAGCGAGCGCAAAATCTATCGTGATTTCATATCGATGAATCACATTCGCATGAACCATCCAAAGGCCTTCGCCGAGTTCGTCATGCTCTCGTCGCGTTCGACCGACGGACGACGTGCGATGGCTGCGTACCGTAGGCAACGGGAGCTCGCGTTTTCCGCCAGCGGAAAGCTCGAGTACACCGAGCACCTACTCAACGTGCACCGGCGAGACCGTGTGCTGCTCTTCACCCAGGACAACGCCACGGCGTACACGCTGTCTCGAAAGTTTCTCGTGCCGGTCATCACGCACCAGACGAAAGTGAAAGAGCGCACCGAGATCCTCTCCGGTCTGCGCGAGGGCCGCTACGGAGTCATCTCGACGTCGCGCGTGCTGAACGAAGGCGTGGACGTCCCCGAAGCGAACGTGGCCATCGTGCTCTCGGGATCGGGGTCCGTCCGCGAGCACGTGCAGAGGCTCGGTCGCGTGCTGCGCAAGGGCGAAAACAAGCGCGCGTGCCTCTACGAGCTCGTCACGCAGGAGACTGGCGAGACCTACACGAGCGAGCGCCGACGGGAGCACAGTGCTTACCGTTGATCTCGTCTTGGCCCGTCGCCAAAAAGGCGAGCTGCGTCTCCGCGCGATGAATCCCGAAGAGACCGAGCGAGCATGCGTCGTGGCCGAAGCCCTCGTCCGCGAAGCCCGCGCGCGAGTGGGCGAGAGCCGCGAGAGCCTCACCGCGGCGTGGGCCGACATCGTCGACGAGCGCCTCGACCGTCGCATCATCCTCGGGCTCCAGAAGCTCGTGCTCGATGCGTGCGAGCTCTCCCACGGCGTCGAGGTCGACGCCGTGGCGTATCGGCGCGAGCTCTTTACGACGGCGGCGGCCACGCGACATGCCCTCCCCGACGGCGAGACCCTCGACCGCGACGGCGTGGTGCGCACGGTCGCGGCGCGTCTGGGGATTGCACCGGAAGCGCTCGAACAGGGTCTTTTTTCGGACCTCCGCGACTCCGACACCCTCGTGCGCGCGCCTTCGGTCGACGGAAAAACCTTCGTCGCGGAGCACCCGCGCGAGCAGGCGAAGGCCGCCCTCCTTCGCGCCACGCGGGCCACGTGCACCGTACGGTCACGCGATGCGGCGGTGGTCCGGGCATTCTTTCGCACACTGAAGTTTCACAAGCTGCTCTTCGAGATCGAGGCCACGGGCGAAGGGGCGTTCGTCGTCCGCGTCGACGGTCCGTTCAGCCTCTTCGAGTCGGTCACCAAGTATGGCCTCGGCTTCGCGATGCTCCTTCCGGCGCTCGAGCAGCTCGAAGCGTTCTCGGTCGAAGCTGACGTCGCGTGGGGCAAAGAGCGCACGCCCCTCGTCCTGAAGCTCTCCGGCGGAACGGGGGAGGACGGGGCGAAGGAGTCCGTGGCCCGCGTGTCCGACGACGTCCAGAAGCTCTTCGAGGGGCTCGTGCCGCTCTGCAAGGCGGCAGGTGTGAAGTGTTCGATTTCCGCCGAGCTCGTGAGCTTGCCGGGGGCGGGGCTCGTGGTGCCGGATCTCGTGCTGAAGCGCGGAAAAAAGCGCGTATTCGTCGAGCTCTTGGGCTTCTGGAACCGGGACGCCGTGTGGAAACGTGTGGAGCTCGTCGAGGCGGGGCTCGGCGAGCGAATCGTGTTCTGCGCGAGCGAGCGCCTCCGGGTCAAAGAAGAGGTCCTCGAGGGCGACCTCGCTTCCCTCTACGTGTGGAAGGGCGTTCCTCAGGCGCGAAAAGTGATGGACCGCGTACTCCGCTTGCTCGACCGCTGACGGGCGGCCCCGACCGAGACGGCCGTCAGGGGATGCTTTTGCAGCAGCGAAACCCAAGATGGTAGTTCACGTGCCACGCGTTCTCGAGGTTCTCCACGTGCCACCGCGGATCGAAGTTGCAGTGGTCGGGATACGCGCCTTGGGAATTTGCGTGGAGTGGAGGACCCGAGACCTCTCGGGCGACCTCGTCGTAAAACCAAGCGCTTCCCTTGAGTTGGGTCTTCACCGTTCCGTCGCCGTCGCGACGCATCATGATCTCGGCGACGTTGCCGTGCAGATCGTAGACCCCGTAACGCGAGCGGCATTTTGGAAAAGAGCCCGAGGGCTCGGTGTCGGTGCTGCAGGTGCGGTAGGTCGTCTGGGCGTCGGTCGTCGTGCAGGGTTTTTCCGCCACTTGGCGATGCCTGCGCTTCGTGTGGCAAACGTCGAGATCGAGGGTATCTCCGTAGGCATAACGAGTGTCTGGACCGTCGTCGGGGTCGGCGTGGCAAGCCAGTTGCCACTCGATCTGAGAGCACAAGCGCTTGCCTTGAAGCTCGCAAACCTTCTTTGCATACGTCGGGGAAGCCCAGACGAAAGGCAGCTCGCACGGTTTGTTCGGGAACTCGAAGATGTCGACGCAGAAGTACGGATCTTTTCCGCGAAGGTGCACGGGCACCATGTTGTCGTGTCCGCACGCCGTGCGCTGAGCCGCGGTTTGGAGGGTGGTACCCTCGAGCCCGGCGAGGCACTTGGCGCGTGAGACCCCGTGCAGCGAAATGCCAGGATTTCCCTGGTGAATCTTGCTCGGGGATCCCGTCCCGAAGGCACCCGCCAGAAACGTCTCGGGCAGGATACGCGCGTGCTCGCTCGGGCTGAGCGGCTTCAGCGAGAAGAGCCCGAGGAGGTCCTCGCGGGTCGTCTTGTGGATGGGACTCTCGTCGACGGAGCTCGCGCTCGGTGCGCCGTCCACCGTCGTCGAAGCGGCCGCTGCCGTCCCGCCATCGAGGTGCGCGGTGTCGATGGCTGGGGCGTAAGGGGCCGCCGCCTCGCGGTCATCGCCTGGCTTCGTCGCAACGCGCGCGCCGTGGGGCAAGGCGTCGCCCGCACCCCCGCGAAGCGAGCAAGCCGCCGCGACGACGAGAGGAAGGAGCGTGAGGGAGCGGCGGGGTCGGAGCACGGGAGCGAGAACGCGTGAAGCGCTCGAGTTCTTTCGAGCAGTCTTCGTAGCGTATCTGGCGCGGCGCGTCGTGGCGAATGGGCGACGTTCGTAGGGCGATACGAGGATGTGCGACGCGACGGGACGGTCTCACATCTTCGGCGGCTCTAGAGCGACAAACCCGATGACTCCCTTCGGCTTTCGCACGGTTAGCGGCGCTGCGCGTCGTTGCTCCTACGATAGGAGACTGTCGTCGTCGCGCATCCCAGGTGCGCCAGCTTGCTAACCGTGCGAAATCCTCGGTCATCATGCTTGTCGCTCTAGAGCTGCGTGGTGGTGCAGTTGCCGCCGAGGCAGGAGCTGTCGCATCCGCTGACCGAGCAACGGAACTCGCATCCGCCACCGGTGCACGACGTCTTGCACACCGAGCCCAACCCACATTCGGTGACGCACCCACCTCCCGTGCACGAGAAGTCGCACGAGGCTCCAGTGCCGCAGACGAAGGTGCACTTGCCCCGAGTGCACGAGCTCTTGCACGACGATCCGCCTTCGCAGAGGGTCGAGCACGGCGCCCCGATCGTGCAGGAAAAATCGCAGCCGGAGGCTCCGAGGGCGCACCTGTGGCTCACCCCCCCGCCGCCAGAGTCGGAGGTTCCGCCGTCGGTCTTCGTGGCGCCGACTTCCCAATCGTAGCTGCACGCCGGAGCGAGCGCTCCGACGAGGAGAGCGATGACCGATACCCCGACGGGGTGAACGAGACGGAAGGGCGGTTTCGTTGTCATGAGAACGGGTAGCCGCATGGTAGCCTAAGGCTCGTGTTCATGGTCACTCGGAAGAGCTTGATTGGGGTCTTCGTCGCGACCGTGTTGGTCACGAGCTTGGCGTCGGCGGAGGACGATCGCGATCGGGCGCGAAAAGCCTACGATCGAGGCCTCGCCGCGCACAAACAAGGGAAGTTCTCCGTTGCCGCGACCGAGTTCGCCCTCGCCGACACGCTCGCTCCGAGCCCGGTAGCCTTGCGGGCGGCGTTGGATGCCGCGCTCTCGGCGGACGATCCGGTCCTTGGCACAGAGCTTCTCGCCAGAACAAAGCGCGCGGCGTCGCCGCCCGACCTGGCGGCTAGCGCAGACAAGGCTCGCGCGGCGTTTGCGTCGCGCACGGGGCGTGTGGTGCTTTCCTGCAACGAGGGGGCGCCCTGCGAAGGTTCCGTCGACGGAACGGCCCTTCTCATGGGCAAAGAGCGCATCGTCAAGGTGGGTGACCACACGATTCGTTTGCGAGCTTCCGGAGCGGACGAGTCGCGGGTCGTCAAGGTTTCTCCGGACGACCTCGTGGAGCTTCGTCCTTCGGCGGCGCATGGAGTGCCTGCGGCCGTGCCTGCGGCCGTGCCTGCGCACCCGATGGCGCCGGTTGCGGCGGTCCCTGGCGTCGCCCCTTCGCCCGCTTCGCCCGCTCCTTCGCCCGCCCTGGCTTCGCCTCACGAAAGCGGTGCGCAAGACGGTCGCAAACCGCTTCCTCCCATGGTGGTCGTCCTGGGCGCCGGGCTCACGGCCGTGGTGGGCGGCGTCGCCGTGTGGAGTGCGCTCGACACGAAGTCGACCCACGACAGCTTCGTCTCGGGACTGTGCTCCACGACAGGCTCGGCGACGTGCGACGGTCTCGCATCGTCCGGAAGCTCGGCCCAAGCTCGTACCAACGTGCTCTTGGGCGTGACGGGGGGCCTCGCTGTCGCCACGCTCGTGGTCGCACTCGTGCTCGTGGACTGGACCGGACCGCAGAAAACTACGGCGCACGCCAGGCTCACGGCAGGCCCTCTCGTGGGCCCCGGTCTCGGAGGGGTCCGCTTGGGCGGCTCCTTCTGATACGCTTCGAACGATCATGACCCCGGCCCTGGCGCCGCCCACCTCTACCGCCCGCGCTTCACGGTACGCGACGCTTCTCAAGCTCGCTTCCGGAGGCATGGCGTCGGTGTGGGTGGGCACGGTACGTGGAGGCCTCGGGTTTCGTCAGATCGTCGCGATAAAAAAGCCCCATCCGCATTTGCTCGAGGAAGCCGACTACCGCGCGGAGCTCCTCGCCGAGGCCGCCCTCGCTTCGTCGATCCGCCACGCGAACGTGGTCGACGTGCGGGATGTCGAGGTGGTCGGCGACGACGTCTCGCTCGTCATGGACTACATCGAGGGGGCGTCGCTGGCCGAGCTCCTTACCCGATCCCAAGCGGGTGGCGCGAAGCTACTGCCGGCCGTGGCCGTTCGCATTTGCCTCGACGCCCTGGCTGGCCTTCACGCAGCCCACGAGCTCACCGACGATCGAGGGAGCACCGTAGGGCTCGTTCATCGGGATGTGTCGCCCCAGAACATCCTCGTCGGGATCGATGGGCTCGCCCGAGTCGTCGATTTCGGCGTGGCGAAGTTCCACAAAAAGGACCACTCGACCACACAGGGCCAGCTAAAGGGCAAGATTGCCTACATGGCGCCCGAGTACCTGCGGAACGAGCCCATCGACCGAAGGCTCGACGTGTTCGCCATGGGGGTCGTTCTTTGGGAGGCGCTCACGGCGCGTCGTCTCTTTCGTGGAAGCCACGACGTCGACACGATGCAGAAGGTCCTCAACTACGAGGCGCCACCCGTCTCCGAGCTCGTGCCCGAAGCCCGCTTCCTCGAGCCTGTCATCGAGGCCGCTCTCGCCAAAGACCGCAGCAGACGGTTTCAGTCGGCGGCTGCGATGGCGGCCGCCCTCGAGTCCTCCGCCCACGAAGCGCGGCTCCTCGCGAGCCCGCGTGACGTCGCCGCGTTCGTCCTCCAGTCGTACGGGGCCGATCTGGCGGAACGCCGCGAAAAGATTCGTGAAAAGATGGTGAACGAGCCGTCCGTCGCGAGTCTCTTCGAGGGTGCGCGGGTCGCGCCCGTCGATCTCGGCCCGGACCTTCGCGTTGGCTCGCAGTCTCCGCCGACGGTGAAGGAGCCCGCCCGCGCGCCCGCTTCCGCAGGCCCCGATCTCGCGGCCACCTTCCGGGAGGATGGCCCGGCCGAGCTCGTTCCGAAGAGTGAACCGCTCTTGTTTCCGGCGACCGGCACCATTCAAGGTCCGGCAGCTTCGTTCGTGCCCGCACCCGCGGCAAGCGAGCTCTCTCTCTCGTCGTACGATGCCGCGTCGATCCCGCGTCCGAATTCGGCCCGTCGGGTTCTCGGCGGCCTGTCGCTCGTAGGCGTCGTGCTCGTGGGGGCAGCGGCGGCCGTGCTCGTTTCGGCCCGTTCGACAGGGCCCTCGCTCGCGGTACCGTCCGCGTCCGCCTTGTCGAGCCCTCTCTCGGTATCGGCGCCGCTGGTCCCCGCGTTTCCGCCGTCGTCCCCCGGTCCGAGCACGACCTCGGTGCCGAAATCGTCGGCCACCGTCCTGCAAAAGCCGCCAGCGTCCAAGCCGACCGCGAAGCCTTCCGGCCCACCCCCGAACCCCTACGCCCACTGAGCATGTCCTTCGAAGACGAAACCCGACGTGTACCTCTCGAACGGCCGACCATGCGTGTGCTGGCCGTCGAGCTCGTGGTCCTCGAAGGCCCGTCGCGTGGCACGCGCGTTCGGATCGAGGGCACGAAGGCCACGGTCGGCTCGTCCGAGGCATGCACTCTACGGCTCGCCGACCCACTCGTTTCGCGCATGCACTGCGTGCTCGAAGTGGGCGAGAGCAGCATCGTGCTGCGGGATCTCGGCAGCACGAACGGCACGTTCGTAGGGGAGCTGTCCATCCGCGACGTGGACGTCCTGCCCGGTGCCGTCGTGCGCGTGGGCGAGTCCGCCTTTCGGATCGAAGCGGAAGGTCACGCGCGAGCCATTCCACTGTCGTCACGCGAGTCTTTCGGCGAGCTCGTGGGGACGAGCCTGGCGATGCGGGCCGTGTACGCGATGCTCGAACGCGTGGCGGCGAGTGACGCGACGATCCTCGTGACGGGCGAGACCGGCACCGGAAAAGACGTGGTCGCGCGCTCGGTTCATGCCGAGTCTCCGCGTCGCTCGGGCCCCTTCGTGCCCGTCGACTGCGGTGCGATTCCGGAAAACCTCATCGAGAGCGAGCTCTTCGGTCACGTGCGCGGCGCGTTTACCGGCGCCATCCAGAGCCGAAAAGGGGCTTTCGAAGAAGCCCACGGTGGAACGCTCTTTCTCGATGAAATTGGCGAAATGCCTCTCTCGATGCAGCCGAAGCTGCTCCGGGCGATCGAGTCGCGGAGCATCCGCCGCGTAGGCGCGTCCACGCTCACTCCGGTGGACGTACGCATCGTGGCCGCGACCCACCGCACGTTGGCGAGGTCGGTGAACGAAGGCACCTTCCGCGAAGATCTCTACTACCGACTTGCCGTGGTCGAGGTGACCCTTCCGCCGCTCCGTGCACGTCAAGGCGACGTCGCGCTGCTTGCGAACCGCTTTTTTCGAAAGCTCGCCCCGCCGAACACGAGGCTGTCGAGCGAAGCCTTGCGTCAGCTCGAAGCACGTTCTTGGCCGGGAAATGTTCGCGAGCTTCGGAACCACGTCGAACGTGCGGTAGCGCTTGGTCAAGTCCAGGACGACTCGGCTCCTGCTTCCGTCGTCGAGCCTCGAGCATTCTTGCCCGAGGGCCTCGAATCGCTCGTTCCGCTCTCCTTGCCGCTCAAAGACGCACGCGAAAAATGGACCGAGGCGTTCGAGAGCATCTACGTGCGCGCGATGCTGGCGGCCACGCAAGGAAACGTCACACGGGCCGCGGAACGTGCAGGGGTCTCGAGGCGGTTTCTCCAGAGAACCTTGGCTCGCCTGGGGCTCGGACGCGACGATCCGGACGAGTGAGCGTCCGTCGCGTCATTCGCGTCGCGTGGCCTCCACGTAAACGGCGCGCCCGAAGGGCTCCTCGAAAAGGCCGTGGCGAGCCTCCACGGTGAATCCAGCCGCCTCGAGCTTCCGCTTCACGCCCGGCCACGAAAACGTCAGGTAGATCATCACGAATTTCGGCGAACGAAGCGCGTTGCGGACGTGCATCGCTGCGTTGAATCCGTGCGCGAGCCAGAACCATGCGCCAAGCACGCTCGGCAGTGGACCCGTCACGAACACGAAGCGTCCGCCCGGTTTCAGCGCACGTCGAATGCCGACGAGGAACCGGTGCTCGTCGCGCTCTTCGATGTGGCCAAAAGCGCCCGTACTCGTCACGAGGTCGAACGCTCCGTCGAACGAGCTCGGGAGCTGCAACGCGTCCCCTTGCACGAGCTCCACGAGGGCGGTGCCACCCGAGGTAGATAGCGCGCTTTCTGCGACGGAAAGCATTCCCGCAGACAAGTCGAGACCGACGATCCGCTCGCGGCAATACGGCCGCAAGTGGAGCATCGCGGCGCCGGTGCCGCAGCAGAGATCGAGGGCACACGCGATGTCCTTTTTTGCGGCTTGGCGAGCGACGTCGCGCAGCAAGGCATCGGGCGTGCGAAACGGCGTCTTGTCGAATTTCGGGGCGAGCTTGTCGTAGCCCGTGGTGGTGCTGCTCATGGCCTGATCGAGCAGCTCGAGGAGCGTGGGGCCTCCGCGTTGGAACATCAAACGAGCGTAGCTCGGGCCAGGGCTCAGCGCTTGTCCTCGTGAACCACCACGGAGCACGTGGTCGCGTCCACGTCGGCGTCGAAGGCACCGGCTCCCGGGAGGGCACGGACGTTCCACGCGAGGTATGGAGCGCCGTTGCGCGACGCGACGACCAGCTTCGTCGCGATCTCGGTGGGTCTCGAATAGGACCCACGAACGGCGCAGGCCGCAGCGCGCCCTTCGTCGACCCGCGCCGTTCGGGGAAGACGGGCGAACCCCTTCATGGCCTCGCCGCTCACGCGAGCCCGCACGAGGTGGCCTTCGTCGTCGAACCAAGCCCTGACGAGCGGACTCTCGCCGGCCACGTCGGTCGAGCCGAGTCGCTGGGACGCCTCGAGGTACCGAGGCTCGGCAGGCGGCTCTCCAAAGTAGCTCTGGATGCGAAAATCGTCCCCGTCGTCGCCCCCGAGAGTCTCGGCTTCGCCGCGAAGGAGGACCCGAAAGAGGCGCGAGCTCTCTTTTGGGAACGCGTGTGGACGTGGCACGCGGGGGTCTGCGTCGAGCACCAGCGCGTCGCCTTGTCGCGTCGGGACATAGGCTCCGCCGAAGGTCGCCGCGAAAGCTCTCGCCAGCTTCTGGTCTCGAGCTTGCCTCGAGTCGACGTGCCGAACGCCTTCTGCGAGCACGACGGCGCGGGCCTTGGGTGCGGCAAGGGCGGAAGGGGTGGCGAACAAAGCCGCTTGGGCGAGTACGAAGAAGAGGGGGAGAGGGCGCTGGAACATGGTGGCCCTCTCTCGCCGGCTGCGCCGAAAACGTTGCTTCTTCGAACCGAGAAATGTCGCGGCGCGTGTCGATTCTTGTCCGCAACCTAAGATTTCCGACTGTACCCATCGGCGCGTTGGGCGAGGAGTGCGCCGTTCCTCGAGGAAATTCCCTGTTGTTCCGAAGTGTTGGGGCAGACCGACCGTTCCTTGGCCGCTCCGTTGCTCGTTTGGCCAGACGGTCGATTTGGTCGACACGCACCAGCGCGCCCGGTACCTTCAGGGAGATTGGTGCTCGCCTGGCATCGCACACTATGGGGGTGGGCAACGCCCGGCTGGTCGAGGTGCTCGTGTCGACGACAGCATTGCCCCGAACGCTAGGTAAGTATCGGCCCATCGCGCTCATCGCGCGAGGAGGGATGGGCAATGCTTACCTTGCGCTCGTCAACGGCGCGGGAAGCTTCAACAAGCTCGTCGTCCTCAAAGTGCTGAAGCCGGACTTCGCGGAGGACCAGGAGTTTCTCGCGATGTTCCGCGACGAGGCTCGGATCGCCGCGAACCTGAATCACCCGAACGTCGTCCAAACCCACGAGTTTGGCGTTCAAGACGAGCATTTTTACATCGCGATGGACTTCGTCGATGGGCAGCCTCTGCGCATCGTCCGAAAGCGTCTCCAGGAGCACGGTGCGCTCTCGATCGGCGCTCACCTTCGCATCTTGGTCGACGTCCTCGAGGGTCTCCAATACGCCCATGACCTGTGCGATCACGACGGCACGCCGCTCCATCTCGTTCACCGCGACGTGTCCCCGCACAACATCATGGTGTCCTACGAAGGGCACGCGAAGCTCCTCGATTTTGGCATCGCCAAGGCGAAAGGTTCGTCCCACCAGACGACTACGGGGGTGCTCAAGGGCAAGGTCGGATACATGGCGCCTGAGCAAGCCCGCTGTGCGACCCTGGATCACCGCGCCGATCTTTTCCCGGTTGGTGTTCTGATGTGGGAGGCGATCGTCGGCGGCCGGATGTGGGGCAGTTTGACCGACGTGCAAGTCCTTGCCCAACTCGTTCGTCGCGAGATCCCTCCTCTCCCCGATCTCGTGGACGGCAAGCCGATTCCTGATGCTCTTCGTGCCATCGTGGCGAAAGCCACAGCGGCAGACGCCGACGATCGCTACCCAACGGCCCGGGCCTTCGCAGCCGAGCTTGAAGCGTACGTAGACACGTTGCCGCGGGCCGAGACCAGCCCCCGCGCCCTCGCCGAGCTTCTTGGCCGACACTTTGGCACCGAGCGCGACAAGCGTCGAACGGTCGTCGACGATGCCATCCGTCAGGTTCGTGCTGCGAACAGCACGGCCGAATACCCCGCCATGCTCGGTCTCACGTCGAGCGGCGGCGTGCCGTCGGTCACACACACGTCGACGGCCGGCCACACACTCGCGATGCTTCAGGGCTCGGGAACACCTTCGCAGCCTTCGATCGGCTCGATGGGCGCCCTTTCCCAGCTTTCCCAAAACGAGTCATCGCCGGGTACCTTGACGCCCTCCACGTCCGCTCCCTTCGTCTCCCCGCTCACGGGTCAGCAGGGGACGTACAGCGGAATGGGACACACTCCGAGCTTCGCGCCGCCGTATCCGCCTCCACCGCCGCCATCGCCCGTTCTCAAGATCGGTCTTGCCGCCGTTGGTGCCGTGATTCTCTTCACGGGCCTCGGCGTCTTCGCCTTGCGTGGAAAGTCGGAAGGGACAGCGTCCGCCCAGCCTTCGGCGACGGCGCAAGTCGAGTCGAGCGTTCGCCTCGAGCTCGTGGTTTCTTCGGGCAGTGCGAAGCCCACCGCTTTTCTCGATGGCCGCGAAGTCGCGGTGGGTGGCGAGGTGCGCATGCCTCGCGATTCTGCCGACCACACCCTGAAAGTGCGCGCCGAGGGCTTCAAAGAGCACGTCGAATCGCTGAAGCTCGACAAGGACCAGCGCATTTCGCTCCGCCTCGACGAGGAGCAAGCCTCCGCTTCGGTTTCGGCGCAGGTCGTGCCCCATATGCCTACGGTTGCCGTCGGCGGCGGCCATCACTCCAACTACGTTCCGCCGAAAGCGCCCGTCGCTCCCACGACGGCCGCCACGGTCGCCGCGCAGCCGACCGCTCCGCCGCCGACGGCTCCTCCCCCTGCGTCGACCCCGAAGCGTCCCGATCGTCCCATCATCGAGGTCTTGAAATGAGGTTTCGTTTCCCGTTCTTCGCCCCCGCCCAAGCGCGTTGCGTGGCGTTGGCGATCTTTGCCGCCGTGGCGGCTTCGAGCGTTTCGAGATCCGCCCACGCCGACACCTCCGACCAGGTGAATGTGCTCTTCAAGAAGGGCGTCGACTTCTACAAAGAAGCGGACTTTCGCGCGGCACTCGTCGAGTTCAAGCGCGCGTACGACGTCAGCAACCACGACTACCGTGTGCTCTACAACGTCGCCCAGTGCGAGTACCAACTCACGAACTACGTTGGCGCTTTGAACGCGTTCGAGAAATACCTGGCCGACGGTGGCTCGCAAGTCAAAGACGAAAAGCGGGGCGAGGTGCTCTCCGAAATCGCCAAGCTCAAGGGGCGCGTCGGGCTCGTGACCTTCAAATTGGACCCGGCCACGGCGAAGCTCACCGTCGACGGTGACGTGGCCAAGGTGGGCGAGGCGGTAAAGCTCAACCCGGGCTCCCACAGAGTCGAAGCCAGCGAGGCGGGCTTCGACCGCACCACCGAGTCGGTGGAGGTCGGAAGCGGTGACGTGCGCACCGTCGAGATGAAGCTGAAGAAGGCCGCTTCGTCAGCACCGCCTCCTGCTGGCGTCACGGACACCACCGGCCCGTCTTGGACCGGACCCATCGTCGGCTTCGCAATCACCGGCGGCCTTGCCGTCGGCACGGTGGTCTTCGGAGTGCTCGCGTCGGGCAAGTCGAGCGACCTTGCCGAGGCCAAGAAGCTCCCCAACCCGAGCCCCGCCACGCTGAAGTCCCTCGACGGCGACGTGGGAACTTTCGCCCTCGTCACGGACGTGTTCCTGGGGGCTACGGTCGTGGCCGCGGGCATCAGCACCTACCTCACCATTCGTACGTTGAGCGACAGCCCGAGTGGGCCGGAGCGCAAGGCAGACGGCACTGCAAAAGCGAGCGTTCGCCTCGTGCCGACGCTCGGTGGCGGAGTGCTTGTCGGATCTTTTTAGAATTCGCTTCGTGGAGGCTTGGGGATGAAATCGAACCTCGGTCATGGGTTGCGTCATGGGTTGCGTCATGGGTTGGGTCATGGGTTGCGTCGTGGGTTGCTCGTCGGTGCGTTGCTTTCGACAGCCACTGGTCTCTGGGCGTGCTCGCTCATCGTCAAGCGCGGCGAAACCCAATGCGCAAACGACGGCGAGTGCGCGACGCTCTTCGGGGCGGGCGCGAAGTGCTCGGCGGACAAGGTCTGTCTCAGCACCTCCGATGGAAGCAGCGACGCCCCAGGCGGCGCATGCTCCACGAACAGAGAATGCATCGATCGCGAAGGCGGTGCTCCGGCCATTTGTCGAAAAGATACGAAGGTTTGCGCTCGACTGACGAACGAAGACTGTTCGCGCGTTTTCGCCGTTACCGCCGGCGGGGACGTGGTCACCGATCGGCGGGCGGTCGAAAACGACGACACCGTGGTGCTCGGTTCGTTGACGTCGCTCCTCGGTGCGAATCAGCCCAAGGGAGAGGCTCGTGTCAACGCGTTCGAGCTCGCACTCCAAGAGCTCGCCACACGACCTCTCCCCATCGGAGGGCGGACTCGCCCCCTCGCGGTGCTCTCGTGCAACGACATCGACGTCACTCCTCCTGCCGCTGGCGCCGAGCCCGCGGTCGTGCGATCGGCGCGGCACCTCGTAAGTGTGGTGGGTGTGCCCGCGGTGGTCGGTGGTGGCAACAGTGGCACCACGACGACCGCTCTGAAAGAGGTCACGGCAAAGGGAGCGCTTCTCATCGCGCCGAGCGCGACGTCGCCTTCGTTGACATCGAACCCCGACAAGATGGGTCTCTTTTTCCGAACGGCGCCGAGCGACGCGCTCCAGTCGATTCCGCTCATCCAGCTCATCAACGAAGTCGAGGCGGCACCCCCTGCGGGGAGCAAGAAGCTGCTCGTTTTCTCGAAGGGCGACAGCTACGGCCAAGGTCTTCGCGACCAGCTCGTCGACAAGCTCACCTTCGGCGGCAAGAAGATCAGCGATCCGTCCAACACGGCCTACAAGGGCCTCGAGTACAAGACCGACGCCTCCTTCGACTTCTCGCCGCTCGTCGCACAAGCGCTTGCCTTCGCTCCGCAAGTCATCGTCATCGCCGGTACGAACGAGACGGTGGATGGCCTCATGAAGCCCATCGAGGCGGGCTGGACGGGCGGCGGCAGACCCACGTACGTCGTGAGCGACGGCCTCAAAGCAGACAAGCTCATTGCGGCGATCAAGGACGATGACGCAGCAGGAGCCCCAACGGGCTTGCGCACACGTGTTCGGGGGACGGCGCCGGGACGCCGCAACTCCGTCACGGATACCTTCGTGCTTCGCTTCAACGGCCGCTTCCCGCAGGCCGCCTCGGCGTCGACGACGTTCGGTACGGCAGGAGCGTACGACGCCGCATACTTGATCCTGTATGGCCTCGCGACCGTTGGCGTGGACCAACCCATCACGGGGCAGTCCCTCGTGGCGGGCATTCGTAGGGTCACCAAAGTGGGCAAGTCTGCGATCGAGGTTGGGCCGAACGGAATCGACTTGGCCAAGCCCCTCCTCACGTCCGGCTCGGAGTTCGATCTGAATGGCGCGTCGAGCCCGCTCGAGTTCGACGAAGCGGGCGAATCTCCCGCGGACATCGAAGTGTGGTGTGTCCAAAAGGCCGCGGCCGCCGGTGGGACGCCGACTTTCTTCTCGACCGACAAGTACTACAACGCATCGACCAAGACTGTCGTGGGCACCTACAACTGCCCGAGCACCGGCGGCGACGGCGGTAGCTGACGGCCCTGCGGAATCGAGACGTGTCGAGACCGCTTGGGCACCTACAACTGCCCGAGCACCGGCGGCGACGGCGGTAGCTGACGGCTCTGCGGAGTCGAGGCTCCGTCGTAGCGTCGTGGTGAGGCTGCGCGCGCTCGGTCTCTGTCCGGCAGCGGTCGCTCAACGTCACGCAGTCCCATGGGCAAAGCCGAAAAAGCCTCTCGCGGGCGGCGAGAGGCTTTTCCAGTGACAAGCTCGGGGCTAGGACGCCGCTGATGGGCGCTCTAGCGATGCCGAGGCGGACCGCTCAGGAGCAGCCCATCGAGTTGCCGCAGTTCAGGCACTTGTAACATGCACCGTTTCGCACGGTGATGTGCCCGCAGACGTCGCACACGGGCGCGTCCCCCATCATGGCGTCGAGCTGCGCGTCGATGGGCGAGCCGGCTTGGTGCTCCGGTTGGTTCTTCGCCGGGAGCCTCTGCTCGAGGGTCTCTGCCATGGCGGCGCTGCGCGCCACTGAGAGCCGGGACGACGACAGCGAGTCGGTGTCCGGGTCCTCCACGATGCCACCGCCCACGAAGCCCACGTGCTGGGTGCTCTCTCCCTCGGGCTTTACGTGCGCGAGATCGTAGCGTCCGAGGTACTCCACGCCGAGGACGCGGAAGAGGTAGTCGACGATGCTCGTCGAGAGCTTCACGTAGGGGTGACCCTCGACCTGGCCTTGCGGCTCGAAGCGCGTGAACGTGAACTGGTTCACGTACGTCTCGAGTGGCACGCCGTACTGGAGGCCGATGGACACGCTCATCGCAAAGCAGTTCATGAGGGAGCGGAACGCCGCGCCTTCTTTGTGCATGTCGATGAAGATTTCGCCCAGCGTGCCGTCCTCGTATTGGCCGGTGCGGAGGAAGATCTTGTGGCCACCGACGCGGGCCTCTTGCGTGAAGCCTACACGCTTCTTCGGGAGCCGAACACGGAGCCCTTCCGGTCGCCCCTTCATGGGCAGCGCGAGCTGCGTCGGATCCTGCGGGGCCGACGTGCGGGGAATGGGCGAGAGCGCTTCCGCCGAGTTTTTGGCTTCTTTGGCGGCAGCTTCTTTGGCTTCGAGCGCGTCGTCCTTGCTGGCCTTGCTCGACGTGGAGAGCGGCTGCGAGGCCTTGCATCCGTCGCGGTAGAGCGCGACGGCCTTGAGACCCAGGCGCCAGCCTTCTTCGTAGACCTTCGACACGTCCTCGGTCGTCGCGTCGTTCGGAAGGTTCACGGTCTTCGAGATGGCGCCCGAGAGGAACGGCTGCACGGCCGCCATCATCTTCACGTGCGACATCGGCTCGAGGTAGCGCACGCCGGATTTTCCGCAGCGGTTGGCGCAGTCGAACACGGGGTAGTGCGAGAGCTTGAGGTAGGGCGCCCCTTCGATGGTCATGCGCCCGATGATCTCGTCGCCGGCTTCTTCGATCTGCGTCTTCGTGAAGCCAAGGTGCTCGAGGAAGAGCTTCTTGCCGCGCTTGTCTTTGGAGATGCCGAGGCGCTCGTAGGTTTCCTCTCCGAGGACCCACGGGCCGAACGCGAAGTCGAGATCGAAGACACCCGGGAGCGCCGTTTCGGCCTTCGCGAGATCCGCATCGGTGAGGCCGCGCTCCTTGAGGGTGCGACGGTTGATGTGCGGTGCACCGAGAAGCGTGTTGGTGCCGGAGACGAAGGCGACGATCTCTTGCGCTTCGGCGTCCGAGTATCCGAGCTTGCGAAGCGCGGCGGGAACCGACTGGTTTACGATCTTGAAGTAGCCGCCGCCGGCGAGCTTCTTGAACTTCACGAGCGCGAAGTCGGGCTCGACACCCGTGGTGTCGCAGTCCATGAGGAGGCCGATCGTGCCGGTGGGCGCGAGCACGGTAGCTTGGGCGTTGCGGTAGCCGTGGGTCTCGCCGAGCTTGACGGCGTGGTCCCAGTCTTCGCAGGCGGCGCGGTAGAGCGAAGTCGGGCAGTGTTCCCGGTGGATTTGGTAGGCCGCGTCGCGGTGCATGCCCATCACGCGGAGCATGGGCTCGCGGTTCTTGGCGTAGCCGTTGAAGGGGCCTTTCGTCTCGGCCATGCTCGCGGAAGCGGCGAACGCCTGTCCGCACATGATCGAGGTGATGGCCGCCGAGATCGCGCGTCCTTCGTCCGAATCGTACGGCACGCCCATTTGCATGAGCATCGAGCCGAGGTTCGCGTAGCCGAGGCCGAGCGGACGGTAGTCGTGGCTGTTCTTGGCGATCTCTTTCGTGGGGTACGAAGAGAGATCGACCAGGATTTCCTGGGCGACGAAGAAGGTGCGGCACGCGTGGCGGAAGCCCTCGACGTCGAACCAGTCGCCGCGGTCGCTCGTGGAGGCGTCGGACTTGAGGAACTTCGTGAGGTTGATGCTCGCGAGGTTGCAGGCCGTGTCGTCCAAGAACATGTACTCGGAGCACGGGTTCGATCCGCGGATCTTTCCGCTGTTCGGGCACGTGTGCCAGCGATTGATCGTGCTGTCGTACTGCACTCCAGGATCGGCGCAGCCCCACGCCGCTTCGGCCACTTGGTGCCAAACGTCCTTCGCGTTCAAGGTCTCGCAGACCTCGCCGGTGGTGCGCATGATCGTCTGCCAGGTGCCGCCCGCGAGCGCTGCCTTCATGAACTCGTCGGTCACGCGGACCGAGTTGTTCGAGTTCTGGCCGCTGATCGTGTGGTACGCCTCACCGTTGAAATCGCTCGAGTATCCGCCGGCGATGAGGGCGTGGGCCTTCTTCTCTTCGCGGATCTTCCAGTTGATGAAGTCCACGATCTCCGGATGGTCCATGTCGAGGCAGACCATCTTGGCCGCGCGTCGCGTGGTGCCGCCCGACTTGGTCGCGCCCGCGGCGCGGTCGAACACTTCGAGGAAGCTCATG
>JAYUKI010001394.1:0-2074 GCA_043764595.1 Myxococcales bacterium | reverse complement strand
TCGACCTTGCGGTTCGGGAGCCACGTGAAGACCCCGCCGCCCTCGAGCACCGAGGCCGTGTACGGCGCGTTCACGAGGTCCGCAAACGAGCCGAGCCCCGGAAACGCGGCGCGGCAGGCGCGATCGAGGGCGAACGAGCGCTCGATCGCGGCGTCCACCGTCTCTGCGTACACGATGAGCCCGTGGGATTCGAGAAGCACGGTGCCTTCGCGAGCCGCGAGCCTGGAGAGGGCCTTTTGCACCAGGACCCCGAGCGAGCGCCCGGGACGCTCGTAGGGCACGTGGAGCACGCCCTCGGGCCTTTGGGCGGAAGAGCACGCGACGAGCAGCGCGCCAATCGCGTGGGTGTGCGCGACCACTACGGCGCCGATGGCATGGAAATAGGTCTCGAGCGAAGGCCTTGGCGCCCGTGAAAAGGTGCGTTGGTCGGCCGCGGCATCGCCTGCGAGCGCCAAGAGGGCATCGGGAATGGGCACTTCGGCGTACGCGCCGGGAAGCCCCATGTCCCTGAGGCGCTTGCCACTGGCCTTCACGTAGAGCGTTTCGCCCTCTTTGACCGACACGTTGCCGCCGGGTCCTTGGACCCATTCTGGCCCCCCGAGGGCTTCCCCGAGGCGTTTCAAGTCGTCCATGCATTTCTCCGAAAAATCTCGAGCAGGATTTGCTCGAGCGTAAGGCCGATTCCCGTGGCCAGTGTTTTGGCGTGAAAAAACGGTATTCCCAGGGCTTTGGCGCCTTCGCCGTCCTTCTCCACGTTGTCCCCGATCACGGCGCAGGATTCGAGCGAAACGCCGAGTCTTTCGGCGGCGAGCTCGAAAGGCGCACGGCTCGGTTTGTCCGTGCCCACCTCTTCGCTGGCCACGAGGGCATCCAGATGATCGAAGAGAGCAAGAACCTCGAGCTTGCGAAGTTGGATGTCGAGGGTCAGATCCGTGACAATGGCAATTTTGCCGCCACGGGCTCGGAACGTCTCGAGGAGCTCGATGGCTCCCGAACGAAGGTTAGCCACGTCCAAGTAGGCCGTCCAATACACGTCTTCGAGCTCCCGGCACGACGAGAGCCGCGGAGGATGCGGACCGGCCAGCACGTGCAAGAGCTCGTGCACGTAAAGAAGCCGCGAATGGCCACTTGGCGAAGGGCAGCGATCCTTGACGCTCTTTCGGGCGGCCGCAAAAGCCTGATCGAAGACCTTGGCTTCGGTGCCAAAGCGATCGAAAAAGCGCGTGCGAAGCGCATCCCGGCCGGCGGCTTCGCAAGGCCCGTATTCGTAGAGGGTGTCGTCCAGATCGAGCAGCAGCGCAAGAATCACGAGTGGGATACTCCCTGGCGCAAACGAACGCTCATGGCGTGAAGGAGCACGAGTTGGGTCATTCCGCGGCTTCCTGGCAAAAAGCCCACGAGGCGCTCGTCCACGAGATCGTCGAGGTTTGGAATGGCCACTTGGGCAATGACCTTGAGCTGTTCGGCGTCGAGCGAACCGGACACGAGGAGCGTGTCCCGTTCGAGGTGCTCGTCCGGCTTCCATTCCACGGCGAGGCCTTCCACTTGGCAAAGGACCTCGAACAGCGAAAGCGTGTCCAATACGCTCGTGAGCTCGTATTCGACCGAAAAGTCGTTTTCCCCCTCGGGAACGGTCACCAGACGGACCACGAGATCGGCATACTTCTTTTGCGGTGCAATGTACTTTGCGCCGTCCGCCGCGCGCCGCTCCATCTGTTCGAGGACTTGCTCGCGCGTGTAGCCGCGCTTCTTCATGTCCCGCGAGACCTTCCACTCGCGGCGAATCTCTTCGTTCGGCTCGACGAACACCTTGAGGTGAAGAAGGTGGCGCTGGGAGGCCAAATAGAAGGGATGAAGCCCCACGATGCTCACGAAGTCTTTGGCGCGCAGAAGCACGGCGTCGGTGAATGTGCCCTTGTCGTGGTCGTAGTGGCGCTTGCGCACGTCGCTTCCGCGGCGAAGCGACTCGAGGCTGTCGAGCTGGGCGCGCAGCAGATTTCCACGGGGATCGAGGTGCGTGTACTCCCGCCACATGGCGTGACCGCGCTCCCACCTGTGGTCGTCGTCGCCGTTG
>JAYUKI010001393.1:0-2076 GCA_043764595.1 Myxococcales bacterium | reverse complement strand
GAGCTTCGCGCCGAGGCGGTCTTTGAATCCACCTTCGAGCGTGGAGCTCGAGGGGTAGTAGCCCGTGCCTCGAGCGCTGAAGTTTTGCGGAGAGCTCGAGCCTCCGGTGCCCGTGCCGCCGGTGCCCGTGCCGCCGGTGCCCGTACCGCCGGTGCCCGTGCCGCCCGTGCCCGTGCCGCCCGTGCCCGTGCCCGTTCCCGAAGAGCCACCGCTGCATTGGCCGGCTTGGCAGGTCGCGGTGCCGGGGCACATGTAGTTGGCGCGGCAACCCGCGGCGCACTTGCCCGCTTGGCAGATCTTGCCAGAGCCGTTCGACCCGGGATTGCACTCGCCATCGGAGGTGCAGCTCTGGCCGGGCGTGGTCGGCGCGACTTGCGTTCCGCAGGCGGGCACTTGGCCTTCCAGCTGGGCACGGTCGTCGTCCGTGTTGCTCGGGTTGATGCGGGTGCAGGTCTTCCCGGTCATGCACTGGTTGCCCAACGTGATCGCTTGGGCTTTGCACTGGTACGCGCTGAAGTCTTTGAGGTCGCTGCAGTACCAGCCGTCGGCCTTGCCCGCGCAGCTGTCGCGCTTGTCGGTGGGGCTCGCGCCGCTCTCGGCGCAGTTGGCGCCGCTCTTGGCGTTCGGGGCGCGGAGCGCGTAAGCGGCGCGCGTCTTCGAGCCTTGGGCCGAGATGTTGCGCTCGTGCACCAACGTGCCCTGGTTGTCGATCACGTAGCCCATGCCGGGAGCGCCGTCCTTCGAGCCTGCGTACATGTACACGTGGTCGGGGTGGCCCGGCACGCCCTTGCGGTCACGCGAGATGATGACGTCGCCGGGCTGGAACTGAGCGGGGTCCTTGATCACTTTCCATCCACGCTTGAGGAGCGCATCACGGAAGCCTTCGGTGCCGGGCTCGATGGGCATGTCGGCCACCGCGCCGGACTGCTTGAGGGCATACGAAAGGTACGTGGCGCAGCCGTTCCGGTCCGGACGAGCCGCCGTGGTGGCGCCAATCGAGCGGAGCTTGGCGCGGGCGGCGCGGCGGGTGTTCATGAAGCCGTCTTGCGACTTGTAGTAGTTGAAGAGCTTCGAGTTCGAGCCGCACGCTTCGTCGAGCTTGGCGGGAACGGCCTTGAAGGTGGCGCCACCCTCGGTCGAAGCGACGTCTTCCGAGGTGAGCAAAGGCGCGAACCACTTCTCCCAGCGAAGCTCGTCGCACTGGGCGCCGCCACCCGTGAGGCGACACTCCTTGATCATCGTGAGGTCGAAAGGACCGTAGACGTAGCGGTCGTCGGCGCAGAGGCCCGTCTCGAGATCCACGTCGCTTCCGGCAGGGCAAAGATCCTCGCCCCGCGCGCGGCGGGCCAGGTTGAGCTCCCACTTCGAGGTCGTGCACTGCGCACCGCCCCCGAGCTTCTGGCACTGGGCCACCATTCCGGCGGGGAACGGGCCGAGGGCATCGGCCCCCGTGACGCAGAAACCGCCGACCTCGTCGAAGCGCGAGCCAGCCGGGCACGCCGCGAGGTCCGGCGTGACGAGGTGGAGGTATTCTTCCGTCTCCGGCTCGGTGCCTTCGTTCGCGAGGAGCGCCGGATCGATGTCGAGCACCGTGGCGCCGTTTCCACCTCCGGCTCCGGCCCCGAACGCGCCGGGATCGTCCGTGCCTCCCGAGCAGGCCACGAGGGAGAGGGCTGCAACCGCGAGAAGGACGTGAAGGCCAGTGAGCTTCATGCTTTCGGTAGCTGCACCGCACATGCCAAGCCACGTACTGCAAAAAAACCATTGAAATAATTGAGTTTTTTATCTAACGCGGCACGTCGAAAGCGCGAGGCCCATTCCGTTCCTGGTGGATCGGGCCCCAGCATCGTGATCCAGCGATCCAAAAAAATCGCCGGGGATGATCGGCGCCCTCATCCTCTTCGAGCTTCGCGACGCGGTCCTCGCGCACCGACCTTCGTGACGGCTCGGCTTTGCGTGCCGGGCTTGGGGCACGGACTTGGCGGGCCTACCATTCGGTCTTGAATTGCCGCACTGCATGCGAGCTTCTCTCGTTGCGCATGCACGTTCCGGCATGGGAGAAGGCCACATGGACAC
>JAYUKI010001392.1:0-2078 GCA_043764595.1 Myxococcales bacterium | reverse complement strand
ACATCCTCGATGTCCCCTTCGTGGACGCCAAGCCGACGCAGCACACCGCAAACGTAGCCGACCTCACGGCGGAAAAGCGCATCGAACGTTTCGAGAGGCGCGCGCATTTGCGCGGCTATGGCAGTCACTTTGGTGTTCGACACGCGCTCGCTCGAATTGTCACGGAATCGTATCCGGCCTTCAAATAATGGCTACCAAAGTCGTACGGTGACCCCGATGGCTGCGTTTACGGCAGCCCGGCCTGCGCGGTGAACGGCCACCTCGTCGACATAGGATACGTGCGGGGTCAGATCTCCGAGCAGCTCGGCATGCGCAAAGAGGGCGACGCGGGGTGCCACCGGCAGGGTCCACCGGAGCCGTGGACCCACGGCGACATGAAGCTCCGCGTCCGAGCCCGGAACCGCGATCTGCGTGGCCGAGGCGCGATAGACCCCGGCGAGCACCACGGCGCAGACGGCGAACCCGCTCCTGTGAAAACACGGGGCGAGCGACGCGCCAATCACACCCGCGGCGATCCGTGCCCCGGATGCCGTCTCCTTCGAAGAAGGCACGTCGACCTTTGCGCCTGCTCCGAACGACCAGCTTGCGTACCGTGCCCGGAGCTCACCAACGGCGCCTACGGTCGGAGATGGCGAGGTGCCCGCGCTCCCCCCAAGAGCCAAGCTTGCCTCGGTTGCGACGCGTTCAGGTACTGCCCGGAGTGCGGCCTGCGCGGGCGGAGGTGCCGTTCTCGAGGGTCTCGTCGCTGGGTTGGGTTCGGCTCCCTGGATCGGCGAAAGATCGGAGGATGGCGCGGTGGTCGATGGGGCCTCGCCGCGTTCCACCCGCTCCACCGCCTTGGGGTCGATCGCGAGGCTAAGGGAAAGAGCCACGGTTCGCAGGAGCTCCACGCACGAGGTGTCCGAAAGCTCACGTGTGCCAACGACCTTCCCCTCCTCGACCGTGCGCACGCGAGCAATGTATTGGTTGCTCTCTCGGCGGAGGTCGACCGAAACGAGGGACGTCGCAAGTGGAAAAAATGGCGAGTATCCCATGCGCGCGGCGACAGCGTCCTTGAGCGCCGCCTCGTTGGGGCAGTCGGTGGCGGCCGCCTCACGGACGAAAACGAGCCTCGCCTGTTCTTCGGCCTCCGCGTCTTGGGCGAGGCACGAAAAGAACGCGATAGCCGCAAAGATGCGAACGGACCGCACCGCCGCGGTATAGCGGGACCAAGGGTTTTGCGCGCTCGATTTTTTGACAAGATCGAAGCAGCCACGTCGATAGGAAGCGATGCTCGTGAATTCTCCGATGTGCCTACGTATTCCCACTTCGAGGTCCGGTGCCGTGAAGGCGAAGCTCGCGCGCCCGATCTCGGAGGGTCGCGGCGCGCAACGCGCCTCGGGATTCGGCGCGCGCCGCCTTCCTTCGGGCAGCTCTCCTTGGGCACTTCTTCCGACCATGATTTTGCTGGCCGCCTGCGGTTCCACGGGGCTCGTGGTTGGCTCGAATGATGGTGGTGTCGGTTCGGCGAGTCCGAGCGCGTCGGTCGAACCACTCGAGACTGGTCCCTTCGATCCACAAGATGTGTGGCTCGTGTTTGGTGTCGCCACCGGAAAGGAAGCGGGCATTCACGCCGTGCGGAGCGACGGCTCGCGTCTCCATCGGCTCCCCCTGCCCGCGCCCGCCTCGTCGCCCTCGTTCTCGGCCGACCGGCGCTTCATGGCCTATGCGGGCAGCCGTGGTATCTCCGTTTTGAATCTCGCCACGGGCACGTCGAAGGGCCTCACGAATGGTCCGGACGGTGCACCGGCTTGGGCGCCGAGCGGCGAGTACATCGCATTCACGCGAGGGCTCGACATCCGCCTCGTTCGGTCCGACGGAAGCGGAGAGCGCCCTTTCATCGAGGGGCCACCGCCTGGTACAGCCGCTTCCGAACGCTATACGAATCCGCAGTTTACGGGGGACAGCCTCTCGGTCATGTTTGGACTCCCGGGTGCGATCGATGTCGGAAGAATCGACGGCAGCGGTTTCCTGCGTTTGTTCGAGCCAAGTCTGGGAAAGCCTTTCGCCACTCCGTCTCCCGACCGGACGGAGCTGGT
>JAYUKI010001391.1:0-6938 GCA_043764595.1 Myxococcales bacterium | reverse complement strand
GCGAAGGCTTTGGCCACGTCGACGCGTTCGAGGGCCTCGGCGGCCTCGGGGAACTCGGCGAATGTCGCGCTGCTCGTGCTCTCGGTGACGGTCTCGAGGCTCTCTTTCAGACGGGGAAGCGCCCCGCTCATGAGGCGGTCCATGAGCCCCATCAAGTGGCTGCGTCGCGCGGCCACGAGCCCCGTTTTGCCCTTGGCGCGGAGCTCGAACTCCGCACGGCCGAACTGAGATCCGACGGCGCTCTCGAGCAGTTTTCCATAGCCCGGATGGGCCGCGAGGCGCACCGGATCCTTGGTGAAGAAGTCGCGCAGTGCAACGTCGGGATCTTCGCCTTTGGGCGGTGCCAGCGTGAGCCCGAGCTCGAGGGCCGTTTCGAGGACGTCGGGCGAGTACGAGCCGTCATCGTCCCAGCTTTGGTACGACGAAAGCTCGAGCGGTGTGCCCAGCGCCAGAAGGGCGGGCGCAAGCGACTTCAGGATTTCGAAGTAGGCATCGGGAATGGGCCCTTCGCGGTCACCCCAGTCGTCCGAAAACGTGACGAACCGCGTGAGTGCCCCCATCCATCGGGCGGCCTCGCCGCTCTGGGCCACGGCCTCGACGGCGCCGATCTCCGAGAGGAGGGCGAGCCACGACGGGAGGAACTTGTCGAAACCGCGAGGCTCGGGAAAGAGCCATAGAACGCGGTGTTTCACGTCCGGCTTGCCGATGGCCAACTTCACGAGCGACGTCCGGTAGGCGGTCCAAAAGTCGGGTGGCGCCTTTTTCAGGGATGGTGAAGCGAGGACTTCGAGAAGGAACGCTTCTTCGGCCTCGGGGCCCCTTTTTGCAGCTTTTGCGAGCTTTCCGAGCTCTTTGGCCATCCCGGTCCAGGGCGGCATGCCGGCCTTGATGCGATGGATGTTGAGCTCCAAGAAGCGCTTTTCGGCTTCGTTGGCGCCAAAGGCCTTCGCGAGATCGTCGGCATACCCCGCGAGCGATTTGGCAGGCACCGCGCCTACCGAGGTGAACTCGAGATAGGCCGAAGCGCGCCGGTCCTCGTCGACGGGAAGCTTGTACTCTCGCTCCGCCGTGCGTGCCTTTTCGAAGGCCTGTGCGCCGAACGCGGTTGCGTCCTCCGCCAGAAACACCCGGCCGACTTCCTCCCAGTAGGAAGGCATGAACGCCGGAACGGAGCGCTCGAGCTTCTTGGCAATGTCCATGAACGCGTCTTTGGCGTGTCCAGGCTTGGTTTTGGCGCGCGTGCTGGCTTTGCGAAAGTCACGCATCACTTCGAGGGCGAAGCGCGCCTTCGTGGGGTGGTTCACGAGCGCCCACGCGGGGAATCCCAGTGCCTTCTTTCGGGCGCGCCCGACGGTGGTGCGTTCGCCAGCTTCTTCGAATGCAAGAGCGCCCATTTCAGCGATGACGGCCGTGTCGAGGGACTCTTCCACGAGGCGAACGACGACGCGGTCCAAAAGCGCAGGATGCCGGAAGGGTCTCGCGACGAGCTCTCCCGTCGTGGCCGGATCGGTCTTGGCGGACTTCTTGGCGATTCCGCCTGCGCGAACGAGGGCGTCCTCGGGTTTGAGCTCAGGCATCGTCGTCCTCATCTTTCTTCTCTACAGCGCGCTTTCCATAGATTGCGCTCGCCATCCGCATGCCTTCGGAGAAGGCAATCGGCGGCACGTCCTTGAGCGGAATGGTGTCTCCCGAGCCGTCGACCCAAATGAGCCCTTCGGTCACCACTTCGTCCATTCCGTCGTCGCCGCCCAGCCAAAAACGAGCCTCGGTGGTCTTGCCTTCCTCGAAGACCCTGCAAACGGCCCACCCCCCCGAAGTACGGTATCCGAGCGACTTCGTGGCACCTCTCGCGTGGGAGAGCATTTCGAACTTTCCGCCGCGGAACGTACCGATTTCGCTCTGTTCGGGATCGAGGTCCTTCGGTTTCGTGAAGACCTCACGAAAGAGTTGCTTTTGCCCTTGCGTGAGGCCGAGCTCCGCGGCGAGGGCCCGAAGGTCCTCCAGTTCGGCAAGCAATATGGGGTGGGGAACGAGGAACACTTCGGCTTTGGTCCACACGGTCTCGCCATCGGGATCGACGAGCCCAATGCCCTTTTTCGCGTCCACACCTCGCAAGAACCCGGCCGCGGCGCTCTCGGTCGCGGAGGGCTTCGGGATCACGACGAGGTTCTCGAGTGCGCGTCGATAGGCGGAGTCCGCCCAAACGGAGGCCAGGACGGCGGTCGGAGTGGCCATCGATCGGAGCATCCACCCTTCCACGGTCTGCGCCACCTCCCGTTCGTGGGCCTTCAGAAAGTCGAGCACGGCCAGGAGCTGTTCGGCGACCTCGCCTTCGCGGAGGTCTTTTGGAACGCTCCCGAGCACGAGCCCTTTTGCGTTGCGGCAAACGAGCTTCCCGTCGCGAATGCCGAGCGCGTAGTCCTTACCCGCAGGCAAGAATCCGGGTTCGAGCGAGGCTTTTGCTGGGTTCGCAAGCTTCGGGATCGGTTGAACGTTCTTGGCGTTCGCGGCGGTCGTCTTCTTCTTCGCCGCGGCCGGACCGGTTTTTTTGGCAGCCACGCCGAAAACGTACACGAAGTCCGTCGTTCCGGAATGGGAACGAACGCCGCCCTGGATCGGGAAGATTGCACCCCTGAGTTTCGAGGCGGAACCGCCTTGTCCGCCCCGTGCCCCGCGTGAACCCGATGGGGCTTTACAGCGTCTTCACGGTTCGAAGATCTCGCGGCCCGCTTCGACCGAGGCGAAAACGCACGCTTCGTCGTGCTTGCATGTGGGGACTACGCTCACACGGTGCGCTGCGCCAAACAGCAGCGTGATGTACTTGTGGAATACGAGCCCACGCTGGAGGCGGAATGACGCACCCACGGGCCCCTGCACCATCGCCGGACATTCCTTGTCGAGTACGGAGTAGGCCGTTCCCGCCGAGGTATCCGAGTCTCCCGCTGCCAAGAGATACACGACCTGTCGCGAGGGAAGCCGGACCTTGAGATCGGCGTCGCTGACGCGGGACAGATAGCCCGCTCGACTGGCCAGTCCGAATTTGTAGTTGTCGTAGCCACCACCGCCGGGAACGGTCCCCGGATCGGAGCTGGCGCAGCCAGGCGCGTAGTCCGGCACATCGAACGAAGCGGCGTCCACAGCGCAACTGCTGGCGTTCGAGCATTCTACGTCCGCCTTCAATCGGCGACCGTCGAGGTAGAGGTACGACCCCGGGCTTCCGATGACGAACCGTGTGAGAATCCCGGGAGTGCGGTCCTGTTCGGTGCTTCCCGCGGCGTAGCGCTGGAGGGTTTGACCACCGGCGGAGAAGCCAAGAACGGTGACACGCACGAGCCGAGGGAAGACCTTCTTGGCGGCCACGAGCAGAGCGTCTAGAGCCGCATACGATTCGACCGCGCCATTGCGGGCGACGAGCCCCGACTTCCAGTCGTCGCTGCTCCAATACAGATCCCCCGGAGGAGGGCCGTCTGCGGACGTTTGGAAGTGGGGAGCGATCACGGCCGTGTGCACTGGATCACGAGCCTTCGCCAGGCTCGCGATCGTGTCGTAGTACTCCCAAGGATTGCGTGAGTTGCCGTGCTGAACGAGCACGAGATTCCGGATGTTCGGGTGAGGGCTATCGAGGCCATGAGACCGGTAATAAGGCAGCTTTCCGGCTCCAAAATCCATACGATCGAGGCAATCGTTGGTCGGGCCGATGGCCGCATCGCTCGCGTCCGGTTTGAGTCTCTCGCACGCCGGATCGGGAGCCACCGCCGAGCCGTCCAGAGTGACGTCGGCGACGGCATCCGCAACGGAGGCGTCGCTGGGAGGCGCCGCGCTCGAATCTCCAGTTGGCGATGGTGTCACCGACTCGAACGCGTCCGCGCCTCCGTCGGATGGCGAGGGACTTCCGGCACGACCGCATGCGCCGATGGCTCCCACAAAAAGGGCCAAGGCCGAGGTCCGTCGCATGGCTTTGGATTTCGAGAACGACACTTCCGAGCATCCTCGCATGGAATCCAGCGGGCCGCATGTTGGAGCGGGCTCCTCGTCCCGATCGTTCCGACGTCCTTCCGGCCCTTGGTTCGCCGCCTTAGGCCTCGTTGACTCTGTTCGTCCGCCTCCGGACCCCCGCTCTTTCTCCGGACGAAACAGAAGTCGTTCGTCTCGGGACGTCGCCCGCGCCTACTCCCACGTGGCTCCCACGCTCCCGTGCAGCGAAAAGAGGGGAACGTCGGCGAGGGTAAGGTGCGGCGCGAGCCCCAGTGTCAAAAGCCATTTGCGCGCCTCGGGGTTCGAACGGACGTCGAGTCGCAGCGCCATGCGCCCGGCGAATCCGAAGTAAGGCACAATGTCGGACTGGCTCGTCGTGCTGAGGATGTCGATCGAGGGACCGGCGCCAATCTCGAACGCTTCGCGGGGTATGACGACAAAGAGCAACGACGTCGGGGCAAAAACGCGCACTCCCGACGCATAACTCGGGGAAAAACGCCCCTTCAACAGAACGTCGAGCGGTGACGCGAAAGTTCGGGCTTCGTTCACGTCGAACGTCGGAACGAGCGGACCCTCGCCACCGCCCAGCAACGATATCGCCGTTTGGGCGTCGAGTGCGAACGCGCCGAACCGCGCACCGGCCCGAAACGCCATTCCACCGCCGCTTCCGCGGCCGGGCGCCACGAGCCCACCTCCTCGCAGCTCGAGACCGAGCCGAGCGACGATCGTGTCCTTCGCGGACGGAGACGGGGGAGCGAGTCTCTCCGATTCGGCAAGGGCTTCGAGCTCGGCGCGCGTCATGTCCGCGCGTGCGGGAGTCGAGACGAGGAGTCCAGCGGCCAACGCGACGCCACGAAGGGACACGTGAGCCCACCCAGCCTTCGACGGATCGCGCGTTTCGCGTCTCACTTCGCGTCTCACTTCGCGTCTCACTCGACGAGCACGTCGAGGAGCTCGACATCGAAGACGAGCGTGGCTTTCGGCGGAATCGTGCCTTGACCCTCGCGCCCGTAGGCGAGCTTGTACGGAATCACGAGCTTGCGCTTTTCACCCGCCTTCATTCCGAGAAGCGCTTCGGTCCAACCGGGGACTACCTGGCTCAGACGGAAATCGAACGGCTTTCCGCGAGCGACCGAGCTGTCGAACTGGGTGCCATCGGTCAACCATCCTGTGTAATGTGCACGCACCGTCGAAAGTCGGCTCTTCGGCTGGGCGCCGTTGCCTGGCCGCAAGACCGTGTATTTCAAGCAGCTCGGCGTGGTGACCCACTCGCCCGTGACGGGTTCGCCTGGCAGCTTGGCAAGGTCGGCCGTTTCCTTGCAGGTCGCGCTCGGCGCCGGCGGTTCCTTGGGGCCATCCGTAGGTGCGGGAGCGGAAGCTGCCGCGGCGGTTTGGGGCTCCGCAACCGGAGGGGACGCCACCGGCGGGGCGCATGCCGATCCGATCGTGATGCAAGTCGCGAGGGCCAAGCGCGTGGCCATTGAGGACGTTTCCATGCTCATCCTTGGTACGCGAGCTACGGGGCAAGCGGCAAGCCGCGCAGGCGGAAGCGGCCGAAAGAACGGCAGAAATCGCCCCCTCGCACCGTCACCGATGCCCTCGTACCGCAGGGACCTGTCGAGCCGCCGTCGACGGGGCGGCGGTTCGGCTTCGAGCCTGGCCACCCGAGGATGCCACTCGGAAAGAGGAATGAATCGTTCTCGGTGAGACTGAGGATCCTATGGTTCCTGGTGCGAAAACGGCACTCTTTGCGTGCCATATCGAAATGGGGTGCTAGTCCGGAGTCCACCGGAGCGCATCGAGACATTATGAAGAAGAGTCCCTATTTGGTTCGTGCCGTCGGCTTCGGACTCTTGGTTTCGGCTTGCGTCGTCGGATGCGCAACAGGGGATTCTCCTCCGCTGGACCGAGTGCCCACTTCGGACGCGAGCCTGCCATCGCCCGGAGATGCCGCAACCGCGTTCGACTCTGGGACGGCCTCGGACGGCCCGACGGACGCCACGCCCCTGGATGCCTCCACCTGCGCGACCCCATGCGGGCTTGCTCCACAGTGCGGATGCAGCGCGACCGACACGTGCGATTTGGACGACGCTGGCAACAAAGCCTGCGTGCCCGCGGGCACGGGGCTCGCAGGGCGACCTTGTCTGGGAACACGCGAATGCGCGAGAGGCCTCGTGTGTGCAACTGGCGTGTGCCGCGCCCCATGCGAGACCGCCGGCGCCGCTTGCACGGGCCCGCGCGAAAGCACCTGCGGAACGTACCCAAAGTCCGAATCCGACGGCGGCCCCACGGTCCAGTACACGGCGTGCGCCGTCACCTGCGACTACGGCGACGAAGGCTCGTGTGGCTTCAAGCCCGGCGATCTCGTCGCGGCCGGGTGCGTGTACCGCCCGAGCGCGAATGCCGTGGAGTGCCTCAAGGTGAGGAACGTCCAACTGCAGAGCGGCGTGTGCAACGCCGACGCCGAGTGTGGAGCTGGACGGGTCTGCATCCCGAGCAGTGGGTTTTCCAGCTGCCGACGCCTCTGCAAAATAGGCGACCCGACCGCGTGCGGCGGCTGCGGGCCGTTCGCGACTCCGCGCGTGGTGGCGGGCGTGACCTACGGCTTTTGTCCCTGATCGCTCGGGTGTGGGCGATTGGACTCAGTCGTCCGTTTGGATGTTTCAGCCGTTGAGCTTTCGCTCGAGAGCTTCGATGTGGGCACGCACTTCGGGATCGTTCTCCCGGAGGCCTTCGACTTTGCGAACCGCGCTCATCACGGTGGTGTGGTCGCGGTTGCCGAACGCGCGACCGAGCTCGGGGAAGCTCGACTTGAGGCGCTGCTTGCAGAGGTACATGGCCACGTGCCGCGCGAAGGCGATGCTCTTGTGGCGATCCTTCGAGCAGAGCTCGCGCTCGGTCAGCTTGAAGTGGTGGCAGACGGCGCGCTGGATGTCGTCGACGCCGGTCTCGGTGACACGCGG